>DATFXD010000464.1:0-3889 GCA_035258605.1 Hyphomicrobiaceae bacterium | reverse complement strand
ACCTGACGCCGCGACGCGCCGGCGCCCAGGTGTGCCATCGGCCTCGATCGCTGTGGTGGCCAGCGCCGGCCTCCTGCTGGCGTGGCAGTTGCCATCGAAGGAGAGGCCGGCCGGACCATGACGAATGACCCGCAACGGCGTGAGCGAGGCATCGGCTCATGAAGGTCGTGGTGATCGGGGCCGGTATCCTCGGCGCCAGTACCGCCTATCATCTGGCGCGGGCGGGTGCGACCGTCACCCTTGTCGACCGTGGCGATGAGGGGCGTGCCACCGCCGCCGGCGCCGGGATCGTCTGCCCCTGGGGCTCCGCCGTCGAAGACGAGGCCAACTATGCGCTTTTAGCCGGTGGCGCGCGCTACTATCCCCGGCTCGTGGCCCTGCTCGCCGAGGACGGCGAGCACGATCTGGGCTACGCCCGGGTCGGCGGCCTCTATGTTCCCGCTGATCCCGCCGACCTCGATGCCGTCGAGCGCCGGGCGCGGGCTCGCGCCCGCGATTGGCCGGAGGTGGGCGCGGTCGAGCGCCTCGCGCCCGACGCCGCGCGCGCCCTGTTCCCGCCACTGCGCCGCGACCAGGCGGCCGTGTTCGTGTCGGGCGGCGCTCGCGTCGACGGTCGCCGCCTGGCCGCTGCCCTCGTGCGCGCCGCCCAGAAATGGCAGGCCACGGTGCTTAACGGTTCGGCGGATCTTGTCCTCAACGGCACCCGTGTCGCGGGCGTGCGCGTCGGCGGCGAGCTGATCGCGGCCGAGCGCGTGGTGGTGGCAGCCGGAGCCTGGGCGCCGAGCCTGTTGCAACCGATCGGCGTCGCGCTCGCCGTCGCCCCGCAGCGCGGGCAGATCGTCCATTTGCGCCGGCCCGATACCGATACCGCGCGCTGGCCCGTGCTGTTGCCGCTCTCGAGCTATTATCTCCTGGCCTTCGAGGATGCGCGCGTCGTCGTCGGCGCCAGCCGCGAGACCAACTCCGGCTTTGACCATCGCCTGACGGCCGAGGGTGTGGCCCAGGTGCTCAACGCCGGGCTCGCCGTGGCGCCAGGTCTCGCCGCCTGGACGTTGGCGGAGATTCGCATCGGATTTAGGCCATTGGCCGCCGATAACCGTCCCAAGCTTGGCCCGGTACCAGGGGTTGATCAGCTCTATGTTGCCAACGGCCTGGGGCCAAGCGGTCTGACCATGGGACCCTGGAGCGGCGCCTTGCTCGCCGATTGGGTGCTCGGCAAGCCTGTCCCCGCTGTGCTCGAGCCCTTTAGCATCGCCCATGCGCCGGCTGCCGGCCCCGTGCGGGCCACCGGCAAACAGATCGATTGAGGGTAATGGGAGTAAACGTCATGCAAGACACTTTAACCCAAGGCAGAGCTCAATCCGACACGGCCCCGGCGTTGGCCGGCATCAAGGTGCTGGACCTCACCCAATTCGAGGCGGGCCCATCGTGTACGGAAGCTCTGGCCTGGCTCGGGGCCGATGTCATCAAGGTCGAGGAGCCCACCCGCGGCGAGCCGGGGCGCTGGGGCTTCAGCGATCGCGCCGATGCCGATAGCCACTATTTCATCTACTACAATCTCAACAAGCGCAGCATCACCTTGAACCTCAAGAGCGAGGCGGGCAAGGCGCTGCTCGAGCGGCTGATCGCCAAGGCCGACGTGCTCGCAGAAAACATGGCGCCCGGCACCTTTGCCCGCCTGGGCTTCGACTATCCCCGGCTCAGCCAAATCAATCCGCGGCTGATCTTCGCCCAGGTCAAGGGATTTGCGCCGGAAAGCCCGCACGCCAACTATCTCGCCTTCGACATGATCGCCCAGGCCATGGGCGGCACCATGGGCGTCAACGGCCACCCCGACGGGCCGCCGATCCGGCCGGGTCCGACCATCGGGGACACCGGCACCGGCATGTTGTGCGCCATGGGCATCCTGGCCGCCCTCTATCAACGCCGGACCACCGGTCGCGGCCAGCACATCCAGATCGCCATGCGTGATGCGATGTTGAACTACTGCCGCACGCCGATGAGCCGCCAGGCGGCACGCAAGGATGTGCTGCCGCGCGGCGGCAACGGCGTCGTCGGCACCGCGCCGGGTGGGCTTTACAAGTGTGCCCCCGGCGGGCTCGACGATTGGTGCTACATCTTTGCCTCGCGCGGCAACGAAGAGCATTGGCGCCGGCTGACGCAGGCCATCGGGCGCGAGGATCTGTTGGCCGATCCCAGGATGAGCGACGGGACCACCCGCGCCAAGAACCAGGCGGTGGTCGACGCTGCCATCACGGACTGGACCTCGAAGCGCAGCAAGCGCGAAGTGATGGAGATCATCGCCGGCGCCGGCGTTCCCTGCGGGGCCGTGCTCAACACGCTCGAGCTCATCAACGATGAGGACCTCAAGGCCCGCGGTATGATGTGCGACGTCGAGCACCCCGTGCGCGGGCCGGTGACGGTGCCGGGCTGGCCGTTGCGTATGTCCGACAGCAAGGTGGCGCTGACGTCGGCGCCGTTGCACGGCGCCGACAATGCCGCCATCTATGGCGAGTGGCTTGGCTGTTCGGCGGCCGAGGTCGAGGACCTAAAACAGCGCAAGGTGATTTGATCGCGGCCTGACCCCGGCTTCGCCGGAGCTTGCCAACGAACCCAAGGAGCGCGCGCGCCATGCACATCCGCAAGACCGTGACCCTGGTTGAGGAGATCAAAAGCGAATACGGCGCCGCCGCCGTGCCGCCGCTGCGGCGGGTGGCGATTGCCGCCGTGTTCACGAACCCCCTGGCGGGGCAGGCTGCCGGCGCCGACCTCAAGCCACTGATCGAGTACTCGCTCGAGCTCGGCGCCTCGCTCACCGCAACGGCGCTGAGCGCGCTCGGCGCCGTCCCGGCGGAGTTGCGCTCCTACACCAAGGCGGCGTTGGTCGGTACCGGCGGCGACCTCGAGCATGGCGCCGCCATGATCCATCCCCGCCTCGGCATGGCCATGCGCCGCGCCATTAGGCGCGGCCGTGTCATCATCCCCGGCCACGCCAAAGTCGGGCCGCCGGGCACCAGTGTCGACCTTCTCTATGGGCCGCTCGACGCCGGCTGGGATCTCGACGCCGTCGATTCCACACCGGTGCTGATCCACGATGCTCCCAGAGCCGATGAGATCGTGCTCTGGATCGGCTATGGCGCCGGCGCCCGCGTCAACGCGCGCAGCAAGGGACCCGATCAGGCCGAGGTCGATGCTCTGATGGCATCGTTTGCTCAAGACTAGCGGATGTTCCCGCATCGCCACGACGAGTTGCAGGTTCGACGGCGCGCGCTGGGAGGAATTTTTCGTATCCATGCTGAGTAATCATCAGCTTGACACAATCGCTGCCTAGCTTCGCGGCAATTTGATAAACAATTGCGCGGCTTGAACCACGCACCTAAGTTCTCGATCATCGGATGCCGGCTCCGCGGGAGCGCCGGTCAATCGCCTAAACGCGCGTCCTGGCTCGCAGCGCGCGACCCGCGGAGTAGCCTATGTTGCGGTTCTGCCTGTGTTTACTGGCCCTTTGCCAGCTTGTGTTTTGGGCCGATGCCGCCCGGGCGCAAAGGGAGAAGACGGCAAAGTCCGCCAAGGCCGAGAGTGTCGGCAAGGGACCAACCCCGGATCAACTGCTGCTCGGGCAATCCAAGAACGATGCCAATCTCGGCACCGTAACCTTGATGACCCAGCGGCAGCTGGCCGGACCGCTGATGACGGCGGCCCTCGATTTGTCGACGCTGCTCGATGAGGGCGAGCGCTTCGAAAAAATGCGCGTACTGCCCGTCATTGCCCGCGGCAAGATGCAGAACCTTTGGGACATGCTCTATCTCGGCGGCATCGATCTGGCATTTCTGCAAACCGACACCCTCGAATTCCTGAAGAACGACCCGCAGTACGCCGTGATCAAGGA
>DATFXD010000463.1:0-21464 GCA_035258605.1 Hyphomicrobiaceae bacterium | reverse complement strand
TCGTCGAACAGGTTCGGATGCGCCAGCGCCACCTCGACCGCCGCCTTGCCCCTGGGGTCGGCCGAACCGAAGAAGCACAGCACGATATAGCGGCCGCCGGTACTATCGATGGCGAACACCTCGCGGCTCGTTGCCCGCGTTTCGAACCACGGCGCCGGCTCGCCGGCATGCAGATTTCGGTATTTGGCCACGGCAACTGATCCTTCGGCGATCGGCACCAGAAAATTAAAGTGTTTTCGTGCCCGGAGCCAGCCGCTGCGCCGGCGCCTTGGCGCTCAATTCCTCGGCGCTCGTAAATAATGTTCTAAAAACTCGAGGGGGGGCGCCGGTCGCATCGGCGGCGCAAGCCCGAGGCGCTGGCACGCCGCAAGCCGTCGGCGCCTGCCGTCTCACGGCTAGCGGACCAGGAACAGCGGACATTCGAGCGCCGCCAGCAGCGGTCGCAGATCGCCGTCCTCCGGCACCAGGAGACCGCCGTAGGCGCCGATCACAAAGCCGCCGCGCAAGCGCCGCAAGGTCTCGGCCATGACGCCGGCCTCACCCCGATCGATCTCGGCCGTGGCGATGCGGACGTCCTCGCGGCCGCCCACCACCAGCCGCGCCTCGCCCTCCATCTGCGCCAGCTGATCTTCGCGCGTCGCCATCAGCAACAGCACGATGGCGCCGCTGTCCAGCGCCGCCACCCGCTCGGCGGTCATCAGCATGCCCGGCAGCTCAGCGGTGTCCTCGACGACGATAATCGCCGGCCCGCTGCAGCGCTCAGCCTTGGGTCCGACCACGCCGAGCCCGGTGGCGCCCTCGATCTCGAGCATCAACTGCTTCAAGAATACGCCATCGCCCGGCAGCAGCGGCTCGGCCAGCACCACGACGTTCCACGGTCCGGTCTCCGCACAGGCCACCGAAATCGCGCGCAGCGGATCGTCGCGCACCACGCGACAGCGCAAGGGCACATCGGCCTGGCGCGCCAATTTCTCCACCTGCCGGCGGGCATTGTTGGCGGCGAACCGCAGTCCAGATGCCATTTCCTCGCGGGAAACCGTCTTGAGCCAGCGCCCGGTGAGCGAAACCTCCCGCACAAAGCCAAACGACGTGCAGTCGAGCAGTTGTTGGTTCTCGACAAAAACGCTTTCGATCTCCGATTGAAAGGCTTGCGCGATGCGGATCGCGGCATCTAGGGCGACGACGCTTGGCGTGCGGGAGCCGAGCTGCAACACGACGCGACCGCTGTCCTCGCCACTGGAGGCCACATGCGCGATCATGTCGGGGCCTTCCCATCCTCGGCGGCACCGACGCCGGCCTTGGAGAAATTGCGGCTGCGTTCGGCGAACGACCTCAGCTTGTCCTCGACCAGACGATTGAGCGTGCCGGCAGGGTAGCGGCCATCGTCGCCGCGCTCGCCCGATTTGACGCCAGTCAGGATTTCCAGGCCTTCATCGATGCTGGCCACTGGATAGACCGAGAATTGTCCGTGCCGTACCGCCTCCACCACGTCTTCGCGCAGCATGAGATGCTGCACATTGGAGCGCGGAATGAGGACGCCGTGCTTGTCGCTCAGCCCACGTGCGCGGCAGACATCGAAAAAGCCTTCGATCTTCTCGTTGACGCCACCGATCGCCTGTACCTCGCCCCACTGGTTGACCGAGCCGGTGACGGCCAAGGATTGCCGGATTGGCACCTCGGCCAGGGCCGACAGCAGCGCGTAGAGCTCGGCCGACGATGCGCTGTCGCCGTCGACCCCGCCGTAGGACTGTTCGAACACCAACGTTGCCGCCAGCGCCAGCGGCATGTCCAATGCATAGCGCCCGGCCAGAAAGCCCCACAGGATCATGACGCCTTTGGTGTGCAGCGGACCGCCGAGCTTGGCCTCGCGCTCGATGTCGGTGACCCGGCCCGAGCCAAGGCGGGTGCGCGCGGTAATGCGGCTCGGCCTGCCGAAGGAAAACGAGCCCAGCTGCTGCACCGACAGGCCGTTCACCTGACCGACCTGGACGCCCTCGGTGTCCACCAGCACCACGCCGCGTTTGATCACCTCCTGGGCCCGATCGCGCAATCGGTCGGCGCGCTGCGTCTGCTCTTCGATGGCCCGCGCCATGTCCTGCTTGCTGGTGACTTTGCGCTTGGCCTGATCCGACCAGTAGTCCGCCTCCCGCACGATGTCGGCGATACGCCCGATCTCGATCGAGAGCTTCTCGCGATCGTCGGCAAGCCGCGAGCCTTCATCCATCAGCCGCGCTACGCCGGCGGCATCGACCGGCTTCAAGCTGTGCTGCTTGACAATCGAGGCGATCAGCCGCGCGTAGGCCTGGTCGTTCTCGCCCGACCGGCTGATGGTGTCGTCGAAATCCGCCTGCACCTTGAACAGGCGCAGGAAGTCGGGATCGTGCGCGGCCAGCAGATAGTAGAGCTCGCGGTCACCAAACAGCACCACCCTGACATCGAGCGGTATCGGCTCGGGACTGAGCGACTGGGTGGAAATGAGGCCCGACACCTCCGTCGGCTGCTCGATGCGGACTTCGCGTGCCTTGATGCAACGCTTCAAGGACTCCCAGGCGAAAGGCGACAACAGCAGCTTGCGGGCATCCAGCAGCAAGTAGCCGCCGTTGGCGCGGTGTAGCGCGCCCGGCTTGATGAGCAGGAAGTCGGTGATCAAGGTGCCCATTTGCGCCAAGTGCTCGACGCGGCCGATGACGTTGCCGTAGGTGGGGTTGAGCTCCTCGATCACCGGCGCCCCGCTGTTGGGCCCGTTGTCGCTCGACACCATGACGTTGACCTGGTAGCGGCGGAAGCGGGCATCGCGGGCCACATCCAGCGGCTGCTTCACGATGGCGTTGTCATCCTCGGCCGACGCCAGGAACAGGCCAACGTTGCGGATCAGGTCCCGCCCCGCGGCTTCCAGGAAATCGATGGCTTCGTTGACGTCGGCAAACGCCGCCGCCAGATCATCGAGGGCTTCGCGCACGGCGTGCTTGGCCACTTCCTCGTTGAGCTCGCTCAATTGCGCGCGGCGCGACTTGTCGGCTTTGGGCACGCGCTCCAGGATGGCCTGCAGCTCCTTCTGCAGGCCTTCGATTTTGACCTCGATATCCTTGCGCATGCCCTCGGGCAGGGCGGCGAACACTTCGGGCTTGACGACCTTGCCCTCGTGCATCGGCGCCATGGTGAAACCGGTGGGGGTGCGCAACAGGGCGATGTTCTGGGCCTGCGCCTTGGCGTTGAGGGTTTCGAAGGCTCCGTCTTGTCCCGACCTGAATTGTTCATCGATGGCCCGGCGCCGCACCTGGTAGTCCTCGCCTTCGAACACCGCCGGCAGCACCACGCGCAGCTCGTCGAGCGAGGCAAGCATGCCCTTGGCCAGGGTGCGCGCCCGCCCGGGTGGCAGTTGCAGCGCCTTGGGGACATTGGGATTGTCGAAGTTGTAGACGTAGGCCCAATCCGGTGGCGTCGGCGAGGTGGCGGCCTTGGGATGCAAATGCGATCTGACCGCGGTGGTCTTGCCCGACGCCGGCGGCCCCAGCACGAAGATATTAAAGTCGTGGCTCTTGATGCTGGTGCCGAACTGGATGGCCTTGAGCGCGCGCTCCTGGCCGATCAGGCCGGTGATGGGGTCGAGCTCATCTGTGGTCTTGAAGCCGAGTTTGGCGGGATCGACCACGCGTCTGAGCTCGGTGGCGAGCAGCGGCTGTGGTCGTGCCGCCACGCTGCTCACGTCTGCACCGCCCTTGGCCCCCGGCGAGTCCTGCTGCGGCCGCTTGAAAAACATGGCGATTATCCACCCCTCGAGGACGCCGGGCGGCACCATAGTCGCCGGTGGGCCACAAGAAAAGATCACCGATGCGGCGCCGCACCAATCGCGCCGGGGTGTTGCTCTCGCCCGTCGCCCAACCCTAAGCTAACGGCATGGATAGTGTTACCCGGCACCGGCCTAAACCAACCGAGGGGCGGCAAGCCACCGCCAGCGCCATTGGCCGCGGCGTTGCTCGGCTTTTCAAGACCCTCGGCTATGCGCCGCTAAGCGAGGTTGCGCTCGCCAGCGGGCGGCGGGCGGACCTGATCGGCCTCTCGGTGGCCGGCGAACTCTGGCTGGTCGAGATCAAGTCGTGCCTCAGCGACTTCCGTCTCGACCACAAGTGGCAGAGCTACCGGCCGTTCTGCGACCGTTTCTTTTTCGCCGTCGCCCCCGACTTTCCCCACCAGGTGTTGCCGCCGGACACCGGTTTGATCGTGGCCGATCGCTATGGCGGCGAGATCCTGCGTCAGGCCCCCGAGCACAAGCTGCCGGCGCCCCGCCGGCGCGCCATCACCGTGCGCCTGGCCCGCGCCGCGGCGCTGAGCCTGATGGCGGCACGCGATCCCGACGAGGGGCTCGATGGCTCCTTGCGCGGCTGACCGCCGGCAACCGCCGCCGCCCTGGGTTAGCCGAGCGTTGCCAGGCCGTTGTTGAGCACCACCACGTTGCGCTCAACAACGCGTGCGCGAAACGCGACGCGCGTGCCGTCGGGCCACATCTCGGTGCGGATGGTCTCACCAGGAAACACCGGCGCGGAGAAGCGCACCTGGAGGCCTTTGAGACGCGAGGGATCCTCATCGCAACAGGCCTTGATGATAGCGCGCCCGGCCACGCCGTAGCTACACAGTCCGTGCAGAATCGGCGTCTTGAAGCCACCCTTGGCGGCGGCCACCGGATCGGCGTGCAGCGGGTTGCGGTCGCCGCTCAGGCGATAGATCAGGGCGGCGTTGGCAGCGACCTTGATATCGAGGCTCAGGGCGGGTGCGGTCGCAGGCAACGGGTGGGGTTGAGGTTGGGGGCCGGGCTTGCCGCCGAAGCCGCCATCGCCGCGCAGCATTGCCGCCGAGGTCATGGTGGCGATCGGCGCGCCCGAGGCCTTGTCCAGGATCTGCCGCTCGGCATAGAGCACGGCGCCCTTGTCCTTGCCCTTGTCGAGCACGTTGGTGACGCGGGTGCGGCCGACCACGGTCGCGGCCGGTGCCAGCGGCCGATGCACGGTCAGGTACTGTTCGCCATGCAGCACCTTGCTGTAGTCGGCGGTCGATTCCTTGCTCTCGAGCCAGTTGCCCGGATAGGCAAGCACCACCGCCATGGTCGGCAGCGCCACTAGTCCGTGCTCGTAGACATACTTGAGCTCGCCCGGCTGGCTTGGGTCCGAACCGCAGCCGAGCCCGAGCGCATAGAGCATGGTGTCCTTTTCGCTGTAGCTGTGCTCGATGTCGGGAAACGACCAATTGATGAGCTTGTGCGGGTCGAACGGCATGGAACCTTCCCCCCTCCAGCCAGCGGTCAGATGACCTGATCGCGCGCCAGCTTCTCCACCTCGGTGGCGGCGTAGCCCAACAGTTGCGTCAGCACCTCGTGCGTGTGCTGCCCCAACGTCGGCGGTGCGGTGTAGCCGTCAAGCGGCGTCGCGCTCAAGTGCAGCGCATTCTTGACGGCTTTGACCGTGCCGGCAGTGACGTGCGGCATCTCGGCGATCATGCCGCGCGCCTTCAACAGCTCGCCATCGCAGACCTCGCCGACGCTGCGGATGGCGCCGCTCGGCACCCCGGCCTTGTCCATGCGTGCCAGCCAATCATCGCGCGTCTTTTCTTTGACGAGCGCCCGCACCAGCGGCACCAGGCTATCGCGGTTGCGCACCCGGTCGGAGGCCTTGGCGAAACGCGGATCGGCGGCCAGCTCCGGCCGCTCCGCCCCCTTGCAGAAGCGCCGCCACAAATCGTCGTTGGCGACCCCCAGATTGATCCAGCCGTCGCTGGCCTCGAAGGTCTCATAAGGCACGATGGTGGGGTGCTCGTTGCCGCGGCGGCGCGGGGATTGGCCGGTGGCGAAATAGATGCTGGCGTTGAAGGTCAAGAGCGCCGCCACCACCTCGTACATGGAAATGCTGACGTGCTGCCCCTTGCCGGTGGCCTTGGCGGCGTAGAGCGCGGCCAGGATGCCCTGGGCGGCGGTAAGCCCGGACACCAGATCGCCGATGGCGGTGCCGACCTTGTAGGGCGCGCCGTCCTGCGGCCCGGTCAGATCCATCACCCCGGCTTCGCCCTGCACGATCACGTCGTAACCCGGCCGGTCCTTCTGCGGGCCGCTGTCGCCAAACCCGGAGATCGAGCAATAGATCAGCGACGGCCGCCAGGCGTGAACGGCGGCAAAACCGAAGCCCAACCGATCCATGGCACCGGGCCGGAAATTCTCGACCAGCACATCGGATCGATCGATCAGCCGGCGCAGCACCTCCTTGCCGGCGTCCTGCTTCATATCGAGCGTGATGCTCTTCTTGTTGCGATTGACGGACAGGAAGTAGGCGGCCTCGTCGCCCTGATAGGGCGGGGCGAAAGCGCGCGTATCATCGCCCTTGCCGGGCTGTTCGACCTTGATCACCTCCGCGCCCAGATCGCCGAGCTGCATGCTGCAGTAGGGACCGGAAAGAACGCGCGTGAGGTCGACGACGCGCAGCCCTTCTAGCGGACGCATCGGCCACCTCGCACCGCCGCCGGCAACGGCGCGCGGTAGGCGCCGCCCGACCGCCCCCCGGGGCGCGGGCGAGGGCCATCATGGCTCGGCAGGTGATCGCTCAAGGGCGTACTCCGCAGTTTCAAGGCGACCTCGGATCGGGGTTTAAGTGCCGGTGCGGGGCAAGGCGCCAGGCCTCACCGCTTGCCGCCGGCGCGCCGGGCGCGGAAGCGCTCGAAGGAAATCTCGGCGTTGGCGTAGGCTTCCTGCAGCTCCACGCTCCAATAGCGCAGATCCGGCAGCATGATCGGCTCGCCGGTCACCGCACAGCGCACGAAGTCGCCCGGACTCAAGACCTGGAACTCACCATCAAGGTAGCGCAGCTTGGCCTCGCCCTTCAGTCCGAGCAGTTTTTCGAAGCGGTTCATCCGGTGGAAATTTCCCAGATATTGGAGCAGCATAACTGGCCGTGAGCATACAGGCCGTGGCGCGCCGAGGCCAGCGTGATAGCACGGCCGGAGGCAATTGCCACATCCATTCAAGCTCCCCTTTATAGGCCCGGTCGCAAGACCCCGGCATTTCTGAACTGCTCTAGAACAGCGAACCCTGGCCGCCGTTGCCCTCCGACCGGGTGCGGGGCCTCGGCCGCCGCGGCGGCGCGGCCGGCGGCGCCGCCCCGGCTTGGATCTCCTCGGCCCGCGCCCCGACTTGTCCGTCGCCAAGCTCGATGGCGAGGCGCTGGCCGGGACTGACGGCGGCGGCGGAGCGAATGCTGCGCCCCTGCCGGTCGCGCAGCAGGGCAAAGCCACGCTTGAGCGTGCCGTGATAGCTGAGCGACTTGAGCAACTTGGCGGTACCGTCGAGTTCACCGCGCCGGGTGTCGAGCTGGGTGGAAAGCGCGCGCCGCAGCCGTTGATCGAGCGCCTCGACGCGCTCGGTCCCGCGCCACAATCGCGACCGCAACGGCAACGGCGTCAGGCGGCCGCCAACGCGCTCGAGCCGCGCCCGCTTGGGGGCGCTCGAGTGCACCAGCGCCGACAAGGTGCGGCGTCCGAGCCCGTCGAGCCGGTCCCGCGCGCGCGCCAGGCGCATGCTGAGAAGCCGGGGTTTGAACCGAAGCTGGGTGGCCGTTAAGCGCATGGCGTGGGCACGCGTATTGGCATTGAGGGCCTGTCCCAGACGGGCCGCGGCGGCATCGAAGCGTTGCCGCGGCAAGGCCAACAGGTCTTGGCGTCGGGGCAGGCCGCGCGCCGCCGCCTTGAGGTGGGTGCGCAGATCCAACAGCCGCCGATGCGTGCTCCGCGTCAGCCGCCGTGTCAGGTCGGCGGTCTGCTGCACGAGCTCGACGTGCTTGGGGACCGCCCATTCGGCGGCCTTGGTCGGCGTCGGCGCGCGAGCATCGGCGACCAGATCGATGAGCGTGGTGTCGGTCTCGTGGCCAACCGCAGAGATCACGGGAATGCGGCTCTGGGCCACGGCCCGCACCACCACTTCCTCGTTGAAGCTCCACAGGTCCTCGAGGCTGCCGCCGCCCCGGGCGACGATCAGGAGATCGGGTGGCGGCACCCGGCCCGCCGGCAGCAGCTGATTAAAACCCCTGACCGCAGCGGCAATCTCACTGGCGCTGGTGGGGCCCTGCACCCTGACCGGCCAAATCAAGACCTTCACCGGGAAGCGCTCGCCGAAGCCGTGCAGCATGTCGCGAATCACCGCGCCGTCGGCCGAGGTGACGATGCCGATCACCCGCGGCAGGAACGGCAGCGCCTTCTTGCGCGCGGTCTCGAACAGGCCCTCGGCCGCGAGCTTGTGGCGGCGCTCGGCAAGCAGCGCCATCAAGGCGCCGATGCCGGCCGGCTCCAAGGCCTCGATCACGATCTGGTAGGTGGATTTGCCGGGATAGCTGGTGACGCGGCCGGTGGCGATCACCTCGAGACCTTCTTCCGGCCGGATCCGCAGTTGCGCCAAGGTCGTGCGCCAGATCACGGCGTCGATCCTGGCCCGGTCATCCTTCAAGGTGAAGTAGCAGTGGCCCGAACCATGCACGCCGCGGAAGCCAGAGATTTCCCCGCGCAGGCGCACCCAGCCGTAGGCGCCCTCGAGCGTCCGCCGGATGGCATGCGACAGCTCGGACACCGTGAACTCGGCAATATTACCGGCCTGCCGGTTGGTGCGGGCTAGCTCGGACACGACCGTTCCCTGGCTTTGTGCAGCGACCTTGCCAATGATACATGAGGCGCCAAGCTCCAGGGGCCGCCGTTCCGCGGGCCTGCCGGAGCTTTGCTGGGGTTCTGGCTGATGAACGTTCTCCTGATCGGCTCGGGTGGCCGCGAGCATGCGCTGGCCTGGGCCCTCTCGGCAAGTCCGCTGCTGAGCAAGCTTTATTGTGCCCCCGGCAACGCCGGCATTGCCGAGCTGGCGACCTGCGTCGGGCTCGACATCACCGATCATGGAGCAATCGTGCGCTTCTGCCGGGGCGCCGATATCGCCTTCGTCGTGATCGGCCCCGAGGCCCCACTGGTGGCCGGCCTCGCCGACGACTTATCGGCCGCCGGCATCAAGGCGTTCGGGCCATCGAAGGCAGCGGCCCGGCTCGAGGGCTCGAAGGGCTTTACCAAAGACCTCGCCCGCGACTGGCAGATCCCGACCGCCGCTTACCGCCGCTTCGCCGAGCGCGGCGCCGCCTTGGCCTATGTCGAGGCCCATGCCCTGCCGGTCGTGATCAAGGCCGACGGGCTCGCCGCCGGCAAGGGCGTGACGGTGGCTGAGGACCGCGACACGGCGCGGGCCGCGGTCGCAGCCGCGTTCGCGGCCGGCGGTGAGGTGGTGATCGAAGAATGCCTGGTCGGCGAAGAGGTGAGCTTTTTCGCGCTCGTCGACGGCAGCCACGTGCTGCCGCTGGCGACGGCGCAGGACCACAAGCGTGCCTTCGACGGCGACCGCGGCCCCAACACCGGCGGCATGGGCGCCTATTCACCGGCGCCGGTGATGACGCAGGCGCTCATCGATCGCACCATCGAGGAGATCATTCGACCGACGGTGCGCGCCATGGCCGAGCGCGCCACCCCGTTCAAGGGGGTGCTGTTTGCCGGCCTGATGATCACCACGGCGGGACCCAAGCTGATCGAATACAATGTCCGGTTCGGCGATCCGGAGTGCCAAGTGCTGATGCTGCGCTTGAAATCGGACCTGCTGGCGGCGCTGCTGGCGACCAGCGATGGTGTGCTTGGCAATTTCGATCTGCGCTGGCACGAGGATGCGGCGCTGTGCGTGGTGCTGGCCACGCGCGGCTATCCCGATGCCTACCCTCGAGGCACCGCGATCGGCGACCTCGCCGCGGCGGCCGCCGTCACCGGCGTCACGCTGTTCCATGCCGGTACGGCGCGCGTCGATGATCGGCTGATCGCCACCGGTGGCCGCGTGCTCAACGTGGCCGCTCGCGCTCCGACAGTGGGCGAGGCACGCGCGCGCGCCTATCAGGCGGTAGCCAACATCGACTGGCCCGAGGGCTTCTATCGCAGCGACATCGGCTGGCGGGCCATGGCCCGGGAAGAGGGCGCACCATGAAGGCGATGAAGGCGATGCAGGCGACCGTCGCGCTGTTTGCGGGCATGCTGCCAACCGGCGAGGCCGGGCGCCGGGTCACGGCCGAGAGCGCCAGCAAGTGCCATTCTTGGGGCTTGCCGGCTGAGCCCGCCCACGGGAGCCGCCGATGACCGAACGCGGCACCGGTCAGGCGCTTGCCACCCAAACCTCGAAGCCGCCCGCACTTCGTCCCAGCATCGCCTTGGCGCTCGGTGGCGGCGGCGCCCGCGGTCTCGCCCACATTCTGATGCTGGAGGTGTTCGACGAGCTGGGCCTCAAACCCAAGGTCATCGCCGGCACCTCGATCGGGGCGGTATTCGGCGCCGCCTACGCCGCCGGGCTGCCGGCGCGCGCCATCCGGGCGCACGCGCAAGCGGTCTTGAGCCAACGCCTGGACGTCGCCCGCCTGTTGTTGGCGGCGCGCACCGAGCCGATCACCCGGTTCCTCAACCTGCTGCCGGTGCGCTTTGCCCTCTTGCAACCCGAACCGCTCTTGAGCTCGCTGCTGCCGGCCGGCGTGCCCAATGATTTTGCCGCTCTTGCCATCCCCTTGCGCGTGGTGGCGACCGACTTCTACGCCCAAGAGCAGGTGGTGTTTTCGGAGGGGCGGGTTCGGACCGCGGTGGCGGCCAGCATGGCGCTGCCGGCGATCTTCGCCCCGGTGATGAGCGAGGGGCGTACCCTGATGGACGGCGGGCTCGTCAACCCGCTGCCATTCGATGTCATCCGCAACGAGGCCGACATCGTGGTCGCCATCGACGTCAGCGGCGCCTCGACCGGCCCCGGCAAGCACCAGCAGCCCTCGGCGTTGGCGGCGCTGATGGCCTCCTCGCAGATCCTGCAGCGCTCGATCGTGCGCGAGAAGCTCAAGGCGCAGCAACCCGACATCTATATCGACGTCGAGGTCGACGAGTTTCATGTGCTGCAGTTTCTGCGCTTCAATGCCGTGCTCAAGGCCGCACTGCCGGCGAAAGAGCAATTGCGCCGCCAGCTGCTGCGCGTGCTTAAAAGCCAGGCCGCCGAGACCCTGCCGATCGGCCCACCGCCGGCAGAGCCGGCCAAGAAGCGCCGGCTGGCCGGCTTGAAACGCCTGTCTCCGGCCCGCAAAATCTGAGCCCGCGCGCGCCCCGCAAGCTGGCGGCAGCACCACACAACCCGCGAGGCCCAAGCCGATCCCCGAGGCTTGCGGGTGCCGCCCAGCCCTGCAGTTTTGCCACAGCCGCACAGTTTTCTCGCCCGGCGGCGTCGATTTTGCGGGTTGTTGCCGGCCGCGCGGCGCTAGCCTCGATCAGAGGAAATGCAAGGGGCTAGAACCGTTGCGCCGCCCGCGACCGATCAACGACGCCTTTCGCATCGACGTCGACCTCAGCCACGCCGAACGCGAGGCCGCGCGCGTGCGCGAGCTGCTTGAGGCCCTGCGCCGGCGCCATGATCTTGCCCGCTACGAGTATACCCTGATGGTGCGCATCGTGCCCGGCAGCGATACCTTCGCGCATCCGATTTTGACGCTCGGCAACCGCTTTGCCGACAACGAGGATCTGTTGCTCTCCACCTATCTGCATGAGCAGATGCATTGGTATTTGTGGCTGCTGGGCACCCCGGAACACGACCCGGTGGCGCCGTTCTTCGACGAGTTGGTACGGCGCTACCCCGAGGCTCCGATCGGCCTGCCCGATGGCGCGCGCAACTACGAATCGACCTATCTGCATTTGGTGGTGAACTGGCTCGAGGTCGCCGCCACCGCCAGCTTGATCGGTCGGCCACGGGCGTTTGCCTGCGCCGACGCCCAGGCGACCTACCGCTGGATCTACAAGACCGTGCTCCGGGACTGGGACATGCTGGCCGAGCTCTACGAACGCCACGGCCTGTTGCCGATTCGCCCCGCCGACGAGCTGCGGCGCGCCAGTCGGCGCGCCGGCGACGGCGCCCTCAACGGCGAGCAGAAAAAAACGCCCGCAGCAGCGCCGCGGCCGCAACCTCCTCGATCCCGCCGTACACCTCCGGCGCGTGGTGACAGGCGGGTGAACTGAAAAATCGCGGTCCATGTTCGACGGCGCCGCCCTTGGCATCGGCGGCGGCGAAATAAAGGCGCCGGATGCGGGCAAATGCGATCGCCGCCGCGCACATGGTGCAGGGCTCCAAGGTGACATAGAGGTCGGCGCCAGCGAGCCGTTCCGAGCCAACGGCAGCCGCTGCCTGGCGGATCACGAGCATTTCGGCGTGCGCGGTGGGATCGGACAATTCCCGCGTGCGGTTGCCGTCCGCAGCCAAGGCGCGGCCGTCCGCCGCCACCAGCAGGGCGCCGACCGGCACTTCGCCACGCGCCGCCGCCGCCTCGGCTTGCCGCAGCGCCGCCTGCATGTAGCTCTCGCCGGGACGAGATGTCATAACGGGTCAATCCTCAACCCTGAGCGTTGGCTATTCGATGGAAAAATCGCCGCCAGGTCAACGTCGCGCCGCCACCGGCAGTGCCGCTGGCTGGCCGATGCGCGTCGCCAAGGCGATCGCCCGCGCCGGCCTGTGCTCGCGGCGAGAGGCGGAGCGCTGGATCGGCCAGGGCCGGGTCAAAGTCAATGGCGGCCGGCTCGCGAGCCCGGCGCGCGATGTCTTTGCCAACGATCGCATCACCGTCGACGATACCCTGCTGCCATCGCCCGAACCGCCCCGGCTGTGGCGCTACCACAAGCCCAAGGGACTGGTGACGACGCACCGCGATCCGGACGGCCGGGCGACGGTGTTTGATGCCCTGCCCGAGCATCTGCCGCGCGTCATTTCGGTGGGCCGCCTCGACGTCAATACCGAAGGCCTGCTGTTGCTCACCAACCATGGCGCGCTCGCCCGGCACCTGGAACTCCCGGCCACCGGCTGGCTCAGACGCTACCGGGTGCGCGCCCACGGCAGCGTGACCCAGGCGGCGCTCGACGAGTTGCGCCAGGGGGCCACGGTCGGCGGCATCAACTACGGTCCGATCGAGGCGGTGCTCGACAAGACCCAGGGCAGCAATGTGTGGCTGACCCTGGCTCTGCGTGAGGGCAAGAACCGGGAGGTGCGCAACATCCTCGATCGCCTCGGCCTGACGGTGAACCGGCTGATCCGCGTCGCCTTCGGCCCGTTCCAGCTGCTCGAGCTGGCACCCGGCGAGGTGGCGCCGGTCCGGCGCCGGGTCTTGATCGACCAGCTGGGGCCGCGCGTGGCCCGCGAGCTCGGCTGCGAGGAGGAAGCGCCACAGCCCCAGCCGCCGCCGCACGGCCGGCAACGGCCGCGCCGCGGCAAGCCCTCCCGACCATGAGGATCATCGGCGGCAGGTTCGGCGGGCGGACATTGGCGGCGCCGGCGGGCGCGGCCGTGCGGCCGACGGCTGAGCGCGTGCGCGAAGCCATTTTCAACATTCTGGCGCATGGCATCGCCGACTTCGGCTTCGATGGCATCAACGTGCTCGACCTGTTCGCTGGCTCCGGCGCGCTCGGCCTCGAGGCGCTCTCGCGCGGCGCGGCTCACTGCCTGTTCGTCGAGGCGGCGGCGCCGGCGCGCGCCAGTATTCGACGCAACGTGGAGGCGCTGGGTCTCACCGGCGCCACCCGGATCTTCAGGCGCGATGCCACGGATTTGGGCGAGGCCGGCAAGCACGGCCGCGCCCAGCTGGCCTTCCTCGATCCACCCTACGGCAACGGCCTGGGCGAGCGGGCGCTGAGCTCGCTGGCCGCGGGCGGCTGGCTCGCTGCCGCCGCCGTCGTCGTGCTCGAGGAGGCAAAGGCGGCCGAGATCGCGCTGCCGGCGCCGTTCGTGCTGCTGGATCGGCGCTGCTGGGGCGACACCCAGGTGCTGTTTGCCCGCGCCGGCGGCGCTGAGCGCGCTTGACGCGGCCGGCCGGCGGCGGCCCAATGGCGCCATGACGTCGCCACCCCCGTCGGCCGCCGGCACCGTCGATCCCGCCGAACGCGCGCGCTTTGCGGCGCTGGCATCGGAATGGTGGAACCCGCGCGGCAAATTCGCCGCCCTGCATCGGATCGGCCCGGCGCGGCTGACCTTCCTGCGCGATGCGCTCATTGGGCATTTTGGCGGCAAAAGCGGTCTGCGCCCGCTCGAGGGCCTCAGCCTGATCGATATCGGCTGCGGTGGCGGGCTCATCGCTGAACCGCTGGCGCGGCTTGGCGCCAAGGTCACCGGTCTCGATCCGGCGCAAGAAAATGTCGAGGTGGCGCGGCGGCATGCGGCCGAGCAGGGCCTCGCCATCGACTACCGGACCGGCGCGGTCGAGGACCTGGCGCCGGGCCTCGGCTGGGACGGCGTCATTTGCCTTGAGGTGGTGGAACACGTGCCCGACGTCGGCGCGTTTCTCGCCACCTCCGCCCGCCTCGTCCGCCCCGGCGGGCTGTTGCTGCTCTCGACCATCAACCGCACGCTCAAGGCCTACCTCCTCGCCATCATCGGCGCCGAGTACGTGCTGGGCTGGTTACCGGTGGGAACGCACCGCTGGGACCGGTTCGTGACGCCGGCGGAGTTGGCGCGTCACCTGACCGAGGCCGGCCTCGGCGAGCCAACCTTTCAGGGCCTGATCTATAACCCGCTGCGCGATGAGTGGTCGCTCGGCAGCGATACCGACGTCAATTACCTTGCGGCCGCGGCCAAGCCCGGCTGAGGCAAGGTCGGCGGGGGGAGGGGCGCGCCGGCTCTTTACCCAACGCGCGCATGGCGCTCGCCCTCGGCGGTAATTTCTGGTCTGTCAGCAGCCATGGCAGCAGAGCAAACAGACGGCAAGGTCGTCATCGTCACCGGCGCCGGCCACGGCATCGGCGCGGCGGTGGCGCGCTCGCTTGCCGCCGATGGCTGGCGGGTCGCCAGCGTCGACCTTGACGCCGATGCCGCCGGCGCCGTGGCCGCGGCAACCGGCGGGGCGGCCTTCCAATGCGATGTGGCGAGCGAGCCCGAGCTGGAACGCCTGCTGGCGCTGGTCAACACCCGTTTCGGCCGCCTCGATGCGATCGTCTCCAACGCCGGCGTCGGCGGTTTTCGGCCGTTGGCTGAGACGAGCCTTGCCGACTGGAACCGGGTGCTTGCCACCAACCTGACGGCGACCTTCCTGCTGGCCAAGCTCGCCGCCGCCGATCTTAGCCGCCAGCGCGGGGCGATCGTCGTCATCGCCTCGACACGGGCACACATGTCCGAGCCCAATACCCTCGCCTACTCGGCGAGCAAGGGCGGCTTATTGGCGCTGACACACGCGCTGGCGATCACCTTGGCCCCCGACGTGCGCGTCAATGCGGTGGCCCCAGGCTGGATCGATACCGGACGCCACGGACCGCTCACGCCGGGCGATCACGCCCAGCATCCGGTGGGCCGCGTCGGCCGGCCCGAAGACGTGGCCGCGGCGGTCGCCTATCTGTTGTCGGATAGGGCCGGGTTCGTGACCGGAGCCGAGCTCATCGTCGACGGCGGCATGACGCGCAAGATGATCTACACCTGAGCCAGCCCGCGGGGCTCGGGCGATCGCCGGGTGGGTTTGGTGTTTCGGCTCGACCGCGGTCTCGACATTGCCGCCAAGACGGGCGATAGCTCGGCCGCACGCAAACGTCAAAAGGGGCGATCATGGCAACCAAGGCTGCCAGCACGCGAAAACGCCGCCTTGCCGGCACCGCCGGCCAGCGCCAACCGCGGCGTCAAGCGGCGCGGACGGCGGCAAAGGCTTCCGTTCGGCGGCGACGGCGGCAGCTCGCCAGCAACCCATTGCTTGCGGCCTGGACCGCACCCTTCGAGCTGCCGCCCTTCGATCGCATCCGCAGCGAGCACTTCGGCCCGGCGTTCGATCGGGCGCTCATTGAGAACCGCGCGGAAATCGCCGCGGTGGCCGGGCAGCGCGCGCAACCCACCTTTGCCAACACCATTGTCGCGCTTGAGCAGAGCGGCCGCCGGCTCGATCGCATCGGGGCGGTATTCTTTAACCTGTCGGGCGCCGATACCTCGCCTGAGATCCAGGAGATCGAGCGCAAGCTGGCGCCAAAGCTCGCCAGGCACAGCATGGGCATCTACCAGGACGGCAAACTGTTTCGCCGCGTCGATCGGCTGATGCGGCGGCGCAAGCGGCTCGACTTGAACCAAGAACAGCTGCGCGTGCTCGAGGCCTATCACCGCGCCTTTATCAAAGCCGGCGCCGGGCTCAGGGCCCCGGCCAGGCGGCGGCTCGCCGCCATCGCCGAACAGCTGGCCAAGCTCGCCACCAGGTTCAATCAGAACGTGCTGGCCGACGAGCAGAGCTTCCTCATGCTGCTGGAGGAGCGCGATCTGGACGGGCTGCCGCCGTCGTTGCGCTCGGCGGCCGCCGAACTGGCCAAGGCGCGCGGCCTGCCCGGCAAATACGCGGTCTCGCTATCGCGTTCCAGCGTCGAGCCGTTCCTGCAGTTCTCGGCGCGGCGCGACTTGCGCGAGAAGGCGTTTCAGGCCTGGATCAGCCGTGGCGCCAACGGCGGCAAGACCGACAACCGCAAGCTCATCGCCGAGATCTTGGCGCTACGCGCCGAGCGGGCGCGGCTGCTCGGCTTCAACAGCGCTGCCGCCGCTACGCTCGATGCTTCGATGGCGAAGACGCCGACGGCGGTGCGCGAGCTCCTGATGCAGGTGTGGCGCCCGGCCGTCACGCGTGCGCTCGAGGAGCGCGATGCCCTGCAAGCCACCATCACCGCTGCCGGCGGCAACTTCGAGCTGGCGGCCTGGGATTGGCGCTATTACGCCGAGAAGGTGCGCAAGGCGAAGTTCGACGTCGACGAGGCCGCGATCAAGCCCTACTTGCAACTGGAAAACATCATCGCCGCCGCCTTCGCCGTGGCGCAGCGGTTGTTTGGCATCGTCGCCAGCGAGCGCAAGGATCTTCGCCTTTATCATGCCGACGCGCGCGCCTTCGAAATCAAGGACGCCGGCGGCCGCCACCTTGGCCTGTTCGTCGGCGACTACTACGCACGGCCATCGAAGCGGTCGGGTGCCTGGATGTCGGGTTGGCGGTCGCAGCACCGTCTCGATGGCGATGTGCGTCCCCTGGTGGTCAACGTCATGAACTTCACCAAGGGCGCGCCCGGCGAACCGACCTTGATCAGCCTCGATGATGCGCGCACGTTGTTTCATGAGTTCGGGCACGCGCTGCACGGCCTGTTGTCCGATGTCACCTATCCCAGGGTATCGGGCACGCGCGTCGAGCGCGACTTCGTAGAGCTGCCTTCGCAGCTCTATGAGCATTGGCTGCTCGAGCCAACGGTGCTGCGCCAGTTTGCCCGGCACCACCAGACCGGCAAGCCGATGCCGGCCGCACTGGTGAAACGGCTGCAGGCGGCGCGCACTTTTAACCAGGGCTTCCAAAGCGTCGAATACCTGGCGGCGGCGATCGTCGATCTCGACCTGCACGTGCTCAAGCATGGCAAGGGACTTGATGTCGACCGTTTCGAGCGCCAGACGTTGGCGGGCCTCGGCATGCCGGAAGAGATCGTCATGCGTCATCGCATTCCCCACTTCCAGCACATCATCGGCGGCTACGCCGCCGGCTACTACAGCTACATCTGGTCCGAGGTCATGGACGCCGACGCCTTCCAGGCCTTCGAGGAGACCGGAGATGCGTTCGATCGGGAAACCGCCCGGCGGCTCTACGAGACGATTTATTCCGCCGGCGGACGACGTGATCCGGCGGACGCCTACATGGCGTTTCGCGGACGCGCGCCCACCACCGACGCCTTGTTGCTGAAGCGCGGCCTCACGCCGGCGCCGGCGTGAGGGTGTGGCTCGACACAGGGCTTGCGAACGTCAAATGAGCTGCCATACATGGAGCGCGCCACCCTTCCTCCAAGGACAGCCAGCCATGCCCGAGCGCATCCGCGAGCTTCTCGAGCACGCTCTCGAAAGCACCTTGTTTGCCAGCCGCTGGCTGCTGGCGCCGTTCTATCTCGGCATCGCCATCGGCATCGTCATCCTGCTCGTCAAGTTCATTGTCGAGCTGTTTCATTTGGCGCTCATCAGTCTCAACGGCACCGAATCCGACATCATTTTGGGGGTGTTGTCGTTGGTCGATCTGGCCCTCACCGGCTCCTTGCTGCTGATCGTGGTTTTTTCCGGCTATGAGAATTTCGTGTCCAAGATCGATCATTCCTCGCACCGCGATTGGCCGGAATGGATGGGGACGATCGACTTCACGGCCCTCAAGCTCAAGTTGCTGTCCTCGATCGTGGCAATCTCCGCCATCCACTTGCTCAAGCAGTTCATGTCGATTCGCGCCGCCCACGAGGTGGTAACGCCGCCCAGCGACCGGGAGCTGTTCTGGTATGTGGTGATCCACGTCGTGTTCGTGATCTCGAGCGTGCTGTTGGCGGTATCGGATCGCATCTCCGAGGGCACCAGCCCGGCACCGGTGGCCAAGCCGGTGCCAGCCGAAGCCGAGCCGCGCCGGCCATGAGCACCATGACCCTGGCGATTGCCGAACTCGAGGGTCTGATCGAGCGCGCCCTAATCGCCTCGCGCACGGCGCCCAACAACGCGCGCTCGGTGGCGCGCGCGCTGACCGAGGCGGAGATCGACGGCCAGAAGGGGCACGGCCTCAGCCGCGTGCCGAGCTACACGGCGCAGGCCAAGGCCGGCAAAGTCGACGGCTTTGCGGTGCCCACCGCCACGCGCACGCGCCTCGGCACCGTGATGATCGACGCCCGCCACGGCTTCGTGTTTCCAGCCGTCGATCTTGCCGTCGCCGCGTTGCCGGCGTTGGCGGGCGAGGCCGGAATCGCCGCGGCAGGTTTCGTGCGCTCGCACCACTTTGGCGTGGTCGGCAGACACGTCGAGCGCCTGGCCGAGACCGGGCTGTTGGCGCTGGCGTTCGCCAACACGCCCAAGGCCATCGCGCCTTGGGGCGGCCGGCGCCAGCTCTATGGGACCAACCCGATCGCGTTTGCGGCGCCGCGCGCCGCCGCCGCGCCGATCGTCATCGATCTGGCGCTCAGCCAGGTGGCGCGGGGACGCATTCTGACCGCGGCCCAGACCGGCGAGCCGGTGCCGGCAGGATGGGCCACGGATGCCGATGGCCAGCCGACGACCGACGCCAAAGCGGCGCTTAAGGGCGCGCTGCAGCCGATTGGCGGCGCCAAGGGAGCAGCGCTCGCCCTGCTGGTTGAAATCCTGGCCGCCGCCGTGACCGGGGCGACCCTGTCGTTGAGCGCCAGCTCGTTTTTCGACGCCGAGGGCCCGCCGCCGGACGTGGGCCAGCTGCTGATCGCCATTGATCCCGGCGCGCTGGGCGGCAGGCCGGCGCTCGACCAACGCATCGAGGCCCTGGTTGAGGCGATCGCCGCCGACACCGGGGCCCGCCTGCCGGGCGCGCGCCGGATCGACTTGCGCCAAGCCGCCAGCCGCGACGGCCTCGTGCTCGATGCCAGGCTGGTCGGCGAGGTCACCCAGATCGCCGAGGGCGCCTGAGGCACCCGCCGGGGCCTCAGTCCCGCCGGTCAGGACGGCATGATCTTGCCGGGATTGAGGATCCCCTGCGGGTCGAGCGCCTGCTTGATTGAGCGCATCACGCCAAGCCCGTCGCCGAGCTCCGCCTTGAGATATTTCGCCTTGCCCTGGCCAACACCGTGCTCGCCGGTCGAGGTGCCCTCCATGGCGAGGGCGCGCTCCACCAAACGCTGCAGGAAGCCCTCGACGGCGGCGCGCTGTTTGGCGTCGTTGCGATCGAAAACCGGCGTGGTGTGAAAGTTGCCGTCGCCGACGTGGCCGACGATCGGGGCGATGAGGCCGGACGCCTCGATGTCTTTTTGCGTCGCCACCACACATTCGGCTAAGCGCGAGATCGGCACGCAAACGTCGGTGGCCAGCGCATCGCGGCCCGGGAACACCGCCTTCACCGCCCAATAGACGTCGTGGCGCGCTTTCCACAGCCGGCGCCGATCCTCCTCCTGCTCGGCCCAATCGAACCGGATCGCGCCCTCGCCCTCGGCGATCGCCTTGAAGGTGGCGACCTGATCGCGGGCGCCCGCCTCGCTGCCATGAAACTCTAGGAACAGCGTTGGCTTCTCTTCCAGGCCAAGCTTGGCATAGCTGTTGACGACGCGGATCTGCGGCGCATCGAGCAGTTCCATGCGCGCAACTCCGAGCCCGAGCTGGATCGACTGGATCACCGCGTTGCAGGCCCCCTCCAGACTGTCGAACGGGCAGACGGCGGCCAGGATGCGCTCGGGAATGCCATAGAGCCGCACGCTGAGCTCGGTGATGATCCCGAGCGTGCCTTCCGAGCCGACCAGCAGCCGGGTGAGGTCGTAGCCGGCCGCCGACTTGCGGGCGCGTTGCGCGGTCTTGACGATCGAGCCGTCGGCCATCACGGCGGTGAGGTTGAGCACGTTCTCGCGCATGGTGCCGTAGCGCACCGCGGTGGTGCCCGAGGCCCGCGTCGCCGCCATGCCGCCGATGGTTGCCTCTTCGGCTCCCGGATCGACCGGAAAGAACAGGCCGAGATCGCGCAAATAGTCGTTGAGCTGCTTGCGCGAGACGCCGGCCTCGACCACGCAATCGAGATCGCGCTCGTTGACCGACAGGATGCGGTTCATGCGCTGAAAATCGAGCGACAGGCCGCCACGCGGGGCGTTGATGTGACCCTCAAGCGAGGTCCCCGCGCCGAACGGAATGATCGGCGTCGAGTGTGCGGCCGCGACCGCGACCACCTCGCGCACTTCCGCCGCATTCTCCACCCAGATCACCGCATCGGGCGGCTCGTTCGGAATCCAGGTCAAGGTATTGGCGTGCTGGCGGCGAATGGCCTCGCCCGTCTGCAGGCGCTCGCCGAAGCGCTGCCGCAGCACGGCGATGGCGGTACGAATGTTGTCGGGATTGACCGCCGTAGCGGCCGGCCCTGCCATACCCATTTTTATGCTCCCTGCCATCGGCGTCCCAGGTCGCTTCGGGCTAACGCCGGATGCCGGTCAAAACGATGTTCACACAGTCGTGTAGCAATGTGAAGTCTCCGCTCATTGTCTTGGCGCGTATCTCTCTCGATTTCCCGAAAGCCGATCACCGGCAATGAACCGCGGGCGCCGACCTGCGGCAGGAGAAGAGAACGATGATCAAGAAGATCCTGAGCTTCGGCCGCCATCACTCGGCCGGCAACGAGAACTGGGCCAGCAGGTCGTCGGCGCGGCATGGGGCGGTATCGCCCGAGAACGCGCGCGCGCTCGCCACGGGTGCGGCGCTGGCGGTGTCGCTCGATACCTCGCCAGCGGTGCTCGTCAGCATCTACGACTATGCCCATCACCTGCGCGATCGTGAGCGCGGCCGGCTTGCCTCGTAAGCCCGTCCGCTAGGGATCCCGGCGGCCCAACCACGCCAGAGCCTCAAACCGCCGCAGCCGCCGGCGTTAAGGAAGCGTTAACCGTTGGCTTCGATGGTGCCAAGGGTTTCGGCTTCC
>DATFXD010000462.1:0-16477 GCA_035258605.1 Hyphomicrobiaceae bacterium | reverse complement strand
CCGAGGTGCCAGCGATGGACGTGACGTTTGGGTTCGTCCTAGGGTAAGCTGCGGCCACCGTCACAAGCCCAAGGGAAGCGGGTAGTGGATGCTAGATTCTGGCTGATCCAGGCTTTCAACGGCATTTCGTACGGCGCGCTGCTTTTTCTGGTGGGCAGCGGGCTGTCGTTGATTTTCGGCGTTATGCGGATCGTCAACCTGTCGCACGGTTCCTACTTTTTGCTGGGCGGCTACGTTGCGCTGTCAGTGATCTGGACGACCGGCTCGTGGCTGCTTGCGATTCCGGTCGCGGCATTCGCGATCGCACTCATCGGGCTAGCGATGGAGCGGGTATTTTTACGGCCGCTCGGTTTCGACCCGTTGCGCCAAGTGCTGTTGACGGTCGGCTTCGCTTTTTTATTCCAGCAGGCGGCGCTCGACATCTGGAGCGGCAACAATTTCGACATCAATCCCCCCAGTGCATTGACAAAGAGCGTCGAACTCGGAGGGATTTATTTTCCGCTCTATCGCATGTTCATGATTTCGACGGCGCTGGTCATCGGCCTGATCCTCTGGCTCGTGATGGAGAAGACCCGCATGGGTGCGGCGGTGCGGGCGACCGTGGATGATGCTCAAATGGCGCGCGGGGTCGGCATCGATACCTCCCGGGTGTCGATGTTCATATTTGCCCTCGGCGCCTTCCTTGCGGCTTTGGGCGGGGTCATTGGCGGCGGTTTCCTGAGTGTTTATCCCGGGCTTGACTTTGAGATCCTGCCGCTGGCTTTCGCCGTGGTCATCATTGGCGGCATGGGCAGCCTCGGCGGCGCCGCGATCGGTGCGCTGCTGGTTGGCTTGGCCGATAATTTCGGCAAGGCCCTGTTTCCTGAGATTTCCTATTTTACGCTCTACGCGCCGATGGCACTGATTTTGGCGGTCAAGCCGACCGGCTTGTTCGGACGGGAATGAATGCAAGATGACGCGTGAGCTGGTTAAGGTATTGGCTGTTGTCGGTGCGCTGGCTGCACTCCTCGTCATAGTACCGAACACGAATTCCTTTGTGATCCTATTGTTCACGCGTGCGCTTGTGTTCGCCATCTTGGTGATGAGCCTCGACATTCTGCTGGGCTTCACCGGCCTGGCATCACTCGGTCAGGCCGCATATCTCGGCGTCGGCGCCTATTTGACCGCGATCCTCGCCACCCGATACCAGATCGGGCTCGGATACGATTTCTGGCTGGTAGTCGTGTTGGGCGTTGTCAGCGGCGCCGTGTTGGCGGCGGTGTTCGGTCTGCTCGCCATACGCGCGACCGGGGTCTATTTCCTGATGATCACCCTGGCGCTTGGCCAGTGCGTCTGGGGATTGGCGTACCGCTGGAATTCGCTCACCGGTGGCGACAACGGCATCAATCTGCGCGTGCGCCCGCAATTCGGCATCAATCTCGGCAACGAGGTTACCTTTTTCTATCTCGTGTTCGGCTTTTTTGCAGTATCGCTGGCGGCGATGTATGTCTTAGTCCGTTCTCCGTTCGGCCGCAGTCTGATGGGAATTCGCGAGCGCGAGTTGCGCATGCGAATTCTCGGCTACAATACCTGGCTGCACAAATACATCGCCTTCGTCATCGCCGGCGCATTCGGTGGATTGTCCGGTGTGTTGTGGGCACACACCACTGGTATTGTCAGCCCCGAAAATCTCGTCCTAACCACCTCGGTGGACGCACTGCTCATGACGGTGCTCGGCGGCGCCGGAACGCTGGTTGGCGGGGTTATTGGTGCGTTCATTGTATTCGGTTTGCGCGAATATCTGAGCACCGTGGTTCCCTGGTGGCAGTACGTTCTCGGTGGCGTCTATGTGCTGACGATTTTATATTTGCCGACGGGTTTAATGGGAATTCCAGCGCGCGTCCGCCAGCGGCGCACGCGCGTTAAGGAAGCAACCGCCGAGCGGAAATTGGCACCGGTGCCGCATTAGCGGCGCCATCAGACGGAGGAACCCCGATGAGCAGAAGCAGGCGCGCCTTTGGCTCAGTGCTGTTGACCGGCAGCCTCGCCGTGGCGATGAGCACCGCCGCTATGGCGCAAGCTCAGGAGTTGCGTATCGGCTATGTGGCACCCGTAACAGGCATCTTTGCCCAGCAGGGCAAGGACATGGTCGACGGGTTTCAATTTTATCTCGACGAGGTGAAGCACGATTTCGGTGGGGCCAAAGTGCAGTTCATCGTCGAGGATGAACAGGGCAAGCCGGACACCGCCGTCACTAAGGCCAAGAAGCTGATCTTGCAGGACAAGATTCAGATCTTGGTCGGCGGCCTGTTGGCCACGACCGGATATGCGCTGGCCCCGGTTAGCACCGCCGATAAGACGGTCTACGTTGTGCCCATCGCCGCCGCAGACGATCTCACGCAACGCGATCTTTCCAAATATCCGTATATGGTACGCACCGGTTGGTCGAGCTCGCAACCGAGCCATCCATTCGGGCAGTGGGCGTGCGAACAGGGCTACAAGAAAATCGTCACCATCGGCGCCGATTATGCCTTCGGCCACGAGGTTGTCGGCGGCTTCCAGCGGGCATTTGAGGCGTGCGGCGGACAGATCATTCAGAAGATCTGGCCCCCGCTCGGCGCCCAGGACTTCGGCCCGTTCATTCCGACCATCAGGCAAGACGCAGATGCGATCTTCTCGCTGATGGTCGGCCCGATGTCGCTGCGCTTTCCCAAGCAGCTCGCCGCCTCCGGCAACAAGAAGCCGGTGATTGGCGGCGGCACCAGCTATGATGAGTTCGTGCTGCCTTCGATGGGTGATGAGGTGATCGGTCACATCTCGGCGCTGCAGTACAGCGCCGCACTCGACACGCCGCTCAATGCGGAGTTCGTCAAGAAATACCGCGCCAAGTATGGCAAGGTGCCTTCGTACTACTCCGAGAGCAACTACACGACCGCCCAGATGATCCACAAAGTCATCGCCGACAACAAGGGGCAGTTTCCGGGTCCGGAGGAGTTCGTCAAGCGCCTCGCCTCGCTCAAGATCGATACCATCCGTGGCCCGGTCAGCATCGACGACATGCGCAACCCAGTGCAGAACATCTACATCAAGAAGGTCGAGAAGAAGAAGATGTTCGGGTACGACAAGGACGAGCTCTGGAACACGGTCATCAAGACCTATCCGAACGTCAACCAGTTCGGTCAATTCAAAAAGGATGAGTTCCTGGCAACGCCGGTCTACAGCCGGGATTTTCCGCCCTGCAAGTACTGCCAATAACCCGTATCGGCCGGGCCGAAGCTTGAGGTCCGGCCGATTTTCAACAAAGCCGGAGGGCCGTCCGTGAACGCCCACACTCCGACGGACAATCGTACCCCTGTCCTTGAGGTGAAGGATCTGTCCAAAAGCTTTGGCGGCCTGCAAGCTGTGCGCAATGTCACCTTCAGCGTCATGCCGGGCGATCGCAAAGCCATTATCGGTCCAAATGGCGCCGGCAAGACCACGATGTTCAACCTTATCACGGGTATCATTGCCGCTTCGTCCGGACAGGTGCTGCTGTTCGGCCGCGACGTCACCACCTGGCCAAGCCATCGCCGCACCACCATGGGCATGGCCCGCACGTTCCAGATCACCAGCCTGTTCCCGAAGTTGACTGTGCTCGATAACGTGGTGCTGGCGATCCAAGGCCTGCGGCGGTCGAAATTCGTGATGTGGCGCTTGCTGTCGTCTTATAGTGACGTCTACGACAAGGCACACAGCTTGCTCGAGCAGGCCGCCTTCCTCGATCGCAAGGATACAGAGGTGCGCTACCTCTCGCACGGGGAGCAGCGCCAGCTCGAGGTGGTACTTGGTCTGGCCAGCGATCCGACCATTCTACTGCTCGACGAACCGGCCGCCGGGCTCTCGTCGGGCGAGTCGGTGGAGATGACCAAGTTCCTGATGCGGCTCAATCCGAACCTGGCGATCCTGCTGATCGAACATGACATGGACGTGGTGTTCGATCTGGCGCAAAGGATATCGGTGCTACATTTTGGGGCAATCCTTGAGACGGGCTCGCCCGACGAGATCAAGAAAAGCCGGAGGGTTCAGGAGATCTATCTGGGAACGGGTTGAACCATGGCCATCCTGGAAGTGGCAGATATCCATACCTATTACGGTGACGCCTACGTGCTACAGGGCCTGTCCCTCCGGCTCGAACAGGGGCAAATTCTGGGGCTGCTGGGGCGCAACGGCGTGGGCAAGACCACGCTCGTCAACTCGATCATGGGTTTCATTCCACCGCGCCGCGGCAAGATTCTGTTCAAGGGAACCGACATCACCCACAGCTCATCAGTTAAGACCGTGCGCAGCGGCATGGGTCTTGTGCCGCAGGGGCGGCGCGTGTTTCCGACCCTCACCGTTGAGGAAAATCTGCTCGTCGCCGAGCGCAACCGCGACCGCCACGGTTGGGACCTGGAGCGCGTTTACAGGCTGTTCCCGCGCCTCCTGGAACGGCGCTATCAGCGATCGCAAACGCTTTCAGGCGGCGAGCAGCAGATGTTGGCGATTGGTCGTGGGCTGATGACCAATCCAGACTGCCTGATCATGGACGAGCCCTCCGAGGGGCTCGCCCCGATTGTCATCCAGGGCGTGTGGGCGGCGATCGCCAAGCTTCGGGAAGAGGGGCTTTCCATTCTGCTGATCGAGCAGAACGCCTCCCTGGCGCTCAAGCTTGTCGATTTCGTGCACGTGATGAGCAAGGGCCGCGTCGTGCACTCCGCGCACCCGCGAGAATTGACACCCAGCGACGCGATCAGTTCTACCTACTTGGGCATTTAAACACGACCCGCCTTCGCCTGGGCGATACAGTTAAAGTTAGAGCGCGACCAACAGCGACCCGGACGCGCACGCCCGAACGCGCAACCCTGCCCGCGCCCGCGGCCGAAACCTGTTACGGGGAGAGGTCGTTCAAAGATCCGCCGCGCCACAATGTCGACAGCACCAACCGTGGCGAGCACGCCCAACGAACGCGTGGACTTCAGCGGGGGTCAGGCAGCCGCCGATGGACATGGAACGGGGCACGCGCGTGCGCCAGGCAGAAATGCCCAACCAGATCGCGGAACGGCTCGGCAGCCTCCCGAGCCCCGGCGTTGGCTGCATCGAGCCGTGCAACTGCCGCCTCGGCCTGGCGCCGCAGGCGGTTTTCGTCAACGGTCAGCAGGCGCCCCCCACGTAGCACGAAGCGACCGTCAATCATCACGCTGTCAATCGCCGCCCCGGTCTCTGCAAGCACCAACTGCCGCAGCGGATTACGCAGCGGTATGTAGTTGATGTGGCCGATGTCGAGAAAGACGATGTCTGCCCGATAATCAGGCTCCAGGCGGCCGATGCGGTCGAAGCCGAGAATGGCCGCACTTCCCTCGGTTGCGGCTCGGAACGCCTCTTCGACTGACAGCCAGCGCTCAGGGTCGACGTCGGCGATGCGCGACAGTAGGGCCGCCAACCGTTGCGCCTCGAACATGTTTTGCCCGTCCGAGGTATTGCTGGCATCGGTGCCGATCCCAAGCCGCACGCCGGCCTCGAGCAGCGCGCGTGCCGGTGCAACACCGGAGCCGAGACGAAGGTTGCTCATGGGATTGTGGACGACGCCGGCACCGGCATCCGCGAGGCGGGCGATATCGTCAGCGTCGAGCCAGATGCCGTGCGCCGCGCTGAAGCGACGGCCGAGTACACCGAGCCCTTGCAGATGCGCTACCAGGCTCTTGCCGTATTTTTGCAAGCCGAGCGTGGCCTGGGCCTTGCTCTCGGCCACATGCGTCTGCACCACGACATCCCACTCTTCCGCCAGTCGCACGCACGCCAATAGAAACTCATCGCTGCAATGCAGCGGAATCGTTGGTCCAAGTGCCGCTCGCAACCGGTCTCGGTCGAAACGCCAGCTGCGGAGGATCTCGCGGGCGGCCCCCACGCTGGCCTGGTAGGGCGCCACCTCAATTTGGCGCGCGCGCTCCTGCAGCGGCGGCGGCAGGGCCTGCATCAGCCCGGGCAAAGCCGAATAAAGGCTACGATCCGCCATCATCGGCGCGATAACGGCGCGCATTCCGACCTCAGCGTAAGCCTCGGCCACCGCATCCATTCCCTCGCGCGAAGGCAGCGGGTATTCGACATAGAGGTCGTAGGCGGCGGTGCAACCCTTGCGCACCAGCTCGACCGCGGTCAGCGTCGCGCTGAGACGCTTATCCTCGATGGTGCGGCTGCCATTGATGGCGCCGCCGGCGCTGAGGAACACTTCGAGCGGCACGCGATCGCCCACAGCGCCCTTGCCCAGTCCGCCATGCCCATGCGTATGACCGTTGACAAGGCCTGGCATCAGCAGGCGATCGCCGGCCTCGATGCGCTCGATGCCCTCGCGGGTGATTTGGCCGGGCGGCTCGATCGCTCGGATGCAACCATCCTCGACCAACACGTCCGCCGGCCGGCAGGTCTTTAAGTCGGCACGGAGCACGTGCCCACCACTGATTAGCATTGTGGTCATGCCGATAGCCTCGCCATCCCTTGTGTCATGTGTCGCCCGATCTCGTAGCGGTCGGCAGCGGCACGATCCGTCTGATAGCTGATGCGTCCGCCCGCCATCACCAGCACGCGGTCGGACAGCTCAAGCACCTCATCGAGGTCCTCGCTGATCAACAGTACTGCCGCCCCATCATTGCGCACGCGCATGATCTGGCGCCGAATCTCGCCGGCGGCGGCAACGTCGAGCCCGAAGCACGGGTTCTGCATGATCAGCAGCCGGACGGCGCGCGCAAGTTCGCGGGCCAGCACGGTGCGCTGGACGTTGCCGCCTGACAGCGTCTCTAGCGGTGCCGCAGGCGAGCCGGCACGGATTGCGTAGCGCGAGATCAGCGCCTGCGCGAACGGCCATAACGCGCGCCGCTTCAGCACGAACCCAGCAATTGCCAGTGGCGGTTGATCGAATTGCCGCAGAGCCAGGTTTTCCATCACCGACATCGAAGCAACAGCGGCGTTGGCGAGTGGCTCTTCGATCAGCACGGACACGCCCCACCGTTCCAGTTCGTGGCGTGTACCGTGAAATACCTGGCCGCCCACACGCACGCTTCCAGCTTGCCTAACGCGCTGGCCAGCGAGGATCTGCACCAGTTCTTTTTGGCCGTTGCCGGAGACACCGGCGATGCCGACAATCTCGCCCGGGCGAACGCTGAGGCTCGCGCCTATTACCGCCGGCGCGCCCCGGTCGCCGACCGCGTGAATGCCGGCGAGTTCGAGATAGGGAGCGGTGGCCTGCGACGCTGCCCTGCTCGACCGGTCGGGCCTTTCCGCCGATGCGGGTAGGTCGAACATCATTCGTGCCAAGCTCGCTTCCGATGCTGCAGCGACTTCGGTTTGGGCCACCAGCTTGCCAGCGCGCAAAATGCTCACATCCTGCGCGAATCCTACCACTTCACGCAGCTTATGCGTGATGAACACAACCGTGAGCTGCCGTGCATCGGCCAGCCGGCGCATCTCGCCCAGCACTTCGTCGGCCTCGCTCGGGGTGAGCACAGAGGTCGGCTCATCGAGCACGATGAAGCGCCGGTTGAGGTAGAGCTGCTTCAAGATTTCGAGTTTTTGCTTCTCGCCAGCCGCCAAGGTCGCGACCAGCCGCCGGGGATCAAGCCGGAACGGCATGCGCGCCATGAATGCATCGAGCGCAGCGTGCTCGCTGCCCCAGTCGATCATGACCGGAAGGCGCTCGCGTCCCAGCAGAAAGTTCTCCGCCACGGTCATCTGCGGCACCAGCGTGAAATGCTGATAAACCATGCCGAGGCCGAGGCCATGCGCATCGCGCGGATGCAACATGACGCGCCGATGCCCGTCCACCACAATTTGTCCGGCGTCGGCGCGGTGATAACCCATCAGACACTTGACCAGCGTGCTCTTTCCAGCGCCGTTCTCGCCAAGTAGCGCGTGCACGCGGCCGGCGCGAAATTTGGCCGACACGTGGTCGAGCGCGCGCACAGCAGCAAAGTTTTTGCAGAGATCGACAACCTCGATCTCGGGCGGAGCGGATGTCGGCTTGATATTCATCGCGAAATCGACAGCTCGCTCGGGGCGCCGGCCAGAGTGCGCGTGGGGGAGGAGCTATAGATCAGCAGCCCCAGCGTCAGCACATAGGGAGCGGCGTAGAACAGATAGTAGCCTTCGCTGATACCGACTGTCTGTACCGCCGGCCCGATCGCCGAGGTGCCCCCGAATAGCAAAGAGGCGTAGAGACAGCGCAACGGGCTCCAGCGCGCGAAAATCACCAGCGCTATCGCCATCAGACCCTGGCCGCTGGATAGACCCTCGTTCCAGTTTCCAGGGTAATACAGCGACAGGAAGCCACCGCCCAGACCGGAAAGGAAGCCACCGGCCATGGTCGCCAGCGTACGAATGCGATTAACCGAAAGGCCGATGGCACGCGCCGCATCGGCGCTCTCGCCGGCAATACGAAGGATCAGACCCCAGCGCGTGTTTTTGAGGCCCCACTCCAGAGTGATGGCCAGGGCAATACCGACGAAGAACATTGGGCTGATTGCAAAGGCAGAGCGGATCGCCGGATTGTCGCTCCAGTTGCCGAGGGGCAGGGCAGGCAGCATCGCCGCACGCGGCTCGATGAAAGGCTTGCCGAGAAAGAATGCCAGGCCAATACCAAAGATGAACAGCGCGATGCCGACGGCGATGTCGTTGACACGCGGCAAATTGCAGATGGCGGCGTGTAGCAAGCCGAGCGCACTGCCGGCAACGCCGGCAGCAAGCATACCGAGCCAGGGCGAGCCAGACAAATAACAGGTCGCAAACGCGCTCATGGCGCCGAGCACCAAGGTGCCTTCCAGACCGAGGTTAACCCGGCCGCTCTTCTCGGTCAGCGTCTCGCCGAGGCTCACCAAAAGATAGGGCGTTGAAACGCGAATCGCTCCGGCAACAACGGCGAGCAGCACGCCCCACCAGCCGAGATCGAAGGTGCCCGTCATTGAGCCCCCCGCCGCGGCAGGAGCCGCCCTCGAAAGGTGCCGCTAGCGAGCACGCAGAGGAAGATCAGACCCTGCAGCACGGTGGTGGCGGCGTGGGGAATGTCGAAGCGGCGCTGCAGCAATCCACCGCTGGCCGAGATACCGCCGAGCACCATGGCGACCAGGACCACTGCCAGGGCATTCTGGCGCGCAAGGAAAGCCACAAGAATGCCGGCGTAGCCGAGCCCGACAACCAGGGATTCGCTGGCGGCCCCGTGCACTGCCACGATCTCAATGGCGCCGGCGAGCCCGGCGGCGGCGCCACCCAGAAAGCAGGCCAGCAGAATGAGCCGACCAATCGGCAGGCCCGTCAATTGTGCCGCGCGCCGATTGCCGCCGAGGATATCCATCGCAAAGCCGAGCGTCGTGTGGCGCAGCAGCAGGTGCAGCCCACCACAGACGAGGAGGCCGATGATCAAACCCCAATGCACCGACAAGTGCGGAATATTGCCGATCATGAAACCTTTAGGGATCGACCAGCTCTGGGCCTTGAGCGTCTGGGAGAAGTCGCGGATCGGGCCGCTCACCAGATGATTGAGCAGGGCAATGGCGATGTAGTTGAGCAGCAGGGTGGAAATGGTCTCGTTGACGCCACGAAAATGCTTAAGCGCGCCCGCAGTGGCGATCCACAATCCTCCAGCCAGTGCGCCGGCGGCTATGGTCATGACCGTTCCCACCACTTCGGGCGCGCCGCCGAGGGCAACGCCGGCCAGCGTCGCGCCAAGGCCGCCCAGTACAACCGCCCCTTCGCCCCCGATCACCAGCAGGCCAACCCGTGCGGGGATCAAGGTGCATAGCGCCGTCAACAGCAGGGGTGCCGCTTGCGTCAATGTGCTCTCGATTGAAAAGCGGGTGCCAAAGGCGCCGAGGTATAACGTTCGGTAGACGGCGAGCGCATCATGCCCCTGCACTGCCAGGAAGCCTCCGAACAGCACGCCGGCCGCGGCCATGGCGATCAGCGACAACAGAAGCGACTCGAGGGCGTCGGTGGAAATGCCCCGCTGCCGGACCGGCCACGCGTGGCGGGCGACTGATACCGGTCCTCGGGCGCGGGCCGGCATTGGCTCCTCTGGTTTTGCGGAGCTCATCGCTTTCGGATTGTGTCCGTGTACCCCCTTACTGCAAGCCGGTCGAGCCGATGGCGCCTTCGACCAGCCATTTGACGCTCAATTTGAAAGGATTGTCGGTGTTGGCTATCTCCTGCCCGGCAGCCAGTACCTGGTTACCTTTGTTGTCCTTCAGCGGCCCTTTGTAGAGCTTCAGCGTATCGTCGATGAAGCCTTGCCGTGCCGCAAGCACGCTTTCCTGTACGTTCTTGGGCACCTTGTTGCCGAACGGACTGATGGCAACCATGTTCTGCCGGAACCCGCCGCGAAACAGATTAGGATAGGCGGCACCGGTTTGCCATGCCTGGACGAAATCGCCGCCCTTGGCCCAGTTCCACTCGGCTCCGGTGAGGAAACCATTGGGTGCCAGTGTCGATAGATCGGTATGATACCCGCAACTCATGATCCCCCGTCGTTCTGCGGTTTCCACCGCCACCTTGGGACTGTCGACATTGGCGACGATCACATCCACGCCCTGATCGACCAGCGAATTGACGGTCTCCGCCTCCTTGACCGGATTGTCCCAGTCGCCGGTGATGACCACCTGGCAGGTGGCGTCGGGCCGCACCGATCTCGCTCCCATGACAAAGCCATTGCAATTATTGAAAATGAAGTACAGCGGTTTGGAGCCGAGGAACCCAAGCTTGCCGGTCTTGCTCATCATGCCCGCGGCAATGCCGCAAAGGTAGTGCGGCTCCTCCATATAACCGCGATAGCCGATGGTATTCTTCGGATCGGTGTCCTTCCAAAGTCCGCCAGCATGCACAAACAATACGTCCGGATACTTGGGTGCGATTTTCTGGATGAACGGCCAGTAGCCGAACGAGGTAGGAAACACCACCTTGGCACCGTCGAGCTGGATCATGCTTTCCATGACGCGCTCGACCTCCACCGTCTCGGGCACCCGTTCTTGCTCGATCAGCTTAACGCCAGGAAGCTGGGCGATGCGCTTGGCGGCGACCGCGTGGGCCTGATTCCAGCCGAAATCGTTGCGTGTGGCCGCATAGATGAAACCGACGGTGATTGGCTTGGGCGTCTGCGCAAGCCCACACAGCGGCCGGCTCAACAGCAGTGTGCTAGCCCCGACCACATTGGTAGCGCCCGCCAGCACGCGGCGGCGTGAGATCAGCTTGGTCATGATGGTTTCCCCTACCATGCACGAGAGTGTGGCTGTGGCGCCGCACTGGCCGCAATTTGACCGGCCAGGGCCGATGCCGTCAACCGCTTACAGCTCCATTAGCGATCTAGGCCCGAGAGTTCGAGAGCAGACTTTTGCGGCGAGCGCCTGCGTTAGGCAACCCAGGGTTAAGCAAGCCGTGCAATTGTTCATGTCGGCCAGGTTGCTCTTGCTGCTATCCTCGAAGCCCGGCACAAGAGGTGCCGTGTGTCTCTCCTAGGCGCGTCCAATCTCGACGGCCAGCCCTGCCGCCCTCCATTCGGGCAGACCGTCCTCGAGCCTGCGTGCTTTGAAGCCAAGCTTCCTCAGCTGCGCCACGGCCTCGAATGACAGGACGCAGTAACGACCGCGGCAGTAGGCGATGATCTCGATGTTGCGGTCGAGCTTGGACAGCTGGCGCTTGAGCTTGGTTAGCGGAATACTGCGAGCCCCCGGCAGGTGGCCGAGCGCAAACTCGTCCTCCGGGCGCACATCCAACACCGTGACGAGACCTAGCTTCATGCGGTTTGTCAGCTCGGCGCGTGACACGGGCTCGAGGTCGTCGCGCCCATAACAGGTGCTGCGCCGGATGCGCTCGACCTCGGCGACGGTGCGTTCAGCGACCTTATGCATTGCCGCGAGCATCGCCAGCACGGCGTCGTCGGCGAGGCCGTACAGCACAAACTTGCCCTGGCGCCGCGCCGTTACAAGGCCGGTGCGGCGCAGGTGCTGCATATGTTGCGAGGCATTGGCAATCGACAGGCCGGACGCTGCGGCAAGCGTCTCCACGCTGCGCTCGCCCTGGGCAACGAGCTCGAGCAATTCCAGGCGGTGCTCGTTGGCGATCGCCTTGCCGATGCCGGCGAACTGGGCATAGAGCTCGCGCTTGGGGTTGTCACTTGACATTGGTTGCCTCTATCACTAATCATTCAATTGATAATTTGAATGATGTGCAACCGACCGTCAAGAAGCTGCGGGGTGGTTGCGCGGAACGGACCGCACATGCGGCGCGTCGCTGTCGCGCGCTGACAACTGCATCCGTAGCCTCGGTGCCGAGCAGGGCCAGGCACCTGGTCCCGCGCCAAGGCACGATGAATAGGAGTGGGATTGGTGACATGCGGCTCGGGCGGCGTTTCGTGATCGCCCCGGCGCTGCAGGTTCCCGGCAGCGCGGCTGCGGTGCGCTCGATGGGTGACGGCCGCGTGCGCAGGATGCGTGGCATTCTCGATCAGCGCGTTGCCCGCGACGCGATCGACGGCGATGACACGCCTGTGGCGCCGCGCCGACATCTGAGCTCGCTCCTGAAGCCCGTTGGATCTTAACGGGAGGTCATGCTCAATGTCTGACATACTCCTTTCCAACGACCCGATCATCCGGCTGTTCGCCTTCGCCGCCATCTTCGCCGCGATGGCGGCCTGGGAGATGCTTGCGCCGCGTCGTGAGCTGAAGCTGGCACGCGGGAGCCGTTGGCCAAGCAATATTGGCATCGTCTTGGTTGACACCGCCCTGGTCCGCCTCGCGTATCCGACGACGGCGGTTGGGTTGGCTCTGATCGCCGAGGCGCGGGGGTGGGGTCTATGCCAGGCGCTCGAGCTGCCGATCTGGGCCAGCGTCCCATTGGTGGTGGCGGCACTCGATCTTGCCATCTACCTTCAGCACGTGCTGTTTCACGCCGTGCCAGCACTATGGCGGCTGCACCGCATGCATCATGCCGACCTCGAAGTTGACGTGACGACGGGCGCGCGCTTCCATCCGATCGAAATCCTGCTTTCCATGGGGGTAAAGCTAACGGTGATTGCGGCATTGGGTGCACCGGCCGTCGCCGTGCTTATCTTCGAGCTGCTGCTGAACGCCACCTCGCTATTCAATCACAGCAACGTGCGGATGCCGGTCTGGCTTGATCGCATGCTGCGCTGGATCGTGGTGACGCCCGACATGCACCGCGTGCATCACTCGATCGTCACGCGCGAGACCAACAGCAATTTCGGCTTCAGCCTGGCGTGGTGGGATCGGCTTTTCGGAACCTACCGCGGCCAACCGGCGGCAGGGCACCAGACCATGACCGTCGGCATTGAGCAGTTCCGCGACCCCGGCGAGCAGCGGCTCGACCGCATGCTGACACAGCCCTTCCGCGGTGATGATACGAGCTACGCGCTGGGCCGCAGGGAGACCACCCAATAATGCCGCGCACCATCTCAGCCCGCCACCTGCTCGGTCTCGTTATTGTCGCGGCTGCACTATGGCTGCTGTTCAACCGCAGCCCGCTCGAACCTGCCGACATCGAGCATGCGATCCGGACTCTAGGGCCATGGGGCCCGGTTGCTTATGTTGCGCTGTTTGCATTGGCTACCGTTCTGTTCTTGCCGGGTGCACTTTTTGCCGTGGCAGGTGGCGCCCTGTTTGGACCGGCCTGGGGAACCATTGTCAATCTGACCGGCGCGAGCCTGGGAGCCACGCTAGCCTTTCTGATCGCCCGTTATGTGGCGGCGGACTGGGTCCGACAGAAGGCAGGCACCCGACTGGAGCGACTGATCAAGGGGGTGGAAGCCGAGGGCTGGCGGTGCGTTGCCCTTATGCGGCTGATGCCCTTCATTCCGTTCAACCTGCTCAACTATGCACTCGGCCTCACACGAATTCCGGTCGCGTCGTATGTGCTCGCCTCTGTCATCTCTATGACCCCTGGCGCCGCCGCCTACACATGGCTCGGCTATGCCGGCCGTGAGGCGGTCGCGGGCAACGACGCTGCCATTCGCTATGGCCTGATGGGCCTTGCGCTGCTGGCGCTGGTCGCCTTTGCGCCCCGCCTATTGGCACGCCTCAAGGATGGGAATAGTGTGCGCTGGATCGAGGTTGGCGAGCTGGCGCCGCGCCTTGATAGGCGCGAGGCTGTCGCCGTCATCGATGTGCGTGGGCCGGACGAGTTCGCTGGCCCGCTCAGCCATATAGCGGATGCGCGCAACGTGCCTCTCGCCGAGCTTGCGCGCCGCATTGGCGAGCTTGGGTCGCTTACCATGCCGATTGTGCTGGTCTGCAAAACCGACAAACGCTCCGCGAGCGCGGCGGCTATGCTCGATGCCGCGGGCTTCCGAAATGTGTCGGTGTTGCGCGGCGGCATGATGCGCTGGAAGGCGGCGGGAATGCCAATCGCCAATCGATAAGCCGCATCGCCGTCGAAGCCGGGTGACTGTCCGCGTCACCGGCCTACCGTGCCCAGCGAGCAACCCCCGTCCTGCCAGCGGCTGGCCGCGCAGTCAACGCTAGCTGCTATCCTAGAAGCGCGTTGCCGGCAACGTGCCGTTCGGTTGCTGAAACAGCATTTCGCCGGCCATGCTGCCTTCACCGGGAAATTCGACGAACAGGTCCCTCCAGGTCGACATTGCGAAATCTTCGGCGGTGATAGGGGCTAGACGCAGTCCGGCGCATCCATTGGTCAACTCACATCCCAACCGCGCGACTGACCTTGATCGGTCGATGCGGAAGCCGCCGCCTCGTGCGATTCCGCCAATAGTTTTTGATCGGGGGACGGATTGGACTCGAAGGTTTTGAACAGGGGGACAGCTTCGCTACTATCGTGGCGCTTGGAAGGCACGTCTATTCCGCAGCGCACGCCTGCCGGATCGAACACGAGATCAACCGTGCCGCCCAGTTCGTAAGGAATAAGGCTGCGAATGCAGCGGGTGCCATAACCGGTCTGGGTCGGCGCAATAACAGCGGGGCCGCCAGCTTCGATCCATTCTATGGACAAGACTTCGGCGCGCCCATCGTACCGGCACCGCCAGCGCACTGTGATGTGACCACGCTGCGCCGACAACGCTCCGTATTTCGAGGCATTCGTGACCAACTCGTGCAGCACAATGGCAATTGGCTGGGCGGCTTCGGCTGACACCAGTATGTCTGGCCCTTCCACGCTCGCGCCGCCCGTTGTCACACAAGGGGCCAACTCATTGTTTACCAGCTCCTTGAGATTGACACCTTGCCAGTGGCTGCGGCTCAACAAGCCGTGCGCATTTGCCATCGACTGAATGCGCCCATCGAAGCCTTGCAAAAACTCATCGACCGACCCACTACCTTCGCGGGTGCGCTGTGCCACCGCGCCGACCGAAGCCAATACATTTTTCACGCGGTGATCGAGTTCGCGCACCAGTAATCGCTGCTGCTCCTGCGCGCGCTTGCGGTCGGTGATATCACAGGTCAAGCCCTTGATGCGGACATAGCGGCCGGCCTCGTCGAACTCCGCTCGTCCGGTCTCTTCCAACCATACCTCGCGCCCATCCGGACGGATGAAGCGAAAGGATACCGAATAGGCTGGACGCTCGGGACTGAGCGCCTTGATTTGGGTGGAGAAGCATTTGCGGTCATCTGGATGCAATCGTGTGAGGAAGTCGTTCCCCAGTCCATGGGTGGCCACCTGCGCTTCCAAGCCGAGGATTTCCGAGGCGTTCTCGCTGCGCCGCGACCAGCCGGTTTTGGGATCCCAGGCGAAGGCGACCATCTGACCCGCCCTCAGCGTCTGCTGCAAACGGACCTCGCTCTCCTTCAACGCAATATCGATGCGCTTGCGTTCGCTGATCTCACGCGCGACCTTCGAGATCAGCGCAGCTAGAAACCACCAATAGCTGACGACGAGCACACCGAGCAGCAGGTAGCCTTTGGCATTGAGGAAAAGCAGGCTCTTGAGCGCGCTCGGGATCAAAATCCCCGACATGTAGCTGAACGCAGCGACGGGCAAGGCCGAGAGCAGGATGGTGCCGCTGGCGGCCATGCCGGCCGTAAGCGCAATCAAGATCAGCTCCTGCTCGTGCGCCAGCTCCCCCAAATGCAGGACCGCCATGGCGGTCCATGGCAGAGCCAGGAAGCAAGCGTAGACCGTTGCTCGCCGCCGCGCCCGCTGAAAACTGCGTGGAACACGCCCCCGGTTTCGGCTGTGCCGATAGAGCACGATCAACGCGACCGCGTAGGAATACGTGCACCAGATGACAAGTTGAGCGGTCGCAATCGAGCCCGCCATTGCGACCGCCAAAACCGTCGTATTCAGGATATGGGCGGCCATCGAGTGCGGCGTGACCCGCGCGATGACCTCAAGCTGCCGGCGTTGAAACAAAGAAAGTGGTGTTTGCATGCCAGTCTCGGTGGCTGGTGCGGAAAGCAATTGGACCTTGAGCAGTCTGCCTTGAGCTAAGAGAGTGCCAGTTTTGTCAAGCATGCAAAACTGAACAACAAAAGGGAATGCT
>DATFXD010000461.1:0-4928 GCA_035258605.1 Hyphomicrobiaceae bacterium | reverse complement strand
ACGGTCGATGAAGAGCTCGGCCTCGTCTACATCCCGGTGGAGACGCCGACGTCGGACTATTACGGCGGCCATCGACCGGGCGCCAACCTGTTCGCCGAGAGCCTCGTGGCGGTCGATCTGAAGACCGGCGTGCGCAAATGGCACTTCCAGTTCGTCCATCATCCGATCTGGAACTGGGACATGACGTCGGCGCCGATCCTTTCCGACATCAACGTCAACGGCCGCCCCGTCAAAGCGGTCTCGGTCGCCTCGAAGCAGGGCTGGCTCTACGTGTTCGATCGTGTGACCGGCCAGCCGGTGTGGCCGATCGAAGAGCGGCCGGTGCCGCAATCCGATGTGCCCGGCGAGAAGACGTCGCCGACCCAACCGTTCCCGCCCGACTCGCTGCGCTATGCCCGCAACTTCATCAGCAAGGTTCCGGACGACCTGATCGACTTCACCCCCGAGCTGCGGCAGAAGGCGGTGGAGCTTCTCAAGCGGTACAAGGTGGTGGAGTCGCCGTTCGCACCGGGCGTGCTCGCCGACGTCAAAGGCACCCTCGGCGCGATCGTGACCGGCACTGCGACGAACTGGCCGGGCTTCGGGTACGACCCCGAGACCCACATCGCCTACATGCCGGCCGGCAATACGCCGGGCCTGCGGTCGCTGGTGGCGCCGCCCGGCGAGTTCTCGGATATCCGATACGTTGCCGGGGTCGCCGGACAGCAGTTCCGGGAGATACTGGGGCCCGGCGACTGCTGCGCTGCCGGCGCGCCGCAGACTGAAAGGCGGGCACGCCTGGCCCGGACCAATCCGGCTGGCGCGAACGCACCCCCGCCTCCGGGCGGTTTTGGCGGATTGAACGTCGACGGGTTGCCCATCACGAAGCCGCCTTACGGCCTGCTCGCCGCCGTCGACCTCGACAAGGGGCAGGTCAAATGGCAGGTGCCCCACGGCGACACCCCCGACCAGGTGCGCAACCACGCGGCGCTCAAGGGACTCGACATCCCGAAAACCGGCCAGGCGCAGACTTCGGGTGTCGGTTTAGTCATCACCAAGACCTTGGTGATCATGGGCGATCCCGTGGCGACCACGACGCCTGAGCACCCGCACGGGGCGATGCTGCGGGCCTATGACAAGGCCAACGGCCAGCAGGTGGGAGCGGTGTTCATACCGGCTGCGCAGAGCGGCAATCCGATGACCTACATGGTGGACGGCAAGCAATACATCGTGGTCGCCGTGAGCGGCGGCAGCTACTCGGGCGAGTACCTCGCGTTCAGCCTGCCGAACTGACGGATAAAATGGAGATCGCCAGCATGATCAAAGGTATTGTGCTGGCGATCTTCCCAGAAAATGGACTAGGGCACGGATAGGGAAGATAAGCGCCGCAGCGGAATTGCGAGGGTTTGCCTTGGTCGATTGGTTCGCGCCTGCTAAGCCGGCCGTGTCCTGGGTGATCGGCGCATTGTCCCTCTATGACCGCATGCGCGGAAGGGCGCCCATAATTGATTTTGCGCCTGGCAAATACGGTGTGGTTCTGCACCTCGTAAACGAACGAAACGAAACTGTCATCATCGAACGCATCGACGCCGCATCCGCGCTGCTGGCATTCGCACCGGGGCGCGAAGTCCGTGATTTAATTAAAGCTCAGTTGCGGACCAGGCCCGGTGAGGTTGAAGGTGCATTGGCCATTTTGCGGCCAAACGAAAATATTGATGTAGAGGTGGTCACCCTCAATGCGTTCGACAGCAGGCCAGCAGAGCAAAAAATCAAAGTAACCTTGCAGTGGCGAGCTTCTTCTCGGTCCATGTTTTCACGCAGGACAATCTCAAAAACGATCACGGTTAAGGACGTGATGGACTTGGTGGCGCAATCGCACAATCGCCGCCTGCATAAGATAAAGCAAACGGGACGGCGGTGACCGGCCGTTGATAGCGCCGACGCCGCCGCACCTCGCCGACGCGCACAAGGGCTGGCGTGACGTTCCTCTCACTTTTAGGCGCCGACGGGTTTCCGCCGTTGGCTGACATCAAAAAAACCAGCAGCCCATCTCATGATGTTCATCCGTTAGGCTTTGAACATCATGTCAATTGCCGACAGGCTGCCGGCTGATGAAATAACGCCGCAGCGCAAGCGAGGTTCCAAACGCCCATCTCGGGTTGGCTGGAGGAAAAGGACAGTGGTGGCGGGCCGGTGCAGATTGGCCCGCGCCGTCCCGCCCGAAGGACCTGGATTAGAGCAGCATGACAGCGGTTTGGATAACTCCGGTTCGCCGCAGAAGTGTCAATCAGCCTAGTCTAGCAGCCAATCTCATGTCGTCGGCCATCGGACGGGCGGCGATGTTCTCAATGCCGGTCAGCGTACTTGATCAGACGGTCGGTGAGCTGATCAAAATCAACCGGAAGCGGCTAATCGTGGGGGCCCAGTATGCCCTGCTCCTCCAGGTCAGCCAACGAGCTGTAATGCTCTGCCATCCGCAGATTGTAGTCTCGAACTTCCGTTGACGAACCAATTGTCGAGAGGCGGCGATACTCCTCCGCCCTGCCGCGGTGACGTTCTGCGAGCGTGCATCTGGTTCCCCAGGCGCCTCGGACTGCGGTCGTGACCGCGGCTTCGACGCCTGCCATAGCTGTTCCCCTTCATCGTGCAGTGCGGTGCAGTGAAACAACTATCGAATAACGGCCACTCCAAGGCCGTTCCATGGCATTCCGCCCAATTAGCTGCCTTTGTTGGTGGTTGCGAGCGCAAAAGAATACCGCCCCTTCAGATGAGGGTGATTTTCCGGCATTGGTGAGCTTCAGTTGCCGGCTAAATAAAGCCGATCACAATCAAAAGGATCGTGGCCCCAATGACGCCGTTAACAATTGACGGGCGGAAGCCAGGCCAGAGAACGACCCCGCTGTGCTTCAAAATCCAGCCGGCATTGATGGCGCCAGCAATGCCCGCAACGATGTTGGCGAAGAGTCCAAAGCCGTGGCCCCTAAAGAGCAGGTGTCTCAGCCAGCCGGTAACTGTGCCGATAACCACCCAAGTCATGAGATCCTCAATAATCATGAGTTGCTTAATATCCATGATCGCCCCCCAACCCGCTGGTGTATCGTTGCGGGTAAATTCTCAGGGAGGAGACAGTAATTTCCTCTGTATTATTCCCTTGCCGCGTTTCCTTGCCGCCAAATAAAAAGGCCGGAAGCATATCCGGGCCTCCCTTGCGCAATCCGACCTTGCCGCAATTAGGCGGTGCTTAACCACCGATGCCGCGGCCGTCAGCGCAGAAATCGCGTAAATTCGTCTCACCGCGGGGTTGCCCTGATAACGCTCGGCGCGAATGTTGAGTACGACTGGACTGCCTTACGTCCCTCCCAAAAAGGATGTCAGGCGAGGCTCCGCACACGCGCAACGGCGGAATCGAGCGCGGCGTGATCGGCTGCTCACGTGGTGATGAACCCGAACGTATTCCGCGCCCAGCCGCCTGCAGGGGCGACCCCTCATTAGGCGCCAGGTTAACGAGCGCCCGTCGAGTTAGAGCCGAGGGTCGCCCCCTGCACCATCGCTGGTTGGCGCGAAACGACTTGTCATCGTACGGCACGCCTCCTGAACCGCCAACCTAGCGCTTTCCCCATTGCGCCGGACGGTTGCGACCGCCACTTTATATTGGTCTGCGTCCGGGACCGATATCCGACGCAGGCTCAGAACGGGGCTCGCAAGAAACGGTCCGCAAAAAGGGGTCCGCTAGGCATGGCGAAGTCTCCGGACGATCGTACGCCAGTGCCGGCCGGGAGAGGTACCACGCCGGCCGGAACGTCTTCGCGTGCCGAGATCGACGCGTTCCTGGAACGCGTACGTACCATTGATCGCGCTCAACCGGCGAGCTCGCGCGGTCGCCTGATTTTCGCTCTCGACGCCACCATGAGCCGGCAGCCCACCTGGGATACCGCCTGCAAGCTGCAGGGCGAGATGTTCCTGGAAGCCCACGCAATCGGCGGCCTTGACGTGCAACTGGTCTATTTCCGCGGCTTGAGCGAATGCCGGGCTTCGCGTTGGGTGTCGGCGCCCGCGGCTCTTGCTGCCCTGATGGCGCAGATCGACTGCCGTGGCGGGCACACTCAAATCGGCAGGGTGCTGAGCCACGCGCGCCGCGAAACCGAGAAGACCAAGGTGCAGGCCCTCGTGTATGTGGGCGATGCCATGGAGGAGGCGCCGGACGACGTCTGCGCCAAGGCGGGCGAACTTGGACTGCATGGCGTTCCGGCCTTTGTGTTCCAAGAAGGGTACGATCCGGATGTCGAAAGAACATTCCGCGACGTCGCGCGGTTGACGGGCGGCGCTTATTGCCGCTTCAATGCCGGCGCCGCCCACGAGCTGCGGGAACTCTTGCGCGCCGTCGCGGCTTATGCGGCCGGCGGCTTGAAGGCGCTCAGCGATCTGTCGGCGCGGCGCAATACTGGCGCGATGCGGCTTCTGGAGCAGATGAAATAGTCATGCCGACGCTGTTCATCGGCCTTCTTGGCCTTATCCTGGCGCTGTGGTTGCTCAAATCTTTCGCCCACAGCGATCCGCGCTATCTGATCAAGATCGGCAAGACCGCAGGGGGGGTGGTGGCGCTTGCCGGCGCAGCTTTTCTGGGCGTGCGCGGACAGGTCCTTCTTGCGGTGCCGCTTGGCGTCACCGGACTGAGCCTGCTGGGTCTGGAGGGATGGTTGCCGGCGTGGATCCGCCCCTACTCGTGGCCGTTCGGACAGAAAAGCAGTGGCCAGAGGTCGCGCGTGCGCTCCAATTTTATCGAGATGACGCTTGATCATGACACCGGCGCCATGACCGGCGTCATCGTGGCCGGCCGTCTCAAGGGGACATCGCTCGATACCCTCGAACGATCGGCGCTGGTCGGTCTGCTCGCCGAGTTCGACGAGGAGAGCCGCAACCTGTTAGCAGCGTATCTTGACCGCCGGCAT
>DATFXD010000460.1:0-2847 GCA_035258605.1 Hyphomicrobiaceae bacterium | reverse complement strand
CCTCAGCCGCATTGTGACCCCGGAGGGTCTCGAGGACTTTGTCGCCTTGGTCGTGCCCATCCTGCAGGAGCGCGGCGTCTACAAGCGCGACTACCGGCGCGGCACCTTGCGCGAGAAGCTGTTCGCCGGGCCGCGGCTGCTGCCCGCGAGCCACCCGGCTGCCGCGCACCGTCGGCTGGAGGCCGAGTGCCGTCAATGAACGTGTCGCACCTCGAGGTCGTCGGGATGCATCTGATGCGCAAGGCGCATGGCGCCGGCAAAGGCGTCGTTCCAGGGGCGCTGGTCGTCGATGCGGTCGCGCTGCGGATCGGCAGCGCCTCGATCAGTGCGCGCTCCGGCGCGGTGACGCGACCGACCACTGCGAGGGCAGCGCGGGCCGAATCATACGCGCGAGCCAGTGCCGCGGCCTTACCGGCTCGTCGGGCATTGAGAGCGCAGCAGGAATGCTATGCGGGCAGTCCAGCCGGTCTGGTACGACGCGCCGAGACGGCGGCCCGTATCGCCATCGTTCGAGCATTCTTCAAGGACAACTGATGATAGACCTCTGTTGCGCAACTCTACAAAACCCTCGCGCAGAGTGCCCCTTTTTCCCGCGGCCTGCTAGCCCGACTTCGCGGATTGGGGCCGTTTTCAATTTTCGCCTCGTTGAAAATCAATAGGTTAGACCTAAAGGTCTTCACTACGGCAGGGGTTGGCGGGGTTGGTCGGAGGTGGTGATCCGAGGTTGCGGCTGGGGCGGCAATTGGAACTTGAGCTGGCTGATCAGGAGCTGGAGTTCGGGTTCCGGCTGGGTGTAACGCGTCAGCAGCAGTTCGCGTCCGTCGGTGGTCGGCACGTGGACGTCGATCATCTGGACGGCGGCAAACTTCTCGAGGGCGCTGCGCGCGCTCAGCCCCGGGGCCAGGGCGTGCAGGCGGCGTTGCAATGTGATGTATAAGCAATAGGCCAGAAAGGCGATGAAGATGTGGGCCTCGATCCGGCGTTCCTGCTGGTGGAAGACCGGCCGGATGGCGAGATCGGCTTTGAGGTTTTTGAAGGCTTCTTCGACGGCGACGAGCTGGATGTAGTATTGCCAGAGGGTAGCGGGATCGCCCTCGGTCAGATTGGTGCGCAGCAGATAGCGGCCTTCGCGGCGCCGGATCTGGCGCAGCTTGGTTCGATTGAGGGCAAGGGTGAAGCAGGCTGAGGCTTTGTCGACGGTGATGTCGACCAGGCGCCACGCGAGCGTTGCCGTGGCGCGCGCGGCTCCCAGCTTCATCAGCAGTTCCTCGCGCGTGAGCTTCATGGCGGCGAGTTCATTGAGGCGCCGCCACAGCCATTTGAGCTGCCGCCGGCGCATCGCCCGCTCTTTGAGGACGCGGTCGGCGCTCTCGGCGAAGACATAGAATTCGGCGTCCTGGGCCAACAATTTGACGTGGATGCCCTGTCGCACCTCCTGCCACGGCTTGTCCAGGAGGAGCTTCTCCAACCGAGTCAGACGCCCTTTCGGGGTGCCGACCAGATAGTGCACCGGCGGATCGCTCGCCCGCATCTCGGCCAGCACCGCCTCGGTCGGAATGCCGCGGTCCATGACCCAGACGCGCCGGGCCTTGCCGTATTGCCGCTCGATCTTGGCAAGAAACTGCTGCAGGGTCTGGTCGTCCTTGGTGTTGCCGGGGAGGACCTCGTAGGCCAGCGGCAGGCCTTCGGGCGTGACCACCAGGGCGATTACCACCTGCGGACAATCGCGCCGGTGATCGCGGCTGTAGCCGTGCCGGCGCTTGTCGTCGTCGGGCAGCGCCGCGGCGTCGATCTCGAAATAGGTGCTGGTCAGGTCATAGAGCAGCACGTCAAAGCTGGCGTTGAACAGATCGCGCCAGCGCCCGACCAGGTGCGCAAACAACGCGTCCTTGTGCGCCAGCAGCCGGTCGTGACAGGCATAGAGCTTGTGGGCTTCGGCCAGGCCAAAATCGCCGCCCAACAGATCGGCCATGGCGCTGTTGCCAAACCACGCGCGATGCAGCTTCCATTCGCTGCCCGGAGCGATCAGCCGGTAGGCTACCAGGACCTGGAGGATCTGGTCCCAGCGCGTCCGCTTGCGGCTCGGCGGCAAGCGCTCGGCCCAGAACCGATCCAACTGCAGCTCGCGCCACAACTGACCCGAGAGCCAGCAGGCTCCCCATTGCCGCGGCCGCTGTAAGGTGAGCGCCGAGAGGCATAGTCGCACCACCCCAGCGTCATCGGCCACCGCTTCGCAACGGTCTTGCGGGAACAGCGCCAGCGTTCGCGGCTCGCCGGAGGCCGTATCGAGCACCTCGATCGCTTTGCGCCATGCCGCGGCCTGGGACGAGTGAATCTCTCCCAAATACAAAACCTGCCGCTGCACCACCCGGCCGTCGTTGAGACGCCGATTCTCCACAATATTCCAATAGACGTGCGTCTTGCCGTCTTTCTTTCGTCGGGTCTGCCGCAGAAACATGAGGGCCCGAATCTTGGCACGGAAACCCAAGCCTGGAAATAGGGGAGGTCTTCACTACAGCCAATTTCGGCGATACTTGGCAACCCAAGCCTCGCAAATTCAATTGCTTGCTTTCCGACCACGGCGCGAAAATCGCCGTCCCCTTAGCCCAATCCGCGAAGTCGGGTTAGGCCCCGTCAGCGGGATCTCGCGCATTCGGTTAGCGCGGCGTGGTCGATCAAGTGATCGTTTCCAAAACCACTTCGGTTTTGACGGGGGACAATTTTATAAGGTTATATCAGTATCTTGAGTAGCTTTGTGGTATTATAGATACGATGCGACGAAAACACCACCTCGAGGCCAGAGGTGTCTTGATCTACCTAGGTCTCTCAATATCATAGCGCGAGACC
>DATFXD010000459.1:0-11016 GCA_035258605.1 Hyphomicrobiaceae bacterium | reverse complement strand
CTCGACCGAGTTGAAGGGCGTCACCCACACATCGACGATGAACTCGGCCCACGGCGATGGCTTGGCCCTGGCGGTATTACCCTTGGCCTTTGGCAGTCGCTCGGCACTGCGAACGGTGACGGCGCGCTCGAGCACCTCGGCCTTGGCTTCACGTGCGGCCTCGGCCGCTGCCGCGTCGGCCTCCGCTGCCAACGCCGTCCCGCCGTCCGCCATGACGCCCGTCTCCCGCTTGGCCGCTTGCTGCACGGCTGATCCCGGGCGCGCGCAACTCAAAGCCCAGGCCGCCATCAAAGCTCGCCACCACCCCTAGCCCGCCACAGGCGTGCGACGATGGCACGAATCAGTTTCGCGAGCTTAGCAGGTCACCGTCGTGAGGCGAGCCGCGCGCTGCGGGTTGTGCGCAACAATCGCCGCGGTCTTGGCGACCCTTCGGTTCAGCCGCGCGGGCCAAAGATTTCCGAGCCGACGCGCACGTGCGTGGCGCCAAACTTTATGGCGGTCTCGAAGTCGGCGCTCATGCCCATACTGAGCGCGCCGAGGCCGAGCTCGCGCGCCAGTTTGGCCAGAAAGGCAAAATGAATGGCGGGCACATCGTCGACCGGCGGGATGCACATCAACCCGGCGACATCGAGCTTCAGCTCCTCCCGGCACAGCCGCAGGAGGCTCGCTGCCTCGCGCGGCAAGACCCCCGCCTTCTGCGGCTCCTCGCCGGTATTGACCTCTAGGAACAGCTGAAGGCACCGGTTCCGCTTCGCCATCTCCTCGGCCACCGCCTCGGCGATTTTCGGTCGGTCGATGGTGTGAATGGCATCGAACAGCAGCACGGCATCCTTGGCCTTGTTGGATTGCAACGGGCCGATCAGGTGCAGCGTGGTGCCGGGGTAGCGCTCCTTGAGGGCGGGCCATTTGGCCTTGGCTTCCTGTACGCGGTTTTCACCGAACACGCGCTGACCGGCCGCGAGCACGGGGTCGATCGCGGCGGGGGCGAAGGTCTTGCTGACCGCGATCAGGGTCACGGCGTCGCCATGGCGCGCATCGGCGGCGGCCGCCGCGGCGATGCGCGAGCGCACGGAGAGGAGGCGGGCGGGACTGTCGGCTTGGCTCATGGCGGCACTAGCAGCAATCGGTCAAGTGAGCCGCGGCCGCCACCGGCGGGCGCGGGACGTGGTTGCGATCGGAGGGCAAAATGGGGTTAGTGCGCGGCTTGCGTCCAGTGATTTCGTGGGTGGCATCGCCTGGCCACCGCTGCGGCCTCCCCGCCGCGGCCTCGGGCTCACCATCGACAACCCTCAAAAAAAGCTGACGGCTGCCGCCGAGGGCGCCCCAGGGCTCGGCGCACGCGCCAGGCCCAGGAAAGGCGAGGGTGTGCGGCGCCGAGCGGCCGCTTGCGCCCAAGATCGCGGGCCTTACCCGGCCGGGGAGACTCTCGGGTCGACAACGGCCGAGTTTTTCGCCATGAGAGGGGCCTCCCTGGGCGAGGCTGGCGCTGGCCGCCCCCCGCGTCGATCATGGCCGTCCTGCCTGAGGTTGGGCCATGACCGCGGCGCCGCCGGCCAGCCACTCTGGGGCAGGTGGCGGGAAAGCCTGGCTTAGCAGCTTGAGTTTTCCGCTGAGGCGACGGGTCGAGCACGGATCACGGACAGTAAGATGGCAAGCGAACGCTACAACGCACCCGTGCGCGAGAAGCACTGGCAACAGGTGTGGGAGGAGCGGGGCACGTTCCGCACCCAGGAGAAGAGCAAAAAGCCCAAGCGCTACCAGCTCGAGATGTTTCCCTATCCCTCGGGGCGCATCCACATGGGGCACGTGCGCAACTACACCTTGGGCGACGTCATGGCCCGCTACATGCGCACCAAGGGCTACAACGTCCTGCATCCCATGGGCTGGGACGCCTTTGGACTGCCGGCCGAGAACGCCGCCATGGAGCGCAAGGTCCACCCCCGCAGTTGGACCTACGAGAACATCGACACCATGCGCGCCCAGCTCAAGGCCATGGGGGTATCGATCGACTGGAGCCGCGAATTCGCCACCTGCGATCCCGACTACTATCGGCATCAGCAGCGGTTGTTTTTGGACTTCTTGAAGAAGAAGCTCGCCTACCGCAAGACCGCGAAGGTGAACTGGGATCCGATCGAGAACACCGTGCTCGCCAACGAGCAGGTGATCGACGGCCGCGGCTGGCGCTCCGGCGCCGTGGTCGAACAACGCGACCTGACGCAGTGGTTCTTCAAGATCACCGCCTACGCCGAAGAGCTGTTGGCAGCGCTCGATGACTTCGCCGGCAAGTGGCCGGATTTCGTGATGACCTCGCAGCGCAAATGGATCGGCCGCTCGGAAGGCCTGGAGCTGACCTTCCAGTTGGAGGGCGGCAAGCTGCCCAAGAAGCTCGACAAGCTCACGGTCTTTACCACCCGCCACGACACCATCTTCGGCGCCTCGTTCCTGGCGATCTCGCCCGAGCATCCCCTGGCCCAGCATCTGGCCAAAAAGCAAGGTGAGCTCGCCCTCTTCATCGAGGACTGTCGCAAGATCGGCACCACCGAGGAAGCCTTGGCGCGAGCCGAAAAGAAGGGCTTCGACACCGGCATCACGGCCGTGCACCCGTTCCAGCCGGACAGCAAGCTGCCGGTCTACGTCGCCAATTTCATCGTCATGGGCTACGGCACGGGCGCCATCTTCGGCTGCCCCGCACACGACCAACGCGACCTCGAATTCGCCCGTAAATACGCGCGCCCGGTGGTTCCCGTGGTGCTGCCGCCCGGACAGGATGCGGCCACGTTTCGGATCGCGGACGAGGCCTACCTGGGCGATGGCACCATGATCAATTCGCAGTTCCTCGATGGCCTGTCGATCGAGGCGGCCAAGGACAAGATCGCAGCCCTTGCCGAGCAAAGCGGCATTGGCGCACGCAAGGTCAACTACCGTTTGCGGGACTGGCTGATTTCACGGCAGCGCTACTGGGGCTGCCCGATCCCCGTCATCCACTGTCCCAACGACGGGATTGTCCCGGTTCCCGACGAGGCGCTACCCGTTCGGCTGCCCGAGGACGTGAGCTTCGAGCGCCCCGGCAACCCGCTCGACCATCATCCGACCTGGAAGCACGTGGCCTGTCCCAAGTGTGGCGCGGCCGCGGTGCGCGAAACCGATACCATGGATACCTTCGTCGATAGCTCCTGGTATCAGTTCCGCTTTACCGCTCCCCATGCCGCCACGCCGACCGACAGGAAGGCGCTCAAGCACTGGGCGCCGGTCGACCAGTACATCGGTGGCAAGGAGCACGCGGTGCTGCACCTGCTCTATGCCCGTTTTTTCACCCGCGGCATGAAGGCAACCAGGCACGTCCAGATCGACGAGCCGTTCGCCTCGATGTTCACGCAAGGCATCGTCCTGCACGAGACCTACCGCAGCGAGAGCGGCGAATGGTTGCTACCGCAGGATGTGACGATCGAGGGTGAGGGGGCCGAGCGCCGGGCCAAGGACATCGGCACGGGGCAACCGGTGACGATCAGCCCGCCGGAAAAGATGTCAAAATCGCGCAAGAACGTGGTCGATCCCGACGACATCATCGAGCACTATGGCGCCGATACGGCGCGGCTGTTCATCGTCTCCGACAGCCCTCCCGATCGCGACATCATCTGGACCGAGGCGGGAGTCGCCGGTGCGGCACGCCAGGTGCAGCGGATTTCGCGCCTAATCGACGAAGTGGCCCGGCGGTCGAGCGGCAATGGCGCGGGACGGCCAGCAAACTTCGGCCCGGAGGCCATGGAGCTGCGCAAGTTCGCGCATAAGGCTCTGAACAGCGTTTCACAAAATATTGAGGCGCTTCGCTACAATGTTGCCGTGGCTCAGCTCTATGAACTGACCAACGCCCTGTCGGCGGCGCTGGACAAATCGGGAGAGGGTCTGGCGTGGGCCATTCGGGAGGCCACGCAAATGCTGGTGCAGATGATGGGACCAATGCTGCCGCACCTGGGGGAGGACTGCTGGGAGCGGCTTGGCTACAACACACTGCTGGCAGATCAGCCGTGGCCGGACGCCGAACCGGCCTTGCTCGTTGACGATACGATTACCATTGCCGTACAGGTAAATGGCAAAAGACGGGATGAACTTACGATCGCCCGCACCGCCACCACAGACGAGATCGAAGCCGCTGCGCTGGGTCTTGAGCCGGTGGCGCGCGCCTTGGCTGGCCGACCGGTCAAAAAGGTGATCGTGGTACCGCAGAGGATAGTGAATGTCGTCGGATGAGGCTCGCATGGTTCGAGCAGTGAGCCGCCGGGGTCTTTTGCGAGGACTGTCCTTGCTGCTCGCCTCGGTGCCGGCCTTGAGCGCCTGCGGTGGCGGCGGCTTTCGGCCGCTCTATGGCACGAGCGCTTCGGGCGTACCCACCCAGGAGCGCCTGGCGCACGTCGAATTCGCCCCGATTCCCGGTCGCGTCGGACAACGCATTCGCAACGAGTTGATCTTCGAAAGCACCGGCGGCGGCACGCCGCTGCCGCCCACGCACCGTCTGGAAGTGGTCGTCAAGGAATCGATGCTGTCGACCTTGGTCACCAACCAGGGCGAGGCGCTGGGACAGATTTACGCCATTCAGGCATCGTTCCGGCTGATCGATATCACCACCAAGGACAAGAAGGTGGTGCTGCAGGGCACCAGCCAGGGGCGCGCCAGCTTCGAGCGGTTCCAATCGATCTACTCCAACGTGCGGGCGCGGGAAGATGCCGAAAACCGGGCGGCACAGACCGTGGCTGACGACCTGAAGACGCGCCTGGCGGCCTATCTGTCCGGCGCCGCCTGAGGCGCGCACGAATCGCGCGTGCCCCCAAAATGGCGGGGCTCCAGCCCTCCGGCGCGGCACTTGCGGAGCGCCATGGTCGCCATCAAAAGCCATCAGGCGGGGGCCTTCCTGAGCTCGGTTCAGCGGCTGCCGCGCACCCTCCTCTTTTATGGCAGCGACGCCGGCCTCGTGATGGAACGGGCCGCCGACGTCGCCAAGCGCCTGGCCGCCGCGGACGATCCGGCTGGCGAAATCCTGAGGGTCGATGACGCCAGCCTCGAGGACGATCCCGATCGTCTATTCGTCGAGCTCAAGACGCCGCCGATGTTCGCCGGGCGCAAAATCGTGCGGGCCAGCACCGGCCGGCGCCTTGGCGCTGCCACCTTGAAGCCGCTCGTGGACGACGCGAACCTTGCGGGCTACTTGATCGTCGAGGCCGGCAATCTGCGCCCGGACGATGCGCTGCGCGGGCTATTTGAAAAATCCGCCACCGCCGCCGCCATCGCCTGCTTTCCCGACGAGGCGCGCGACCTCGAGGCGGTGGCACGGGAGGTGCTGGCGGCCGCGCACCTCAAGATTACGCCCGAGGCGATGCGGCTCCTGGTGAGCCGGTTGGGGGCCGATCGGGCGCTGTCCCGCGCCGAGATCGAAAAGCTCGCCCTCTACGCCAGCGGCAAGGGCACGGTCGAAGAAGACGACGTCGAAGCCGCCGTCGGCGATGCCGCCGAACTCGCCATCGACCGGGTGGTGCTGGCCGCGGGCTCGGGCCGGCTTGCGACCGCGCTTGGCGAATTGGACCGTTGTCTTGCCGGTGGCGAGAATGCGCAGGTCATCATCGCCGCCCTGCAACGCCACTTCCTGCGCCTGCATGGCATGCGCAGCGCCGTCGACGGCGGCCGTGCGCTGGCTGACGTTTTGCGCCAGCAGCGCCCACCGCTGCACTTCAAGCGCAAGGGTATCATCGAGCAGCAATGCCAGTCTTGGACCCTGGCCGCGCTCACGGCGGCGCTGGCCAGCATCGGCGAAGCCGCCAAGGCGGCGCGACTCAAGGCCGGCATCGATGCAACCTTGGCCGGCAAGCTGTTGCTCGATCTGGCCACGATCGCGGCGGCAGCGACCAAGAAAAGCTGAGCTCGATCGGGTTAGGCCGCGCCAGCGCCAGCGCCGCGCTCAATGAGCTCGGCGTCCGACGGCAGCTGCGCGTCATAGCCCAGGACCTCGCACACCTGTTCGGTACTCTCGAGGATGCCTTGTGTGGCGCGGCGACATTTCTGCTTGGCCACCTGCACCACGTTTTTGGTGGGGAAGCTACCCAGGATGGCGATCTCGCGATCGAGCAGGCCCATCTGCTCGCTCACTTCCTCTTCCAGCTGCTCAATGCGCATGCGCGCACCGTAGCTCCGGATCTGGGTATAGGGACTGCCCTTCTGGAACACCTTGAGGCAGCGGTGCAGGCGTTCCACTTGTTCGCCTAAGGTGGCCGCCTCGGCAGCGGGCTCGGGCCGCGGCTCAAGTTCGGTAAGCTTCATCAGCACGTAGGCCTCATCGCGCATCGCCGCGGCGGCATCGGCGACGTACTTCTCGAACGGCTGCTCCTCGGCGCGGGTCTTGTATTGCACCATCCACGCCGACCCGGCGAGCGCCATGACGGCGGTCGTAACCCCGGCAATGCCGCTGTCGATCCGAAAGCCGTGGAAGAAGATCATCCACGCCCAACCCATTTCGAGGCCGAGGCACCAAGCGGTCACCACCGGCGGCAGCGAACGGGAATAGAGCAGCCTTGTTAAGCGGCCGCGGCGCGCACCGTGCCGGCCGTTGCCGCGGGAAACCTGCATGCTCGGCGCCCCCTGCTCGACCGACGCCCTCACCCCTGCCGCGATCGGCCGCCTCAGGTTTAGCGCGATTCGGCAACCCATCGAGGTGCCGGAAGCAGGCACGGGTGGGCGCGCTTGCCGTTCGATCGTGGTTCCGCGGGCGCGCGCGCCCCGCGTGGTTCAGCGCCCCCAGCCGCCGTAGCCGCCTTCAAAGGCATCCTCGTTGGACCAAAACGGCCGCGTGCCAGGGGAGCCGTCAAGCGAGCAGCGTTGCACGACCTTGCCGTTGACGAGGGCGTAGAAGGGACAGCCGGGCACTTGGTAACCGCTCATGGCAGAGCGCTGGGTGGCCTTGATCTTGCTCTTGGCATCGGCGTTGGCGGCGGGCTTGGGCGCGGTCGCCACTGGCGGCGGCTTGCCGCGTTCCGGGGTGTGCGCCGCCATCTGATTGGCGCCGGCAACCGGGGCGGCTGGACAGGGGCTCCCCGGTTGATAGACCGTCTCGATCATCCGACAGGCTTCGCGCAGGGCCTCGGCCATGGTGGCGTAGGGGGCGCTGCTCCAGGCGACCTCATCGTTATCCAAGACCGCGCGCCGAACTTCGGCGCCGTACTGGCCGCTGTCCAGCCGCTGGGCGCCCGGCGTGTAGCGCGCCGCGACAGTGGCCGCCACTGGGTCCTGGGCGCGCGCCGCAGCCAACGCGGTCAGCAGCAAGGCCAGGCTCAACAGCAAACAAAGCGGGCTTTTCATAAAGGCTTCCTCCAACTTTAAATCTCCACCATCCCAGCATTGCGCAAGGGTCCACGCCCGCGCCCAAGGCGCCGCGCGTCCCATTGACAATTGCCCGCGTGCTGGGGTCTTCCCGCCAAGACCGCAGCCATTCAAGGGTACGAAAATGGCGCGACTGCGGATCATGCCCGGGAGCTGGCCCCGTGACTGGCCCCGTGACTGGGCCCGTGCTGGCTTGACCAGCGGCGGAGAGGCCGCGAGTGTTGGGCTTCGGCAAATTGAGAAAGAGGCCCGCTATGTCGGTCGGCGTCGGCGTGGGGTTGATGGAGTTTCCATTTCGTCACGCGGACGACTATTGGAGCTGGGTCGACCTGTGCGAGGCGGGCGGCGTCGATTCGCTGTGGCAGACCGACCGCGTGGTCAGCCGCGAACCGATGCTCGAATGCATGACGGCGATGGCCGCGCTCGCCGGGCGCACGCGCCGCCTCAAGTTCGGCATCAACGTGGTGTCGCTGGCCCTGCGCGACCCGGTTCTGGTCGCCAAGCAGTGTGCCACGATTGACGTCCTCTCCAACGGCCGGCTGCTGCCGGCGTTCGGCATCGGCAGCCCGCGAGCACCGGAGTGGACGGCGCTTCATCTCGACACCACCAGCCGCGGCCGCAAGACCGATGAGGGCCTCGAAATCATCACCCGCCTTTGGCGCGAAGACAGCGTCGACTTCGAAGGTGCACACTACCGTCTCACCGGCGCCAGCATCCAGCCGAAGCCGGTGCAGGCGGAATTGCCGATGTGGATTGGCGGTGCATCGGAGGCAGCGATCCGGCGCACCGCCCGATACGGTACCGGCTGGCAGGCGGGCCCCGAGACCCCGGCCGAGGCCGGCCGCGTCGTCGCCGCCATCCGCGCCGCCACCGCGGCAATGGCGCGGCGCATCGACGAGGATCACTACGGTGCCGGCTTCCCGTTCTACTTCGGAGCGAGCACGGCGCCGCCGGTGCTGCGGCCATGGGCCCAGTACCGGCAACGAACCGGACAAGACCCCGCCACCTATTTTGCCATCGGCGACGCCGACACCATTCTCGGACGCATCGATGAATACATCGCCGCCGGCCTTTCGAAGTTCGTGCTGCGGCCGCTGGGAGCGGACGGTGCCGAGGTCATCGCCCAGACGCGGCGATTGATCGAGGAGGTATTGCCCGAGGTCGCCCGGCGGTGGCCAAAGCTCACCAAGCCGGCCGGGCGCTGAACCGACGCGCTCCGGCCGGCGGCTCGGGTCTAGCTCGATTGCGGCCGGCGCCGGCCATTGACGGTATAGGGATACATTTCCGTGATATCGGCACCCGGCATGGCTGCGTTCATCTCTTCCCAGACACCGACCACGGTGCGCGCCACCTCGTCGGCGATGCCGGCGGCGCGCGCATTCTCCAGATAGAGACGAATGTCTTTGAGCTGAAGTTTGGCGGCAAAGCCGGCATCGTATTTGTCGAGCATGATGCGGCGCGGAAACTTGTCATCGGTCGCCGAATTGCGCCCACTCGAGGCATTGACGATGTCGAGAATGGTTTTCATGTCGATGCCCTGGCGCGTGCCGAAGGCGATGGCCTCCGAGGTTGCCGCCAGCGCCGTCGCGGAGAGAAAGTTGTTGAGCAACTTCACCGCCTGTCCCTGTCCCGGCTGCGGCCCGACGTGAAACGGCTTGCCCATCAAGGCGATCAGCGGCTTAAGGCGCTCAAAGCTGGCGCTCGGGCAGGCGATCATGACGGCGAGCGTGGCCTTGTCGGCGCCGGCGGTACCGCCCGAAACCGGCGCATCGACAAATTCAATGTTGGCGTTGGCGAGGATGGCGTCGACGGCTTGCGCGGCCCTGATGCCGATGGTCGAGGTGTCGATCACCGTCTTTACCCGGCGCTCGGAAGCGGCCGCCAACTCGCCCGCGACCGCCTCGCTGACGTTGCCGTCGGGCAGCGACAGGATGATGATGTCGGCGAGCCGCGCCACCTCGGCGGTGCCGTTGGCGATCTGCGCCTCGGGCGGAGCCCGCTCGGTGCTGGCCGCATCCCACACCACCAGCGGGTAACCCGCCGCCGTCAAGTGCCGGCACATGCGATGGCCCATGCTGCCGACGCCGATCCAACCGATTGTGTCTGCCATGGTGGCGGTTCCTCAAGCCGGGGGTGAAGCGACGATGTCTTGGTAGGCATGCCGCTTGCTGATGAGACCGGCGTGCTCAAAGATATCGACGGTGGCGGCAAATGCCGCTGGCGTGATCTCCACGTGTGGCGTCCAATTACCGAGCTGTTGGTAGCTGGCAATGGTGGTGGTGAGCACCGGCAGATCGATGTCCTTGAAGAACGAGGCTTCGACCTTGGCGACCTCGGCCGCGGGAGTAGTGATGAGCCAGGCCCGCGCCTTGCGGTAGGCGCGCATGAAGGCCTTGGCCTGATCGCTGGCGAGCCACGCCCGCGTGGCGGCGAGGCTCGAGAAGGCGCATGGACCAATGGCATCGCCCAACGCCGCCACGATATGCCCGACGCCATCATGGACGAGTTGCTGTGGGGCGGGGCCCTGCAGATGCACAAAGTCGGCCTCACCGTTGCGGAAGGCGGCAATCATCTGATCGGTCGCACCGGCGTCGACGGCGATCAGATCGCTAAAGTTGAGACCCTGCTTGAAGCAAGCATATTTGAACATGGCCATCGGCTGGCCGCCGTGATCGACGATCACCCGCCGGCCCTTGAGTTTGCTCCAGGTGAAGGCGGGATCGGGCTGGCGGCCGGTCAGAAAGAAGCCGTCCCGTTCATTGATCTGGGCAAAGTGCAGGGCTGGTGGCGGTTTGCCCTGCTCCAGCGCGGCGAAGCCCTGCGAGGGTGCGGATTGGGCGACGTCGACCTTGCCATCGACCAGCCCGGCGATGGCGGATTTGCCGGGCGCGGAAACCGAGTGGCGGGCGGTGAGGCCCTCGGCTTTGAGAAAGCCGGCGGCCATGGTGGCAATGAGCGGCGAATAAAACGCCGAAAAGCGCGTGAACTCGATGTTGATTGAGTCGCTCAAGGGATCCTCCCGGCGGACGTCGGATGTAACTGATTGAGCGCATCTTCGCCCAAGCCGGGGCGCGCTCAAAGCGCTAATCTCGCCGCCGACGCCAGCGGCGTCGGGCAGGTGGTCGCAGCTATCTGCCCCGCGCGCTCGCCTCTTCACATCGACGCCGGCATGTCCCACCATAAGGCTTCCCGCCGCCACCTGGGTGCCCTATGTCTCCACCACAAGCCGCGCCGCCGTCCAAGATCCTCATCACCAAGATCGGTCTCGATGGCCACGACCGCGGCAGCCGTGTGGTCGCCGCCTTCTTGCGCGACGCCGGCATGGAGGTCCTCTATACGCCGCCGTGGCAGGAGATTCGACAGGTGGTGCGCCTGGCCGAGGAGGAGGACGTCGACGCCATCGGCATCTCCTCGCTCGCCAGCGATCATTTGCTGGTGCCGAAGTTGATGAAAGCCCTGATCAAGGCCAACCTCGGCCATGTCCCGGTCGTGATCGGCGGCATCGTGCCCGATGCCGATGCCGCCAAACTGAAAAAGGCCGGGGTCCGCCATATCTTTCACCCGGGCGCCTCGCGCGAGGAGATTGTCGAGGTCATGGCGCGGCTCAGTCACGAAGCCCGCACCGCCAAGGCGAAAGAAGTGCTGGCTTGAGGG
>DATFXD010000458.1:0-2452 GCA_035258605.1 Hyphomicrobiaceae bacterium | reverse complement strand
GCACTCGGTCTGTAAGGGTGGCACTGCGGCCGACCGGCCGCAGATTCCCAAAATTTCTAGAATCGCCGTCGAATGGAAGATCGCGAGCTTTTCTGTTTAGCGAGCGTGAGCAAGCCGCTGGCGCACACGAATAACCGTTAGTGCAGACCACTTGGCTCCGGTTGGTGTGGCCACGGCACGAGCGTTGAGCTCGGCTGCCGCGGCAGTGGCCGATAGCCCGGAGAGCTCCGCCAAGATCGGGCGAAGTGCTTCTGCCCGCTCAAGGGCTGCGGTGCGGTTGGCTGCGGCCAGTGCAAGATTGCCCAGCTTCACACCGCGCGCCTTAGCCGCCGCCAGCCCTTCTTTGGTGCGCTTCACGATCATTTCGCGCTCATGCTCAGCAACAGCCGCCAGCACATGGATCGTGAGCCTGGTTGCCTGCGGCATATCGCAACAGACGAACTCGACGTTCCCATCCATCAGGGTTGCAATGAAGCGGACGTTGCGAGCAAGCCGATCGAGCTTGGCAATGACCAGCTTGGCCCTGTGCTTTTTACAAGCCGCAAGCGCTCTAGCCAGCTGCGGCCGATCGTTGCGCCGGCCGCTCTCAACCTCGACGAACTCACCCAATAGCTGCCAGCGGCCACCGTCGAGATAGTCCTTCACCGCCTTGCGTTGAGCCGCGATGCCGTAACCGCGAACGCCCTGCTTGTCGGTCGAGACCCGCAGATAAGAGATAAATTTCCCACGCATGGGACCCTGTTCTGCTACACGTTGCCGAACGTCAACGTGTAATAAATAGGGCCGAACGACCCCCTTGACAAGGGAAAATTCACCCCACACTCAGGCAAATTTGCCTGCTATCTCAACAAGTTATGCGGTCGTTTTGAAGTCCGCCCCGCCGCCTAAAGCCACGGGCGCGGCTGAGGAGGGCTACCGATCGCCGCCATCGCCGGCGACCGGATCCGAGCCGTTGCTATTCGGAGCCGAAGGCCCACGGGCGACGCGCATGATTGCGTCATAGACCTGATCAAATTCGTGCGGCGTCTGTTGCGTTTGTACCTGGACGACGTCCAGCTTCGTAGGCTGGTCGAGGCCTAAAAGTGCTGCCTTCCTCTCAAGGATCTTTACGACGGCCACCGCGGCCTGGGTGTCCGTCTTCTCAATCGCGCGCTTGTAGAAGGTCTCCAGCAGTCCATCGAGGCGGTGCAGGTCGAGCGAGATGTGGCGCAGCCGCATCGCGTTGTCGATCGTCGGTAGCGTGCGGTCAAGCGATGCATTCACCCCGCCGACGGTGAGGCTCAGCTGCTTGGCAATGCTGCGCGCAGAACGGCCGGACAATCGCTCCTGCAAGATGAAATCATCGCGGGCTTCATCGGATGTGGGATCGGTCATCGCTTGCCTCGCTTGGCTCTCCGCTCAAGGTCGGAGACTGTAGCACGTAACAGCCGAGCAAGCTCGACCTCAGCAATGATCCTCTCGCGCGCGAGGGCTCGATGGGGCAAACCGGCTACCCTCCGGACCCGATTTAGCGCTGGGCAGGACCGATTGCGATGGCGACACCGGTAGTCGTAGCCGGAGCAAGTCCGGCAAACGAAGGTGCCGTCCTTCTCATGCAGCGTACGGCATCACCGATTGCAGTCCGCGCAGCGGAACCATGGGCGCTGGCGCTGCCGGCGCCCGAAGGTCCACTCCTGCTCGAGCTGTACGACCTGTGCCTGGCCGTTGAAGATGATGGTGACCTCGAACCGGCCACCGGCCCGCAGCATCGGGTGATTTTCCAGGAACTGGCGGTCGGACCATTTCCGCGGCTGGGCGTCACCAGTTCCGAAGGCTGCGACCATAGCTGTGAAAGGAACCGCTGTTCCGCCGCCTATCTTAGCTGGCTCAGGAGCTTGACCGCGCTGGCATTGTGCTGATCGGCGAGTGCTGTCAGTCCGCCGGTGGCAAAGACCGCAACCGCACGTAGGAGCTCGGCTAATTGACGGGCGGCCCCGGGGTCGAAGCGACAATAAGCGCCGTGGGTCAGGCGTGTGATGTCCTGGAAGGTCTGTTCGACCAGGCGATCGTGACCCTCCTGGAACATAAAGGCAGGGACATCGAGCCGGCCGAGAGCGCTAGCTGCACTAAGAACGATGTCGGGGCTCTCCTCCAGGGCGTCGCCTACGAATACGAGTGCGCTCACTCCGAGCAGCTTTGTTTCTTTGCTGGCATGGTTGAGAACCTTCTCGATCTGGGTCTCACCTGCGCGGCACATGATTGACGACATGATCTTGGCGAGCTGTGCGGAGTCGGAGATCCAGCGTGAGGTGCGGCACTCGCCGAGACCGCGGGCGCGACCAACCCGCAATCCGCCTTCTCGACGACATTTCGGCCTCAGATGAGCCTGTGCTGATTGTGCTCGGTGTACGGAGAACCACAGTAACTCTCGCAGCACGTATGTTGCAAAATGCCGGTGTGATCCGCTACAGGC
>DATFXD010000457.1:0-18947 GCA_035258605.1 Hyphomicrobiaceae bacterium | reverse complement strand
CGGCCACGACGCCAAGCGTGGGCACGCCGCAGGTCACGGTCCCCAGCCAGTATCGGGGCCGCTTGACTTGGGTGACCTCACGCGGTCGCGACCTATTGACATTGGCCGCTGATGCATAACCAGCGGACTATAGATAACGGCCCCTGGATGGTCGCAAACCCTGCCAGCTGTGTGGACCTTTGTCCGCTACGGTCGAAGCGGTCGAAGCAAGCGCAGCGCAAGTGTCGCTGCTGGAGGACGCTGCCGTGCGACCGATCGGGCCACGCGCACGGCAGGGGTTGACCGATATATAGCTCTACAGTTATATGTAGATCAATAGCTAGCCAGTTATTGATCGCGCCATGCCGACCGCTCATGATGTGCTGTTTCGAACCCTCGCCGATCCGACGCGGCGGGCAATCTTCGAGCGATTGTGCCGCGACGGCGAGCAGACCGTGAGCGCGCTCACCGCTTGGGCCCGGGTCTCGCAACCGGCCGTCTCAAAGCATCTGGGTGTGTTGAAGCACGCCGGGTTGGTGCGAGACCGCCACCAAGGGCGCCAGACCCACTATAGCGCCCAGCTCGGCGCTTTGGCCCCACTGATCGACTGGACTAGCCAAATGGCCGGCTTCTGGCAAAGCCGGTTTGACCACCTCGAAGATCTCCTCAAAAGGATGGACCAATGAGTACCCCGGCAACCCAACCGCGCAGCGTTGTGATCGAGCGCGACATTCCCTTTCCGGCCGCCAAGATCTGGCGCGCGCTCACCGAACCACATCTGATTGAGGCGTGGCTGATGCAGACCGATTTCAAGCCGCTGGTGGACCACCGTTTCAGGTTTCGCGCGGACTGGGGGGCCGTTGACTGTCAGGTCCTCGCCGTCGAGCCGAACCAGACGCTGTCTTATTCATGGGCGGCTTATGGTCTCGAAAGTACCGTTACTTGGACGCTCACCCCGACCAGTACCGGCACGCACTTGCGCATGGAGCAGTCGGGCTTCCGAGCCGATCAGCAGCAGGCCTACCAGGGCGCCAAGCACGGCTGGCAACAGTTCCTGGCAAAGCTGGATCAGGTTTTGGCGCAAGCCGAGTGAGCTTAGCCGGCAGTCCTCAAAGCGCGCCAAATTGTACCGCGCCGATTGCCATGGCGACGGCAGCCTGCGTCGGATCGATGACCGCAATACCGAGCGCGGCCTCGAGCGGCGCTCGGTGTCGCGCCATGCCGGCGCATCCCATGATCACCACATCGGCGCCGTCCCGGTCGCGTAGCTCGCTGCCGACGGCGATCATGCGCTGCAACGCCGCCGCTCCGGCCGTGTCGGCCACGCTCATGTCGAGCGGCCGCTCGCTGGCGAGCCGGTCGCTCAGCCCCATCTGGCGCAGGTAGCGCAGGTGCCGCCGGATCGAGCGCTGGGCGATGGCAAGCACGCCGAAGCGTTCGCCACGCGCCAGCGCCGTGAGCACGCCGGCCTCGTTGATGCCGAACACCGGCCGACGGGTAGCCTCGCGCGCGAGGTGGAGGCCCGGATCGGAATAGCAGGCGATGACAAAGGCATCGACGTCGTTGCGGCCGGCGATCAGCCGGCTGAGAGGCAGCGCCACGCTTTGCACGTGCTCTTCGGTCTCAATGCCGTAGGGACCCTCCGTGAGGGTCTCGCACACGATCTCCGGCCCATCCTGAAACGCCACCGGCGCCAGCGCCTGGCGAAGCCCTTGCGTTACGACCTCGTTGCAATTGGGGTTGACCACCAAAATGCGCCGGCGATCGTGCGCGCTCATGTGCCTTACCCTTCCTCACGCCTTGCCACCAGCGCTGGCTGGCGCAGAAATTTTGTGGCGAGCCGGCGGTCGTCGGTCAACCTTGCTTTGGGCGATGGCCTGGAGCAGGATCGAGCCTTCAGCCGCAGCCTCGATCGGCGAGCAAGATGTTCGCCTCGGGCAATCCTGCTCTAGCTGGAACGGGGCGTCCAGCGCAAAGCCGCGGCGGGGGAATTTGGGCTGGAGGTGACACATGCCACAGGCTGCTGCCTTCGATTGCGTGCTGCGCGCCGGCCGGGTCGCAACCGCGGTCGACGACTTTGAGGCCGACGTCGGCATTTCCGCCGGCAGCATCGCCGCCATCGGCCGCAACCTGGGTCCAGGCACGCTCGAGATCGATGCCCACAACAAGCTGGTGCTTCCGGGCGGCATTGACGCCCACGCTCACATCGAGCAGCTGTCGGCGGCCGGTATCGTCAATTCCGATACCTTCGAGAGCGCTACCCGGTCGGCGGCCTTGGGGGGCACCACCACCGCTATTTGCTTCGCCGCCCAGCACGTCGGCATGGACCTGACCAAGGTTGTTGCCGACTACACGGCGCTGGCCCGCAAGGGCGCCATGATCGACTATGCCTTTCACCTGATCATCGCCGACCCGACCGAGATCACCGTGCATGAGCACATTCCGGCGCTGATCGCCCAGGGGCATGCCAGCTTGAAGGTGTTCATGACCTATGATCGCCTGAGGGTTGGCGACGAGAAGCTGCTCGACATTCTGCTCGCCGCCCGAACCTCGGGCGCGCTGGTGTGCGTGCACGCCGAGAACCACGGCATGATCTCCTGGATGGGGCAACGACTTATCGAAAAGGGCTACACCGCCCCCAAGTACCACACCGTCAGCCATCCGCGCGGGTGCGAGGCGGAGGCCTTCAATCGCCTCATCACCTTCGCCGAGTTCATCGACCAGCCAGTCATGATCTTTCACGTCTCGACCGCCGAGGGCGTCGACGTGATCCGCCGGGCGCGCGGTCGTGGTCTCAAGGTGTTCGCCGAAACCTGTCCGCAGTACCTGTTCCTGACGGCGCAGGACCTCGACAAGCCCGGTCTTGAGGGCGCCAAGTGGATGTGTTCGCCACCGCCACGCAGCGCGGCGGATCAGGAGGCGATTTGGCTGGCGCTGGCGCTGGGCGACCTGCAGCTCGTTTCCTCCGACCATGCGCCCTATGCCTTCGACGCCACCGGCAAGCTCAGTGCCGGACCATCGCCAACCTTCAAGCAGATCGCCAACGGCTTGCCGGGCATCGGGCTTCGCCTGCCACTGCTGTTCGACGCCATGGTGTCGAACGGCCGCCTGGGGCTTCACAAGTTCGTGGAGCTGACCGCCACGGCGCCGGCCAAGATCTATAACCTATGGCCGCGCAAGGGCTCGCTTGCCATCGGCGCCGATGCCGACATCGTCGTCTGGGATCCGCAGCGAACCGTGCGGCTGACCGACCGCGTCACCCAGGACGGTGCCGGCTATACGCCCTATGTCGGGCGTACGCTGACGGGCTGGCCGGAGACGGTACTGCGACGCGGTGAGGTGATCGTGCGCGCGGGCACGCTCGAGGCCAAGCCCGGCTCCGGTCAGTTCCTGCCGCGCGCGGCAGGCGAGGTGGCGCGGCCGCTCGGGCGGTTGGCGCCCGACATGGACCCGGCCCGCAACTTCGGCGCCAAACTTTATCGCTGACGGCTGTGCGGCGATCGGTTGACAGCCCGATGGCATCGAGACGTCAATTGGTGAGCGGCGATCGTGCCTGACATTGAACGTAGGAGGATAGCGTGACGGCGCCTGAAAAACCGCTGGGAAAAGCCATCGTGCTCGGGCCCAATGATGGCAAGAGCTATTGGCAGCCGGTGCCGGCAAACGGTTTCGCACGCAACCTGTTCAACGACCTCACGACGGGAAGCGTGCACCCTTACTCGCTGAGCGTGCAAACGATTGCCCCTGGCTGCTTCATCCGCGAGCATACCCACGATCGCAACGACGAAGCGGCCTATGTCGTCGCTGGCAAGGGGTTTTTCCAGATCGACGGCGAGGATCATGCCGTGGAAGCCGGTTCGGCGGTGTTTGTCGGCTATAACCGGCGCCACAAGTGGATCAATCCCGGACCCGAGCCGCTCACCTTTCTCGCCTTGTTCATGCCCGGCGGCCTCGATGCCTTTTTCGCCGAGATCGGGCGTGAACGGACGCTGGGCGAGCCCGCTCCCGAGCCGTTCGCGCGGCCGACCAACATCGCCGAGATCGAAGCCCGCAGCGTGTTCGGATGGACCGATCTCAGTGCCGCCGGGCGCCGGGAAAGCTGACGCGATGCTCGACCTGCTCAGCGGCATTCGCGTCGTCAGTTTCAACCATTTTCTACTCGGCCCGATGGCGATGCAGACGCTTGCCGACCTCGGCGCCGACGTGATCGCCGTCGAGAGCATCGACGGCGCCTGGCAGCGGCACTGGGCCGGGGGCGATGTTTGGCACGACGGTCACAGCGTGCTGCACCTATGTGCCAATCGCAACAAGCGCAACGTCGCCATTGACCTCAAGTCGGCCGAGGGCAAGCAGCTGGCGCTGCGGCTGATCGATACCGCGGACGTGGTGGCGGAAAACTTCCGCCCCGGCGTCATGGATAAGCTGGGCTTCGGTTACGAGATGCTGCGGCGGCGCAAGCCCGGGCTGATTTACGCCTCGGCGTCGGGTTACGGGCCCGATGGACCCTATGTCGATAAGCCTGGCCAGGACCTGTTGGCACAAGCCCTGTTCGGCGTCATGGCCATCACCGGCCAGGCCAGCACCGGGCCGCGGCCGGTCGGAGTGTCGCTCGTCGATCACCACGGTGCCGCCTTGTTCGCCATGGGCGTGCTCGCCGCCCTGGTGCGGCGGCAGCGTACCGGCGAGGGCTGCCGGGTCGAAGCCAGTCTGATGCAGGCGGCGCTCGATCTGCAGGCCGAGTCGCTGGTGAGCTGGCTCAATTCGCCGCACAAGCCGAGCGTCAATGCCTTCAAGCACGTGGCCGGCTGGTACTACGCGGCGCCGTACGGTGTCTATCCCACCAAGGACGGTTACTTGGCGCTATCGCTGTCCCCGCTCAAGGATATCGCCGTCGCCATCGTCGAGCCGCGCCTCGCCGACTATGACAAGGCGGATACCTGGACCAAGCAGGACGAGATCGGTGAGCTGATTGAGGCGAGGCTGAAGACGGCGACCAACCAAGAGTGGATGGCGCGCATGGAGCCGCTCAAGATTTGGCACGCGCCGGTTCAAGACTATGCCGAGATCTGCCGGGATCCGCAGGTGCGGCACATGAAGTCGCTGCTTACCGTGCCCGGCAGCGGCGCCACCGCAGCACCGATCACCGTCGTCAACCATCCTGTGCTCTACGACGGTGCCACTGCCGAGGTACGACGGCCGCCGCAGCCACTCGGCGCACAGACGCACGAGGTGCTGGCCGAACTCGGCTGCAGCGACAGCGAAATCGAGGCCCTGGCCGAGGCGAACGTCATCGCCATCGGCCCGTCGTCACCGGGCGCACGCTAACGGAGCGAGACCTGCCATGACCGAGGACTTCTACGTCAAGCCTGGTGACAGCGTGACCTTCGCCAAGACCGTGGGCGAGACCGACATCTATCTGTTCGCCGGTATTACCGGAGACTTTGCCGTCAATCACGTCAATGAGCAGTACATGGCGCGCTCAAAATACGGCAAGCGCATCGCCCACGGCGTGCTGCTGTTGGGCTTCGCCTCCACCTGCTCGTCGATGATGATCGAAAAGTGCAACGGTACCGCCGGCGATGAAACCGCCGTCTCGCTGGGCTACGACAAGGTGCGGTTCCTGGGCGCCGTCTACATCGGCGACACCGTCACCCTGACTTACACCATCATCGAGGTCGATCCGATCAAGCGCCGCTCGCGCAGCGAGATCAAGGTGGTGAACCAGAGCGGCGAGCTCGTCGCCGTGGCGCAGCACATTCTGGCATGGGTCAAGGACAAGGCTTGACCGGGCGCGCCAGGTATTGCCGAGCGGCGTGCCACCCCGGAGGTTCAAGCGGCGTCGGCGCCGGCCGGCAAAGGCGGGCGCCGATGGTCTCCAGCGGTTCGGTCGGCTCTCGGCGCGCCGCGCGTTGGCCTCCGGTTAGGGCTCAGCTCGACGGCCGTGCGGCATGCGCACGCTGCGCGCCCCGGCGGTTCTGCGTATTTTTTCGCGCGGCAGTGCGGACTTCTCCGCATTCAGCGCGCGGCTGGGCTGCCCTAGGGTCCAGCACGCCACACACATTCGCAACGGGCCACCCCCTGAGATTGACGCACGACGAAAGACACAACGCATGAGCATGGCTTTGAAGGTTGCCATCATCTCGGTGCCGCTCGTGGCAACGCTCGGGCTGCCGTCGGCGCTGTTGGCGCAAACCGGCGTCCGGGACCGCGTGCTGGCGGCAGTCGACGCCATTGAAGCCACCTGTTCCGCCGACATTGGCAGATTTTGCAGCAACGTCAGCCGCGGCGAGGGTCGGCTGCTGCTCTGCATGCAGGCGTTCGATGATCAGCTGAGCCGGCGCTGCCAGTTCGCCTTGTACCGCGCCTCGCGCAATCTGGAGCGATCGCTCGACCGGGTGGAGCGCATCGCCGACGCCTGCTGGAGCGATATCGAGGCCAACTGCACCAACGCCGACCGCATCGGCCAATGCCTGGCCGAGAAGGTCGAAAAGCTGTCACCTGGGTGCCAGACCGTGGTCGGTGCCGTCGGCCGCACGCTCAGTAATCTGGTGTCGCTGCGGGGATGGCCGGTTATGAGTTCCGACAACGAGGACGTCGGTCGCGTGGTCGAGGTGGTCAGGGATGCCGACGGCAAGATGGCCGCGCTTCAGATCGACATCGGAAGCTTACTCGGCATCGGCGGCCGCACCATGACCATTGATGCCAGCGCATTCGAGCAATTGGCCGACAAGATCAGACTAAAGATCAGCGCCGAGGCCCTGCGCTCGGCATCGACGCACAAACCCTGAGCGGCACCAACCGCGGGTTGCCGATGTCAGCCGCAAGGTACGGCACGGCGCTCCTGCGCTGCCGCGTCGATCAGGCGGTGCGCAGGTTCGCCGGCGTCGCGGCCCGATGTCCCGCAAGCGCCAGCGTGATGAAGGACCAGCCGGAAAAGATCATCTTGATGCCGATGATGAGGCCCAAGGTCCAGGTCGCCGAACCCGGCAGCTGCAGGGCAATCAGCAGGCCCGCGGCGATGGCGACAAGGCCGCTCAACAGCACCCAGCCCCAGCCGTCGTGCGGGCGAATGCGCAAGGCCATCGCCAGCTCCAGCAGGCCGTCGGCGATCAGCAAGGCGGCAACCAGGATCGTGAGCGTGATAATGCCGGTGAGGGGGAGCAACGCCAGATAGCCGCCGACGACCAGATGCAATAGCCCGATCAGCAGGTTCCAGAAAAAACCGCTCCAGTCACCGGCGGAAAAGGCGTGAATAATGATGGCGGCGCCCGAGAACACGAAGATCCATCCGAGCGCGATCTTGGCGGCGATGGTCGACAGGAACGGGAAGGCGATGGCGGCCATCCCCACCAGCACCAGCACAATGCCAAGCACAAGATAGCCGATCCAATGCGCGGCGATCTGTGCCTCGGCCCTGGCCAGGGCTCCCCGCATCTGTTGGCGGGTATCGTCAAGACCCGCCTCGGCCGCTGCTTGTGACATTCTTTCCGCCATTGGCTTCTCCTTATCTCTCTGAATCTCTCTGATTCGGTTATCTCTCTGATCCGGCATCGCATCTGATCCGGACCCGCGCGTTGCTCAATGCCGGCCGCGCCCAAGACGCGAGTCGACCCGCACTCTACGCTTGAGCTTTCGAGTGCTGGCGCTCGCCGACAAACATTGCCAACCACAGGCTAGGGCCTGGCGCGGGGCGCCGGAAATCGGGAGGAACCCTGAAACTGGCCGATGCTCAACGGCAGCCGGCACCGGCGGCTCGGGCAGTGAGCCGCCGCGCGGCGCCGGCGCGGTTTAGTTTAGCGCTTGCCCGCCTGGTATCGGTCGATCGCCGCCTGAACCGCTTCCCGGCTCTGCAGCCCGGCGGTGGCAAACTTCTCCTTGGCGTCGGCGTAGCTCCACTCGCGCAGCGCGTTGGCGTTGCGCTGGAAGTGCGGGTGCACGAAGCGCGCCATCATTTCGTAGCTCTTTTGGGTTGCCGGCCAATCCGCCCAGTTGTGCGCCAGCAGCAGCACCCCGCCCATACCGCCGTTCGACCCCTTCCACAGGCGCTCGAAGTGACGGATGCAATCTTCAGGCGTGCCAATGGTGGCGAGCCCCGACTCGACCAGATAGTCGGCCGGATCGCCCGTCACATCGGGCGGGATGATCGGAAAGGTCGCCACCTCGGTGAAGTAGCGCCTGAAGGCGTCGAGCCCGAATGTCACGTCCTGGCGTGCCTGCTCGCGTGTCTCGGCCACGTGCGCGAAGGTAACAATTCGCCATTTGCGCCGATCCGGGACCTTGCCGTGGGCGCGCGCGCTCTCCTCGTAGACGCCCCAGTTGCTGGCGTGTGCCTTGAGCGCGTCGTCCGACGTGCCGCCGATCGAGAGCATGCCGATGCCGTGCTTGCCGGCGGCCAGCGCGCCGGTTGGCGAGCGCGATGAGGCCACTGCCATTTCCATCATCGGCTGCGAGTAGGCCTTAAGCTGCAGCCGCGCCTCGACCAGGTCGAACCAATCGGTCTTCTTGGTGACCGTACCGCCCTGCAGCAATGTCACGATGACGTCGAGCGACTCATCGAGCTTGCGCCGCTGGTCCTCGGGTTTTAGTCCCATCTTGACCGCGTCGTAGACCAGCGAACCGGGTCCGACCCCGAACATCGCCCGCCCGCGCGTCATGTAGTCGAGCTGCAACATGCGGCCGGCGACGGTGAACGGATTGTGATAGGGGAGCGAAACGACACCGGTGCCGAGCCGGATGTGGCGCGTGCGCTCGGCGGCGGCGGCAATGAACATTTCCGGGCAGGCGATGATCTCAAAGCCGCCCGAGTGGTGCTCGCCGATCCAGGCTTCCGAGTAGTTGAGCCGGTCGAGAAGCTGCAGCAGCTCCATGTCGCGCTCAAGGCAGAGCAGCGGGTTCTCGTGCACGGGATGGAACGGGGCCAGGAATATGCCGGTCTTGAGGTATCGGTCGTCCATGCGAATTTGCCCCTTCCTCTGAGCGTCTTGTGGCGCCGATGGTAGCGATACGCCACCGATTAACAAGCCTGCCCGGTGCCGGCGCCGCCTGCCGCCGGCGGCGCCTCGCGCGGGCCCTTCAAGGGGGCAAGCGCGCCTGCCGGCCGCATGGGCCGAGGTTCGGGCTCACTCTCGCAGCTCTCCAACCAAGCTTCGGGCCTAAAACGTTTCGGGCGACGCTGGCGGCCCGGCGGGCAACCGGCGCTGGCGTGCGCGCGAGCGATGGGGCGTTGCCGCTAGAGGGAGCGTCCGGGACAAACGGGCCGCGGCCAGCGCGCCATCCCCGATCGATGCCGCTGCAGGGACTTGGGACACCCGGGCAGGAGCGGAAGGCGCCGCCGGCGCCGCTTGATCCTGTGGCTCTGCGACAAGCGGCATGATCGCCGGCGGTGGCGCCGTTATGACGGGCACGGTGCAACTGCGCGGGATGCGTCGCATCCGAGCAGCAGCCCCATAACTTTGCCGTGATCGGATCGGTGCGTCATCTGCGGTAGCGAGTTCCGGTGTATAAAACGCCCGCGGGGACATCCGTCGAAGCCGCCCCGACCACACGCGGGGCAATCCGAGGAGGACAGCATGTTTGAAGTCTCGCGGCGCGATCTCGTGCTCGCCGGCGTCGGCGCCAGCTTGGCGTTCGGACTGAAGGGGCCGGTGTCATTCATCGGCGCTGCGCACGCCCAGCGCGCCGCCGACAGCCTGAAGTACAAGGTCGGCGACATTGAAGTCTTCAGCCTGCACGATGGCGGCGCCGAGCGTGGCATCGAGGGCTATGTTAAGAATGCACCCCTCGAGGAGGTCAAAAAAGCCCTGGTTGCGGCCGGCACCGGCCCGGACAAATTCACCAACACGTTCACGCCCACGGCCATACGCAGCGGCGGTAAGGTCGTGCTGTTCGACACCGGTTTCGGCGGCAATGGCGCCCCGACGGTCGGCAAGCTTGCCGATAACATGAAGGCGGCTGGTCTCGATCCGGCCAAGGTCGACATCGTGGTCATCTCGCATTTCCATGCCGACCACATCTCGGGCCTGTGGGCCAAGGAGACGAGTGAGCAGATCTATCCCAACGCATCGATCGTGATGCCCGAGGTCGAATACAAGTTCTGGACCGATCCGGCCCTGGTCGAGAAGCTGCCGGAAGCTGCGCGTCCAGTGGTGCGCCGCCTACAGTCAACCTTCCCCAACTGGAAGAACGTCAGCCAGTACAACGATGGGGCCGAGCTGGCGCCGGGCGTGCGCGCCATCGCCACCCCGGGCCATACCCCCGGACACATGTCGTTCCTGGTCGCTTCCGGTGGCCAGCAGCTCTTCATCCAAAGCGATGTTACCGGTCTGCACCACCTGTTCGTCCGCAATCCCGGCTGGTACTCGATGTTCGATATGGACGGGCCCAAGGCCGAGGCCACGCGCCGCGCCTTCTTCGATCGAGTCATTGCCGATAAGGGGACCATCGCCGGTTATCACTTCGGCTTCCCGAACGTCGGCACCATTGCCAAGGACGGCAGCGGCTACGTGTTCGAGCCGGTCAAGGCCTGAGTCTGGTCTGAGCCCGGCCTGAGAGGGCCATTGCGACGGCGCCGTGCCGAGCACGGCGCCGTTTGCGCATCTTTACCCTTGGCCGATCGCCGTTACCCGGCACGCCAGCCCGCGGATATCGCTCGAGCCGGAGATGGGATCCCAGCGCCCATCATAGTCGAGCGCAGCGTTGATGTTGATGTCGAGGGCGCCGCGTTCGGGCCCGGGCGCCGACGGCAGCCACCAGCCCATGCCGGTGTTGACCACATTCAGTGGCGTCGCATCCGAGAGCTTCAGGCGCAACCGGCATGCCCCCGTGCCCTGCGCCACTTCGAGAGTGACCCAGGCGCCGTCCTCAAGTCCAAGGTCCAGCGCCGTTTCGGGATGCATGGTGAGCCGCGGCTCCGGCGACACCTTGAGTGCCCACGGCTGATCGCGGAACCGCGAGTGGTGGTAACTCTTCTCCCGATCGCCGGTGACCAGCACCAGGGGAAATGCCCGGGCGGTCGCCTCCGGCAACCGCATCCGGCTCGGCGCAACGTAGTTCGGCAGCGGATCGAGACCCAGGTCCGCAAGCACCGGCGAGTACAACTCGACCTTGCCGGTGAGCGTCGCGAACGGCCGTTGCTCCGGCGTGATTGGGGCGGCGCTCAGCTGCTGGTAGCCGGTACGTTGCAGTTCCTCGATGCTGATCCCCGAGTGGCCGAGCAGATATTGATTGAACTCGCGTTGCGAACGCCACGGCAGCAGATGACGTGTGATCGCCTGCCGGGCGGCGAGCTTCTCCAGCAATGGCAGCGCAATGTCGATCTCTGACCGCGCCTCGCCCTGCGGCGGCACCAGCGCGCGTGTGAACATCACCGTCGGGCCCGACGGCATGAACGAGACCTCTTCCTCCTCGAGCGTCGTCGTCTTCGGCAGCACGATGTCGGCGTGTTCCGCCGTCGGCGTCATGCTATGCGCCGCGACCGCCACGAAATCGAGCGAGCGCAGCGCCTCGATGGTGCGGCGCGTGTTGGGATAGGTAACGAGAATGTTGACGCCGCTGGCATAGAGCGCGCGCACGGGGTAGGGCTTGCCGGTCAGCATCGCCTCGATCACCGAGGGATTGTGGCACGCCGTTTGCCAGCCCTTCGGACCTGCCCACAGCGGGAACCGGTCCGCGCCGATCGCGCCCTTGCCGCTCGCCGGCTCGAGACAAAACTGCGGCATGTGCAGCAGATCGCCATAGCTGCGCAAGCCCGGTGGGGTGCGCAGCCGCAGGTTGCCGCCGGGGCGGTCGACATTGCCGCTGATCGCCACCAGGCAGTGATAGGCGCGAAAGGTCTGCACGCCGGCGCTGAACGCATCGATGCCGTGCCCGCTTACAAAGGTCGAGGGACCGTCCGCGTACATGCGCGCCGCCGCCACGATGTCTTCGGCCGCGACCCCGGTGCAGCGCTCCGCCACTGGCGGGGGGAACTCTGCGGCGCGCGCTGCCAGCGCGTCGAAGCCATGGCACCAGCGCGCCACGAACTCCCGATCATAGCGGCCTTCGCTGATCATGACGTGGGTCATGGCCAACGCCAGCGCCGCGTCGGTGCCGATGGCAGGCGCAAGCCACAGGTCGGCCATCTGCGCTGCCTGGGTGCGCTTGGGATCGATGACAATTATGCGCGCGCCGCGTTTCTTCGCCACCTTCAGCGCCGCCCATTCCACGGGATCGGCGATGCTGGGGTTGCGGCCGACCACCAGCGCGCAACGCGTATTGTTGATGTCCTCCCCGCGCGTGATGTTGAGGCCCATCACCCGGGCGCTGACGGCACGGCAGCCGCCGCATAGGTCCTGGTTGATCATCCAGTTGGGCGAACCGATCGAGCGCAAGGTCAGCGCCAGAATCAGGCTGCGGCTGAAATAGGCGCCACTGGTTGCGCCGACGATCGCCTCGGGCCCGAATTGTGACCGCACCGCCGCTAGCCGCTGGGCCATCTCTTCAAGCGCTTCCTCCCAGGAAATGCGCGCCCACGCACCCTCACCCCGTGCGCCGGTGCGGCGCATGGGATGGAGCAACCGATGCTGGCCGTAGGTGATGCCCGGTGCGCCGCGCATGCCTTTGATGCAGAAGGCGCCCTTCGAGTAGGGATGCTGCGGGTTGGGGGCAAACGCGACCACGCGGCCGGCGCTGACGGTCGCGAGTGCCCCGCAGCAGGTCGAGCACTCCCAGCAGGTGGTGGGATAGGTGCCGTCTTGGGGTGGAACTGACGTGCTCATGTCGCCGCTCCCCGTCCCGTCAGTGGCTCGAAGCCCCAGGAGAACAGCGGCCGTCCGCCGTCCTTGGTGATGTGCACGACCTCCTCGAGCCAGATGCGTTCGTGCGCGCCGCCGGGATAGAGCAGGTGCACCGGTGCCACCATATTCTCCTCCAAGGTCCAGTCGCCGTTGGGCGTCCCATCGGCCAATACCTGCTCGATGTCCATGTGCGACAGCCCGAGTCCGTGGAAGAAAATCACGGCCGATGCCGGGTCCGGCGCACCGGCGCGGCGGTAGACGTCACGGGCGCGCGCCTGCAGCTCACTGATCCTGGCGCCCGGCCGCATGGCGGCGAGCAGGGCCTCGCAGACCTGCGCCGTCGCTCCGGCAAATTGCTTTGCGCCAGCCTCGGGTTCCCCATCCACCACCCACGTCTTGCCGCCGTCCCAGCAGTAAAGGTCGAGCGTGCCGTGGCAGTCGAACATCACGTGCGTGCCGGGCTCAATGGTGTCGTCTTCGAGGCCGGTGGCTAACATCAAAGTGGTATCGGCGCCACGCGGGTGACCCCACACCATGCCGCCGGGATCACGCACGAAGCCGCCGAGATCGACGACCGCGCCGGCATAGGCGCGGTTGAGGTCGCGCCAGGTCGCACCCTTGTCCCATGCCGCAACCGTGCGTCGGATGGCGGCCTCGTTGAGACGCGTTGAGCGCTCGAGCAGGGCGAGTTCGGTGTCGGTCTTGACGGCGCGCGCGAACATCAGGGCATCATAGCCGTCGGCTACCTCGATGCCTTCGATCCCGAGCCGGAAGCCCACGCCCATGTCGTCGAAGGCGACCCGGCCGCCATGCAATTGCAAATCCGTGAGCGCAGCGCGCATGGCGCCGGTCATGTCAAAGCTGTAATGCTGGCGCGCCTGCCCAACCCACGCCGTGGTGATGTGCTGCGGTGGGATGAAGCGGTCGATGTCCGCCCTGCTGGGCGCCAGGTCGAGCGGCATCATGACGGCGCGGAACGGTCGGATGTCGGCAATCCACGTCGGCTGTGTCAGGAACGTCGCCAGGTAATAGTCGGCGATCACCAGGATCGGCTGCTCCGGCGCGTGCCGCGATAAAATCACCGCGTAGGGCCTGGGCTCGTCGGCCTTGTGCGCGACCCCGTTGAAGCCGGACAGGTAAAACACGTTATAGGGCAGGGTCGCGACGATACCGTCGAGGCCACGCCGCTCGAGGGCAAACAGCAAGCGGTCGAGATTGCAAAAGCGCTTGGGTAGTGCCACGCGCGCGAAGGCGCCACGTCCATTGCCGGCGTTGGGTGCCATCTCCGTCCCCTGGTATTGCGCTGTCGCAGATACTAGCCGGTCGCTTGCCGAGCGGCCACCGATGTTGGCTGCCCGCTTGCGCCTGGCGCCGCCGTGGACCACGATCAGCGCCAGCCCCCGAGGGGCGCCGCGGCATCAAGAGGGAGAGGAGCCATGCGTCTTGCCAACAAAGTTGCCATCGTCACCGGTGCCGCATCGGGCATGGGTGCTGCCACCGCGCGGCTGTTTGCGCGTGAGGGAGCAAGCGTGGTGCTCACCGATCTCTTGGAAGCGGAGGCTGACGAGGTCGTCCGAGCGATTACCTCGGCCGGGGGCGCGGCGCGCTTCCACCGTCACGACGTCGCAAGCGAACAGGACTGGGAGGCCGCCGTCGCCGCCACGCTCCAGGCGCATGGCCGGATCGATATTCTCATCAACAATGCCGGTGTCAGCGGCAGTGATCCCGACCGCCTCAGCATCAGCACCTGGGATCGGCAAATGAGCATCAATGCAAAGGGCGTGTTCCTTGGCATGCGTGCGGTGATCCCCATCATGCAGGCGGCCAAAGCCGGCGCCATCGTCAACATCTCCTCGATCTCGGGGATCACCGGCCAAACGTTCGTGCACATGGGCTACAACGCCGCCAAGGGCGCCGTGCGCCTGATGACCAAGGCTGCTGCGGTGCAGTTTGCCAGGGACGGCATCCGGGTCAATTCGGTGCATCCGGGGCTGATGCCACCCATGCGCACCTCGATGTTGTCCGCCGATCCGAAGATTCGTGCCGGCATGCTGAAGACGGTGCCGATGGGACGCGACGGCCGGGTGGAGGAGGTGGCCCACGCCAACCTGTTCCTGGCTTCCGAGGAGGCCTCCTACATTACCGGCGTCGAGCTGCCGGTCGATGGCGGCTATTTGGCGATGTAAGGCCGCCCGCGCTAGCAAAGGACTCACTTAGGCTAATGCAGCGGCTCCCAGGTGAGCGCCAGCCATACCAAACCACATGCGGAAAGGATCGCGACGGCCGTGCATAGGCCGTTGATTAGGTCGCTGGCGTCTTTGCCGTGGTTTCCATCGGGCATCTGGGTTTACCGCTCCAGCCCCTGATCGAGCCAGGTTGTAGGGCGATGCGATTAGGAAGTCTACGGACGTTGGCCGGGGCGGCAATGCGACCAATGTCGGCGGCACAGTCTCCAGCAACGGCGCGCCGCCGCTCCCAAGCGTGCCCGCGGGTCGCTGCCTTGCGGGGCACGCTCTGCCTTGCTCGAGCATCGGGCGGGTAGGTTTCGGGCTGCGACAGCTTAGCAGTACGGGGGCTGCGCCGGCGAGGTGAGTGTGCGGTCGGCCTTGCGCATTATTCCATGAACGGAAGCGCTGCCAATCCGCAGACACAAAGGATGCCGATGATGGTCCAAACCACGTTGGGCCACGGTGCATCATTACCGTAATGGGTGGGCATGGCCCGCGCTCCCGCCTGCTGACATCGGTTATAGACCGTGAGCTGCAACGGCGTCCATGCGGGATTGACCCGAGGTGCGCTTCCGGGGACCACTGGGTTGCCTGTCAGGCGGAATGTCGTGTGCAACGCCGCGCTGGGGTGAGCAGCCCGTAGCGAGCGTAGCAAATGTCAGCAGCGTTGTAGAAAATGCCAGCAGCGTTGATGTGATCGCCGGCAGTCCGAGCCTCACCGGCAAACCGATCCCGCACCAAGGCACGCTTGGCACGCGAACGGGGCCTAGGCCGAAGGGGGGAGGGGACGGGCCTAGGCCCCAGGGGGAAGCAATCCCGCGTAGGGGATTAGCCGATAAACTCGGGTAAGCCCCCGCGCGTTCCATCGGGATTGCCCCCATTTTTGTCTCGGGCGGAACACGCCCGAAACCCACACCTGCCGTGGGCGACTAGCGGCCAAAGCCGCCGACGCGGGGGGAGGACGGCAAGGCATCCGCAGTTGCCCAGGCCTGCGCCCGGCGCGCGACCGGCACCGCGTGCGCGGCGGGGCGAAAGCCTGGCCGGTCGACGGAACGAAGCGATCACGGCTGCGGTTTATGGGTCAGGAGCGACCCTTGTATGCTGCCCGGACCTTGGCGTCCGGCGCCCCGAGCGTCGGGTCGCAGTTGCGGGATCCCACGACGGGGATTTGCCATGTTCAACAAAGGCGAAATGCTGCGCGAAGCCAATCGGCACGTCGTTGAGAGCCGGCAGCGGGTGGCGGTCGAGGAGGCTCGTGCGGCCGAGTTGGTGCGCACGGGGCATGAGGACGAGGCCATCACGCTGCTTGAGGAGTGCCGAGACACCTTGCGGCTGATGGAGCGTCACCGCGAGGTCATCCTGGCAAGGTCAAGACAGGCGTAACCGGCGCCGCGTCTGCCGCGCTGGTGGACCCATAAGGCGAAACTGCCTTGATCGGTCCCAACGGCCGCTCGACAGCCGGAGCGGAGTGATGGGGCGGTCCCGTCGGACGCCAAGATCCGGCTCACGAACCGGAGTCGAGGTCCCACCCTCTGCTTGGGGGCCGATTGCGCCGCCCAAGCCCAACTGCAAACTGCCTTGCAGGCACCCGGATGATCGTCGCGAGGCAAACGACATGGCTCGGCGGTTTGTCCCCCCGCTGCGGGAACTCGCCAACAGGTTCGCACGCGCGAAAGCTCTGCGCGGGGCCGCCGCCGTCAACCGTGAACGTCAGCCGGGGCCAGATGCGTCGGCTCCCGGCGGAGAGGGGCGTGGGTGGCATGGTTTCGTCAGGCTGGCCACCCTGGCGTGGCGGTCACCACGCCGGCCATTTCCACTCGGTCAGCCACGGCTTGCTATGCGCCACCGAGCGGCGGCTCGCCACCGTATAGCGCGGTTCCTTGCTCGGCGGTGGGTAAGTGGCGATGGTCTGGGCCGTGGTTTTGGCCGTCAGATGCACGACCTTGAAATTCTTCTGCTTGAGCAGGGCCAAGATGGCCGGGACGGCGGCGGCCGTCGAGGGGTGAATGTCGTGCAGAAGAATGATCCCCTTGCCATGTCGATCGAGGCCGGTGCTGACCCGGCGGACGACGGTCTGGACATTGCGCGTGCGCCAGTCGAAGGAGTCAATGTCGACGGCAAATTGCGCGATGTTTCGGCCCTGCAGATAGGCGGCACTGGCGTGTGAGTAGCTCAAGTAAGGATAGCGGAAGAAGGGTGCGACCGGATGTCCGACGCCGGCCTCGGCGACCGTGAACGCTGATTCGATCTGCACGACCATATTCGCGTCAGACAGCCGCTTCAGGTTGCGATGCGACCAGGTGTGGGTGCCGATGGTGTGGCCCTGCGCATCAATGGCGCGGACGATCTCCGGATGCGCCGCGGCCATTTCGCCGACGACGAAAAACGTTGCCTTGGTGCACTCGGCGGCCAAGGCCGCCAGAATGGCGTCGGTCGAGCCCGGCGCTGGACCGTCGTCGAAAGTCAGCACAACTTCGCCGGGCTGCAGGAAACCGGGATCGCCCTCCGGCGCACCAAACCAAGGTCCGCCGGTGGTATCGATTTCGATGGTGCGCGAGACGCCGAGGGCGTTGCTGCTGCAGGCTTCCTCGGCGTGTCCGGGACGAGTGAGGAGCACAATGGCAAGCGCACAGACACAAGCTCCCACGACTTTTCGCATGGTTCCCTCGAGCAGCCCGACCCCCGCGTGCACCCTTTCCCTCGCATGTCCGAGCGCACGGCACCACTGGCCGGGCCAAAGACGACTAACAAAAAGTTAGTGTGTGTCACGACAGCGTACGCGCCGCGCCAACTGCAAGGCGCGGGTCGAGCGGAGCACACGGGCCAAGCCCTGCGTCCGGCTGCTTTGCGGCCCCGATCACCCGCTGGCGGTGTCCCGGCTCGCCATCGCCGCCAGCCAGGTCGTTGACCGGCAAGCGTCCGGTGCCATTGGCGCCGACCTCGCTTGAGGCTGCCCGCGGCTCCTGATCTTATAGCTGGCCCACATGCGGCGCAGGTGGCCGAGGCTTAAAATCAATGCCGGCTTAACGGGCCGGACATGCAACCGACGGCAGGAACAGATGAAGATGTCGGCAAAAACCGTGTGGCTCGACTATGCCGCCGCCGGCCGCAAGCCGAAGTTGTTGGCCAATCTGTCGGCTGTGGCCAAGGCGGGCGACTATCTGTGGACCGCGTCCGATGAGATGCGCACCATTGAATGCCTGGCACCCGAGGGCGGCGGCTATTGCCTCCACGCTCAATATGCCCTCGACCAGCTGTTTCCCGGGCTGCCAGGCGCCGACGATCAATTGGAGGCCGATGTCGAAGCGCTCGAGGTCGCCAACGATCGGCTTTGGATCTGCGGTTCGCATTCCCTGACCCGGCGTTCCCAGTCCAAGACCAAATCCGACCGCGTCGATCCCAAGATCCGCAAGCGCCCCAGCCGAAGGCTGCTGGGTAGCGTCGGGTTGGCGCCTGGCGGTGATGCCCTCGCGCCACCCGGTACTGCGTTACCCTTCAAGGGCGCCGGTAGCGTGCGCACCGTGCTTGGCGCGCACGCGCACATTGCTCCCTTCATGCAGCTGCCGAGCAAGGAGAATGGGTTCGACATCGAGGGGCTGACGGTTTGGCGCGGCAAGATCTTTGTCGGCCTGCGCGGACCCGTGGTTGACAACATAGCCATCATCGCGGCGATCACCGTGACCAGCGCATTTGCCATCGGGGCGGTTGTCTTGCATTTCGTGGACCTTGGTGGTCTCGGCGTGCGCGACCTTGCCCGCTGGCAGGACACGATTTTGATCCTTGCCGGCCCCGTCAACAGCGCCGATAGGCCATTCCGGCTGCTGCAGTGGCAACCGCAGCGGTCCCAAAAAATACAAACGCCCGATTGCCTGATGCGATTCGCGTCGGGTGTTGACCACCCCGAAGGCATCTGTCCCTTGCAACGCGAGCGCGCGGAGGGAGTGATCGTGCTCTACGACACGGCCAA
>DATFXD010000456.1:0-3768 GCA_035258605.1 Hyphomicrobiaceae bacterium | reverse complement strand
CTGGTGGGGATGGTCGGACGGCAAGCGCGCGCTCGAGTGGCTGTTTTGGACCGGCGAGGTCACCACCCACACGCGCCACGACACCTTTGAGCGTGCCTATGATCTCAGCGAACGGGTGCTGCCGCCGGCGGTGGTCGCAGCACCCACGCCGCGCGAGGACGATGCGCAGCGCCATCTGGTCCGGGTTGCGGCCGGCGCGCTCGGTATCGCCAGCGAGCGTTGCCTGCGCGACTACTTTCGCCTGCCAGTCGCCGACACCAAACTGCGCATTGCCGAGCTGCTGGAAGCCGGCGAACTGCTTTTGACCTCGGTCGAGCCTGGCTTTGCCGTTGCCTACCTGGCGCGGGACGCGCGGCTGCCGCGGCGGCTGGCGGCGCAGGCGCTGCTGGCCCCGTTCGATCCTTTGATCTGGCAGCGCCAGCGCGCCGAAGTTCTGTTTGGCGCCCGCATCCGGCTTGAGCTCTATACGCCGCGCGCCAAACGCACGCACGGCTACTACGTGCTGCCGTTCCTGCTCGGCGATCGGATTGTGGCGCGCGTCGATCTCAAGGCGGACCGCGCGCACGCTCTATTGCGGGTCGAGGCCGCCCATCGCGAGCCGACCGCGCCATTGTCCCTGGTCGACCCGCTGGCCGCCGAGCTCCGCTTGATGGCGGCTTGGCTCGGGCTCGAGCGCATCAGCGTGCGCCCGGCGGGCGATCTCGCTCGGGCGCTGGCCAGGGCGCTCGGCCGCTAGCGCTACCCGCCACTCACGTCAGGTCGGACTTCTGCGCTGCCTGGATGGCCTCCAGCCGGTTGCGGACGTTCATCTTTTTGAAGAGCTGCGTGACGTAGTGCTTGATGGTGCCGACGGTGAGGCCAAGCCGGTCGGCGATCTCCTTGTTGGTCAGTCCCTTCGACACGTGATTGAGGATTTGCTGCTCACGGTAGCTGAGCGCCGCTTTGAGCTTGGCTTCGCGCAATGGCAGCAGCGCCCCGCCCCGGGCATCGGTCAGCAGCCGCGAGGCCAAATCCGGCGTCACGAACGGCAAGCCGCCGTCAATGGTCTTGATGGCGGCCACCAGCTCGGTACCGCTGACGCCCTTGAGGATGTAGCCCTTGACGCCGGCGGCCAACGCCTTGGACACGCTCATGACGTCGTCGAGCGCCGTCAGTACGACCAGCTTGCAGGACGAACCGCCCTTGGCGATGCCGATCGCAGCCTCGATGCCGCCTTCGGGGATGGAGATGTCGATCAGCAGAATGTCCGGCTCTGCCTCGCGCACGGCGGCGCGGGCATCGGCCGCGGTGGCGCCTTGGGCAACCAGCAACAGCTCCGGACAGCGGGTGATCGTTTGCACCACCGCTTCGCGAAAAATCGGATAGGGATCGACGACGGCGACGCGGATCGGCCTAGCCATTGGTATTTCCCATATCGCCAAGTCCAAAGCTGGCGCAGATCTCGAGCCGCCCGTGCTCGGGAGAGAGTACCACCAGTGTGCCGCCGAGCGCCTCGATCTGATGCCGCAGGGATTCGCTGCTCAGTTCGATATCCTCGGTCAGCCAGGACGATGACCGCGACAGCTCCGTCTCATAGGCGATCTCGATGCGTAGCGCCTCGCTGCCGGTGGCGCTGAGGTGCACGCTTTCACCCGCCGTGTGCCGCAATGCGCTGGCGAGGCTCTGCTCGACGAATTGATAGAGGCACGCCTTCAAGGGGTAGGGCGCCGCCTCGGGCAAATCGCGGAAATCGCAGCTCACCGCCATGGCGGTGCGCAGTTCGTAAAGGCAGACGGCGGTGCTGATGGCCTCGGCCAACGACAGGCTCTCGATCTCGGACGGCGCGAGCCCGGCCGAAACGTTGCGAATTTGACTGAGGCAATCCTTGAGCGCCTTGCGAATGACATCGATATCGGCGGCCCGAGTCGAGGCAAGATTGTCGAGCCCGCCCTCCTGATCGCACAGCGCATCGAGTTTGAGCAGGGCCAGGGCCGCGAGTTGCAGCGGCCCGGCATGCAGTTGCTGGCCAAGGCGCCGCAGATTGCGCTCGTTCATCTCGAGCACGTGGCCATTGGCCTTGAACATGCGCTTGCGAAACTGTTCATGCGCCGCCCGTTGCAGCGCCAGCTCACCGATCCGCATGTGCAAGCCGTCGGTGAGGCTGAACAGCACGAGCAGCAGGCCGATGGCGGTGCTGGCGATGACGACGTAGCTGGCGTATTGCGCGGCCCGGATCTCGCGCATCAGATCCACCGCCAGCTCGGAGGTTTCGGCGAGCGCGATGATGCGATTGGTGCCGGTCTGCCGGATCGGCGCATAGACTTCGAGGATCGGCGCTTTGAGTGCGCGCTCCTGCACGTCTTCTTCGCCATTGAGCTCAAATTTGCCGACCACGTCCCCCAGGAAGGCGCGTTCCCGGTCGGCATTGTCGGGAAAGCGCCGGCCGACGATTTCGCTCTGGTTGCTGAACACGACGCGATCGCCGAGCCAGATCCTGAAGGCGACGACCGGCTTGCCGATCGAAGCCGGCGACAAGAGACGCTCCAAGGTCTGGCGGTTCTCGGCCGAGAGCGAAGCGTTGGTGGTGAGCTCCTGCACCAGGGGTTCGACGAAGCTGTCCATGTACAAGGCGGTGCTCGCCGCTGCCTTGTGACAGAACGCCTGTTCGATCTGGCTGGCCACAAAGGCACAGGCATAGACGACCCCGCAAACCACCGCCAGCGACACCGCAGCGGTGAGCTTGCGCGCGCGCTCGAGGCTTTGCCACCACTCCCGGATCGGGGTCAGGGGCACCGCAAAACGCGGCAGGATGTTTGCGGACATGACCAGTACTCTTGGATGGTCCCACCTTCCAATACGCCGAAAGGCGGCCATCGGTTATCAGACCAAAGTGGACTTAAAATCTTGCCTGTTGGGTAGGGGAGGCCCAAACCGAGGCGAAAACGACCCCGCACGGCGGCGCGGGTGGACCTGAGCCGCCGGCACAGACCGGCTTGCGCGGGGGACATTGGGCTGCCGGAGGACGCCGCTTTGGCGCGCGTAGCCCCAATCTCCACCACCCCCGGTGGTGGGGAGCGGGTGTTTGCGGACGGGCTTGATGGTGTTGCGCGCGGCCCCGACATCCGCCTCACGTCGCCTAAGCCTGGCGCTGAACCCCAGGGGGAGGGCGCCGCCCCGCCAACGCGGCGGCGGGTGGGCACGGCGCTAGCGCCCTGGTTCGCTCTTGGGGGTGAAGGCCAACTGCAGCGGCGAGGGTAGCTTCCACCACAGCCAGCGTCCGGTCGTGGGCTCGTGGGGGATCGCGCCCAGCGCACTCATGCCGTCCGGCCGCGGCAGCGGTGGGGGGGCCGGGCCGGCCCCGCTCTTGGCTGGATCCGGCGGCGCCGCGGCGAGCGGGGCTTTCGGCAAGGCTTCGCGCGCCACGAACTGCCGCGTCAAGGTGCCCGTCCGCCAATCGTGCTGGGCGACCTCCGTCTTGGGCCGGGCTGCCACGGCCACCCGCTCGGGTTTTGCCGGGGGGTCCGCGACCGCAGCGGGCTGGGCCGCCTCGGCGATGGCGGGAGCACCGATGAGGTGCACCTGCGCCGTGGTCTCGGCCACGACCGCCGCGTTGCCATCGACCACCTCGATGCCGACCGTGAACGCTTCGGGTATCTCATCGCGCAAGGTCAGCTGTAACTCGTCGAGATCGGCGGTCGGCAACGCCCAGGTATGTTCATCGCGGCGCTCGCCGTGCGAGAACCATGCCGCCTCGGGCAAGTTGCGCAGGATGATGTAGGCCTCACCGGG
>DATFXD010000455.1:0-14664 GCA_035258605.1 Hyphomicrobiaceae bacterium | reverse complement strand
GGGGCCGCGGCCGCTAGTGCACGGCCAGCGCCGCCGAGATTGCGTCCGATGCCTTTTCCGCAATCATAATCGTGGCCGGGTGGATGTTGGGCGAGGGGATCGCCGGCATGACCGAGGCGTCGACCACGCGCAGACCCTCGACACCGCGGACGCGCAAGCTGGGATCGACCACGGCGGTATCGTCCTCTCCCATGCGGCAGGTGCCGCACGGATGATAAACGGTACCTGCAACCTGGCGGATGAAGCCTCGGATATCGTCGTCGGCGACCACGTGCGTGCCCGGTCGCACCTCCGCGAAGATCAAAGAACGGTAGGGCTCGGTGGCAATGATTTGCCGGCCGATGTGGAACGCGGCCACCGACCGGCGCATGTCGTCGTCGTCGGCATCACTGAAGTAGTTGGCAAAGATCCGCGGCTTGGAGCGTCGGGTGCCGTCGGCGAGCTTGATCTCGCCGCGGCTCTTGGGGCGACACACGCAAAAATTGAAGCCGAAGCCCGGCCAGCGGTCCAAGCCCAGGGTCATATGCTCGGTCGAAAAGTTGGTGGCCTGGAATTGTAGATCGGCGATCGGCTCGGTCGGGCTTGATTTGGCGAACAGCGTCGCCTCCGTCGCCCCGACCGCGAGCTGGCCCGAGCCCGATAGCAGCCACTCGATCGCCATGCTGAGCTGCTGCCGGCGCGAGGTTAAGATTTCGTTGAGCGTACCTGCTATTTGGGTCAGGAACGTGAACCGGGCCTGCACATGGTCCTGCAGGTTTTTGCCGACGCCCGGCAGGTCGTGCACGATGTCGATGCCGAATTGCTTGAGTTCGGCCGCCGGTCCCACGCCCGAGTTCATCAGCAGCACCGGCGAATTGATGGCGCCCGCCGATACGATCACCTCGCGTCGCGCCCGGATCTGTTTGATGGTTCCGCCGTTCTCGACCTCGAGGCCGACCGCGCGCCGCTCCTCGAACAGGATCCGCCGCACATAGGTCTGCGTCATGAGCTCGAGGTTGTTGCGCGACAGATTGGGTTTGAGATAGCCCGCCGCCGTCGAGCAGCGCCAGCCGTTGCGGACATTGAGCTGGACCATGCCGACGCCATCGATGCGCTCGCCATTGAAGTCGTGATTGCTCGGATGCTGCAGGCGGCGGCAGGCTTCCACGAACGCCCGAGCGCTGCGTGAGGGGTTCTTGATGTCGGAAATGGTCATCGGCCCGCCCTGGCCGCGATAGGCGTCGGTGCCGCGCACGTTGTGCTCCATGCGCTTGAAATAGGGCAGCACCTCCTTGTAGCTCCAGCCGACGGCGCCCAGCGCTTGCCACCCGTCGTAGTCACTGGGCGCACCGCGCAGGAATACCAGGCCATTGATCGAGCCCGAACCGCCCAGCACCTTGCCGCGCGGCCAGCTGAGCCGGCGACCGTTGAGATTGGGTTCGGGTTCGGTCTCGTAACCCCAGTTGACGTTGGCATTGGGCACGAGCTTGCCGAAACCCAAGGGGATATGGATCCACGGATTGCGGTCACGGGCTCCGGCTTCGATCAGGCACACCTTGAGTGCCGGGTTTTCCGAGAGCCGGGTCGCCAGCACGCAGCCGGCCGAGCCGCCGCCGGCCACGATCACGTCGAACTCGAGCGTATCAGCCTCAGACGCTAGCTTGTCCATGTCCCCCCTGCTTGGTCGAGGCCGCCGCGGCGCTGGCGCCGCAGCACCCACTCTCCCGTGCCGAGCGTCGCCTGCGGCCGGCGCGCCGCCGCCGGCTAACGTCACTCCACCGCCGTTAAAGAGCCGTTGGGTTCAGGTTAGGGCGCGGCGACAAACAGCGGGATTTGCCGGGTGGTGCGCGTTTGATATTCCGCGTAGGGCGGGAACGCCGCCACGGCCAGCCCCCACAGGCGCGCCCGTTCCGTGGCGTCGGTCACCTCGCGTACCCGCATCGGACGCACGACGGTCTCGTCGCGGAGCTCGATGCTCGGGTTGGCGCGCAGGTTGTGCACCCACACCGGATCGTTGGGGGCACCGCCCTGGGAGCCGACCAGCACGTAGCCGTCGCCGTCCTTAACGCGCATCAGCGGCGTCTTGCGGATGGCCCCGGTCTTGTTGCCCGTGTGCGTCACCAGCACAACCGGCAACCCGGTGTCGCGCAGGGTCGTGCCCTTGGTGCCGCCACTCGATTCGTAAAGTTCGACCTGTTCCCGCACCCAGTCTCGCGGGCTTGGTATGTACGTGGCCATGAGGTGCGACCCTCCTGAAGCGTTGTGACCGCCCCAGTGTCGCACACCAACGCCGCGGCTGTGAATGGCCATCCCGCGGGCGCCGCACGCGAGCGCCGCCGCGCGACCCAGACCTTGGCCATCGCCTGAGCTAATCGTCGCGCACCAGGCGGAAGCCCAGATTGCTGGGCGGCCTGCCGACCGAGCAGCCACCGGCCCGGGGTTCGCGGATGAAGTCGGGGATGTAGGCCCGGTGCCGGCCTTCGACCACCCGCACCCCGCAGTTGGCGGTTACCGTCTCGGCTTCAGTCGCGCTGGTGAGGCTGTGGCGTTCAAAGCAGGTGGTGGTCCATTCCCACACGTTGCCGGCGAGATCGACAAGCCCATGTTCATTGGCGCCAAAGCTGCCGATCGGCTGCGCGGCCTTGACGCTGCCATCGGCGCGATCGGCGCCCTTGTCATAAAGCACGAGGGCGCGACGGCCGGGATCGGTGACCTCGGAGATTTCCGGGACGGCATCGTCGCTAAAGCGGCTTCCCGCCGCGTAGGCCCATTCCCGGTCGCTCGGCAGGCGGAAGCGCAGCCCCGTGCTCCGCGACAGCCAGGCCGCATAGGCCTCCGCGTCGCGAAAGCTCACCTTGACCATCGGGCGGTCGGGGCTGGCATCGCCGTCGACCGGCGCGCAGCCACCGGCATCGACGCAGCGCTGATAGTCGGCCTCGGTCACCTGCTGCCGCATCACGGACAGGCCCGGCGTCTGCCCGGCCGCGAGCAGCGGCGCCGTCACCGGCCGCGCGTCGCGCAAGTATTCGCCGGCCGCGCGGTAGGCAAACGACCCCGGCCGCAAGGTGATGAGGTCGGGGATCGGCGCCGTTGGCGCCGACCACAGACTGAGCGCTGGTGCGAGGACGGCAATGGCGAGCGCCGCCACCACCGCCGCGGCGGCAAAACGCAGCCAAATGGTCAGCAGCCTGACACCGCGTGACAGCATCGCGCACCCGCCTCGGCCGAAAGGCCGCTATTGCTGCAACTCAGTCTTGCGCGCGGGTCCGGGGGCGCGCACCTGGGTCATCAGGTCGTCGTTCCACTTGCCCTCGACCCGGAAGTGGGCGGTGGCGCCAAGCTCGAACGCCTCGATCATATTGTGGTTGACGTAGGCAAAGATGCCGGGCTGCAGGAATTTATAGAGCGCGGCGCCGGCGGAGCCACCGCGGATAAACCAGGTCTCAAGATCGGTCTGCGGTGGATTGGAGAACTTGCCGGTCTCCCACACATAGTCGCCGTGGCCGCCGACGATGTGCGGGCGGGAATCGCGGTCGGCCTGGGAATGGACGATGAGCACGGTTTCGCCGACCTTTGCCAACATGGCGTTCTTGCCGGTGAGCGCGCCAACGGCGCCGTTGAACACCACGTGCGTCGGGATCAGCTTGTGCATCACCTCCATGGTATCGGCGAAGGCGTCGACGTGCGTTGTATAGGACTTGAATTTGCCCTTGGCATCGCGCGGAACGTAAAAGTCCTGCTCGCCCAGATAGTAGGCGCGGTCGTAGGTGAGCCGCTTGCCGGTGCCGTCCTTGAGACCATCGCGCGGCAACACCATCACGGCGCCGCTCATGCCCGAAGCGATGTGCCAGGGGACCATCGGGCCGCCCGGGATGCAGTGATAGACGAACACGCCGGTGCGCGTTGCCTTCCAGCGCAGCATGACTTGCTCGCCAGGCCCGATCAAGGTCAGGTCGCCGCCTCCAGAGGCGCCGCTGGCAGAATGAAAATCGATATTGTGCGGCATGGTATTGGTGGCGGGGTTGACGAGGGTCACCTCGACGTAGTCGCCCTCGTGCACGACCAGGATCGGACCGGGGATCGAGCCATTGAAGGTCATGGCGCGCAGCTTGGTGCCTTCCTCATCGATGACCATCTGTTTTTCTTCGGCGACCAGCCGGAACTCCAAGATCTTCGGTCCCTCGGAGGTTGCCTGCTCGTGCGCGTGCACATAGGGCGGCGCCACCAGATCGATCTTCTGCCGGGGCAGGTTCAAATCGTCGGCTGCCGCAACCGGCCCGCTGAACACGACCGTGACCAGGGTGGTAGCCGCAATCATTTTCCAGGAAATCGTCATGCCTTCTTCTCCCGCTCCGGCGCTGCGAGCCAACAATGGCGGCCGCCGTCAGCATCATGCCGTTAAGAAAGACCAAGGGACGACGGGCGCGCGCGTGGTCGCGAGCCCCGGCGTTCCAAACCGAAGTTTGTGCACAATCTTGAGGCACAGCCAACGGAGCTTAGGCCAGCCGACGCACCTCCGGATGTCTGAGGACTAAAGCCCTGTCGCCTGGCATTGGACGTTGTCGACTAAGGTCCTCGGTACTGTCCTTGTGCGGTTGTCTTTCCCCATCCACCTTCCCGCCCTATCGGCTGAAGCCGTCAACGCGGGAGCCGGCCCGCCGGCCCGCGCGTCAGGGGGCGGCACTCGGGCGTGGGACCCTGCCCACTTGGCCGGCGCCAGGCCAACGAGCGGATCAAGAGGGGGCAAAGTTGGGAAAACGACGTGGGCCCCGTGTTTGGCCGATCGGATGTCTGAAAGAGCCCGCGCAGCGGAGGGGCGCGGCGTGCGGCGCCAGCCATGCCAGCGGTTAGCGCTTGCGGCGGCGCGATAAATTGGGTTTTTTGGCTTTGGCCAGGGGGGCTGCCGGCACCGGCGTCAGGCCGCTGGCCAGCCCACAGGCGGTGGCGACGGTTGCGGCCAAGCGCATCTGTTCTTGCCACACCTCCAGCGGGGAACGCGCCCGCAACAGACGGAAGGGCATTTCCGCGCACCGCGCCAACAGCGTCCCAACGGCGCTGATGGGATCGGCGGGCGCCAATTCTCGCGCCTGCGATCCTAGCGCCTGCGATCGTGTCGGGGCGCGCGGCCTGGCCAGCGCCCGCGACCGTCCTTTGCCTGTGCCTTTGGACTTCCGGCCAGTGCGTGGCGACGCCATCGTCTTGTCCTCTGTTGCGCCCGACTATCCTTGGGACAACGTCCGCGCTGCAATTGGGTTGCAGGCCAAGAGGTTCCGCGGTTGACTGCGGCGCCGAGGTCGTCCGCACGCTAGCCACGCTAGGAACCCCCCATGACCCACGCCTGCTACTGCGTCACCAACCACAATGAGCCACTCGAGCGCCTCGATCAGCCGGTTCCCGAACCCAAGGCCGCCGAGGTCCTCATTCGCATGACGGCCGCGGGCGTGTGCCACAGCGACCTGCACATTTGGGAAGGGGTCTACGACCTAGGTCAGGGCCATCACATGACGCTCAAGGACCGTGGCGTCACCTTGCCGCTGACCATGGGCCACGAAATCGCCGGCGTGGTCGTCAAGGTGGGGCCCGAAGTCAAGGCCGTGGCGCCGGGCTTGTCCTGCGTCGTCTACCCATGGCTCGGCTGCGGCGCGTGTGCGACCTGTCAGCGGGGGGAGGAGAACCTGTGCGCCGTCAAGGCGCGCGCGATGGGGGTGTTCACGCCGGGAGGCTACGCCGAATACGTACTGGTGCCGCACGAGCGTTATTGCGTCGATCTTGGCGGCTTGGATCCCGCCGAGAGCGCGCCGCTCGCCTGCTCGGGTGTGACCACCTATTCGGCGCTCAAAAAGTTCGGCACCAAAATCAAGGACGAGCCCGTGGTGATCATGGGCGCCGGTGGCCTCGGGCACATGGCTTTGAGCGTGCTCAGAGCAATGGGCGGCAAGGGCGCCGTCATGGTCGACATCGATCCCGACAAACGGTGCGCGGCGCTGGCCGCCGGTGCGCTGGCGGCGATCGATGGCGCCGCTCCCGATGCCGCGCAAGCGATCATCAAGGCGACCGGCGGTGGTGCCACCTCGGTGCTCGATCTGGTCGGCGCCGCCGCCACCGTCAACCTGGGCATGGCCAGCATCCGCAAGGGCGGCGAGATCGTCGTGGTTGGCCTCTATGGCGGCGAGCTCCGGTTGCCGATCGTGTATTTGCCGCTGCGTGCGATGGGGCTGCGCGGGTCCTACGTTGGCAGTCTGCCCGAACTGAAGGAGCTGGTGGGGCTGGCGCAGACCGGCAGCTTGCAGCCGATCAAGGTCACCCGTCAGCCGTTGGCGGAGGTCAACGGCGCGCTGCGCGCGCTCAAGGCTGGCCAGGTCGTCGGCCGCATTGTGCTGGTGCCGTAACGGTCGATCGCCTTGGCTCTGCACGACCGCGACCACTATGAGCGCCCGGGTGAGCCTCCGGTTTTGCGTGCCGCGGCGGCGCCCGTGCACGGGCGATAAGGCGACGAGCCGCGAAGGCCGCGAGCTCGGGACCGGCGCACGCCGCGTGCGCGCCCACCCCAGATAGTTTTCTGCTGTTTTCATGATTTCTGGGCGTCCCCGTGCCTCCTCGACCACATAAATACTCATATTGCTGTAAAACGAATCCGCAGCAACGCGCTGATTTAGCGACCAAAATCAAAACCGCATCGCCTTCGCCGCCAAGTCTCGGTGGGCAAACTTGGCCTCGAGCGCCCTACCCTTGTCACATCTTGCACATACTACGTCCAAGGTCGGCGCGGACAGGGGCCGGGTGACGGGGAGGGAAGCAAAATTTTGAGGCTAGAGGAGCATCTATCATGGTCGTGCTGCGTAAGGGACTGTTCGGATTGGGGGTGGTAGCGTGCCTCTCGATGTTTGCGACGGCAACGATGGCCGGCGGCCCGGCCACCGGTTATGTAGACCGCCCCTTGATCTGGCAGGGACTCTACGGCGGTCTGCACCTCGGCCATGCCGATTTCAATGATGACAGTGGCGACTTGGTCGGCGGCGTGCAGCTCGGCTACAACTGGCGGAGCAACCTGATCATCTATGGCCTCGAAGCCGATATCTCCGCCACCAACGATGATCGCATCGACTGGCTAGGGTCGGTGCGCGGCCGCGTCGGCTATTTGCTGCAGCCCGGGCTGTTGGTGTACGGCACCGCGGGCCTCGGCGTGGTCAGCGCTAACGACTCCGAATCAGGATTTGTGTGGGGGCTCGGCGTTGAGGGCCGACTGTCGGATAGCATGTCGGCGCGGCTGGAATACCTCAGCTACAATAATGACCACAACGGACACAACAACGACGACATCAACGTCATCCGTGCCGGTCTCAACTTCAAGCTTGGGCAGCCTTGGCGCTAACATCAGGCGGGCCCGCTGCCAGGCGGGCCCGCGGGCAGCCACGCCCGTGGGGGGCAATAGGAACCGACGCCCGTCATCCTTGTCGCGGTGGTGCCGGCGGCCTCCGGGCGTCAGTCTGATAGACGCTTGCGCATCGTCAGATACTGGTAACCAGTCGGATAGCCCTCGATGCGGCCGGTGACTTCGAAGCCGAGCCGGCGATAGAAGTCGGGGGCTTGGAAGTCGTGCGTTTCAAGCGCGATCTGGCGGCAGCCGCGGGCTCGGGCCTCGGCCTCGGCCGCGGCCATCAGATGGGAGCCGACGCCTTGGCCACGTAGCGGCGCTGGCACAAACAGGTAGCGGATGTAGCAGGTGGCGCCCCAGGTCCACCCAAAGAGGCCGCCGATCGGTCGGCCCTCGCCGTCGCGCAGAAACATGGCGAACAGCTTGCCGTCGGTAATGCCGGTGCGCGCCTGGTTGAAGGCGTCAATCGCCTCTTCGAGCACGCGCACGTCCTCGGGTGTTGGCGCGTGCTCAGTGGGCAGGGAGAGGCGCGACATGCCAAACCTCGCAGCAAAACCGTGCACGCTCGAGAAGCAAACCCGGTGCGGGCCCTGGCGAGCGTGGTGCCCCTTGGAGAGAGAGTGCCATGCCACGGCGAGCGTTGTCCCTGTCGCAATGAAGGGGCGACCGTTGGCCTCGTCAGCGGGAGGGGGAGCAATCGCTGGAGCGTGAAGCGCGGGCGCAGAGGGGACAGCTTCCGCCTCCGGCGTTGCCTGAACGACACATGGTCCGGCGGCAAACGCCGCGCAGCGCGGCCAGCCCCTGTCGCACGGTTACGGAGGCCATTACTGTTGAACGGCGCGGGACCTCGCCACGTCTGGGATTGGTCAAGGGTTTAGCCGGCCTTGGATGCCGGCGGCCGACGGTTGCCGCGAGGGACGGGGTGGGGGTGCGTTCGATGCCAAACCGTGACGAGCAGAGAGCCGAGTACGGCAGCGACGCGCCCTGGCCCAATGTGGTGTGGACCATCATCACCATCCTGTGCGCCTGCGGTCTGGCCGTGCTGCCCTTCGTCGACTAACGGCGCGACGGTACGACCAGGAACGACGGGACGGGCGCCGCAGCTGGTGTAATGGCGCGCCTCAACGCGACCGCACGCACCGCCAAACGAAGGAGGGCGCTCTGACGCGTCCTCCCCTCCATGGGGGAGAGCGCGGAGCGCCCTTACTGCTTACCCTCCCTAAAAGGCAAGCCGAGGAATGAAAGCACCGAAGTCCGTTCACGTCAATGTGAGCGGCGGGTTTTCCAACGCCAGTCAATGCACAATGTCAATGCGCCTCTGACGCTGAACGCCTGAGCCTGACGGCGGGGGACAGGTTGGCCGAACGCCCCGGGACCCGCGTGCGTGGGATGGGCACGCGCACTGCCGGCGGGAGCTTTGCCCCGCCCCGCATGCCGGCTCCTGGTTTGCGGCGCCTGTGCGTGCCATGCAACGCTATCGCCGGCAACGCCAACGCCACTGGGGAGGGGGCATAGGCATCCCCGCCTCGCTCGCCGCCGCACGCCTGGCCGTGATCAAGGCATCTGGCCCGCCGGCTGTCGCCCAACAGGTGACGCTCAGGCTGCACCCCGCCCAATCCAACCAGCAAAAATTTTGCTTCGAACCCTGGGCCAAGATGCTCAAGCAGCAGCCGCGGGCCGGCTCAAGGTTGGGTCTATCCCTCGATTTAAGCTCGGGCCGATCCGCTGAGCCTTGCCCTTTGAGCTGATGTCCCGCACCCGCCCCGGCGGCCGCCGCCGTTCACCTTCTGCCGCCAACCGACCAGCAGGGAGGATCGCTTTAGCGGTATGCTGTCGTGCGGCCGCCCTGGGCCGCGCAGCGCCGGTTCTAATCCGCGTCCGACGGCGCACAACCCACACGGAGGCCGAGCCATGCCGCAGTTCGACTCGATCGTCGTCGGCACCGGGCAAGCCGGGCCGTCGCTCGCCCATCGCCTGGCCAATGCCGGCAAGCGCGTTGCCGTCATCGAGCGCCTTCACTTCGGAGGCACCTGCGTCAATACCGGTTGCACCCCCACCAAGACCTGGGTCGCCAGCGCCTATGCCGCCCACATCGCGCATCGTGCTGGCGACTTCGGCGTCGCGATCGGTGGACCGGTAACGGTCGATATGCCGCGCGTGCGCGCGCGCAAGGAGGACATCGTCTCTGCCTCGCGCACCGGCGTCGAGCGCGGTCTGCGCAACCAAGCCAACATCACCGTCTACCAGGGGCATGCGCGCTTGGCATCGCCCACCAGCCTGGTGGTCGGCGGCGAGACCTTGTCTGCGGACAAGATCTTCCTCAACGTCGGCGGCCGCGCCGTCATTCCCGACATCCCCGGCCTCGGCGACGTGCCATACCTCACCAACAGCAGCCTGCTCGAGATCGATGCGGTGCCGCCGCATCTGATCGTCGTGGGCGGCAGCTACGTCGGCCTTGAATTTGCGCAGATGTTCCGCCGCTTCGGCAGCGAAGTCAGCATCATCGAGGTTGGGCCGCGGCTGATTGCCCGCGAGGATGCCGATGTCTCCGCCGCCATCGCCGATATCCTGGCGCGCGAGGGCATCGACATCACCGTCGGTGCCGGCGGGCTCACGTTGGCGCGACGCGGCACCGACATCGTCGCGCGCTGTACGGCCGACGGCCGCAGCAAAGAGTGTATCGGCTCCCACCTCCTGATCGCCGTCGGCCGTCGTCCCAATACCGATGACCTCGGCCTCGACAAGGCCGGTATCGCCACCGATGCGCACGGCTACATCAAGGTTGCAGACGACCTCAGCACCAATGTCTCCGGGATCTGGGCGCTGGGCGATTGCAACGGCCGTGGCGCCTTTACCCATACCGCCTACAACGATTTCGAGATCGTCGCCGCCAACCTGTTGGATGGCGAGCGGCGGCGGGTCAGCGATCGCATCACCGCCTACAATCTCTACATCGATCCGCCCCTCGGTCGCGTCGGCATGACCGAGGCCGAGGTGCGCCGGTTCGGCCGTCCGGCGCTGAGGGGCACACTGGCCATGGAGAATGTGAGCCGGGCCTTCGAGAAGGGCGAGACCTTGGGTTTTATGAAGGTCCTGGTCGATAGCGAAAGCCGGCACATCCTCGGGGCGTCGATCCTGGGCGTCACCGGCGATGAGGTCATCCAGGCGCTGTTGACCTTGATGTACGCCAAGGCGCCAGTCACGGTGATGCAACGCGCCGTCTACATCCACCCGACGGTGTCGGAGTTTCTGCCGACCCTGCTGGGCAACCTCAAGCCGCTCTAAGCCTACCGCCAGGGCGGCACGGGTCGACGGGGTTGATCGCGCTTGGCACCTGAGGAGCCCTCTCTTGTGGCTTTGGACGCAGCGTCGTTAGGCGCAGGCTGCTTGCTGGTGGCGGCGAGCCGAACGATCTATGGTCGTCGCCGGCTGGCGGCAGCAGCCGGCATCGCCGCACAATCGGGTCGCAACGCCGCGGCAGGCAACGGAGGAGAGGGGTGGCGAGTTTCGAGCGCGCCTGGCTGGGCACGGTGCCCCCCATGCGTACCGAACGGCATTATGGCGACCGGGTCGTGCGCTGCTTCGTCGAGCGACCGAACAACGCCTACACGCTGTTGACCGACGCCGTGGCGCGTAACCCCGAGGGCGAGGCCATCGTTTGCGGCGGCGACCGTTTAAGCTACGCCGAGTTCCGCGCCAGTGTCGAAAGCTGCGCCGCCGGCCTGGCGGCCGCCGGCATCGGCAAGGGCGACCGCGTCGCCATGCTGCTTGGCAACGGCATCCCGTTTCCGGTCGTGTTGTTTGCCAGCCTGCATCTTGGCGCCATTGCCGTGCCGCTCAGCGTGCGCGAGCAGACGCCGGGGCTCAGCTATATGCTGGCGCACTCCGGTGCCAAGCTGATCGTCTATGATCGCGCGCTCGGCGAGCGGCTGCCGCCCGCCGCGGCCACACCGGCGTTGCGACACCGCGTCGCCATCGCCGCGGATGCCGCGGATCGGGGGCTGCCATGGCTCGTCGACACGCCGGTGCCACCGTCCGCGCCGGTCGATGAGGATGATACCGCCATTATTCTTTATACCTCCGGCACCACTGGCACGCCCAAGGGTGCCATGCTGACCCACCTCGGCATTTGCCACTCGGCCATGCACTACGAGAGTTGCATGGCGCTCGGCGCCGGTGACCGGGCGCTGGTGGCGGTGCCCATGAGCCACGTCACGGGCGTGATCGCGCTGGTCGCCGCCATGGTGCGGGTAGCGGCGACCTTGATCGTGATGCCGACCTTCAAGGCCTCTGCGTTCCTGGAGCTCGCGGCCGCCGAGGGCATGACGCACTCCCTGATGGTGCCGGCGATGTACAACCTCTGCCTGCTCGAGAGCGGCTTTGACGCGGCGCGCCTCTCCAGTTGGCGGCTCGGCGCCTATGGCGGCGCACCGATGGCGCCGGCGACGATCGCGCGCTTTCAGGAGCGGCTGCCGCAGCTCAACTTGATGAATGCCTATGGGTCGACGGAAACCACCTCCCCCGTCACCATGATGCCACCCAGCGAGACCGCGGCCCGCTCCGATAGCGTCGGCTGCGCATTGCCGTGCGCCGACATCCTGGTGATGGACGAGGCCGGCCGTGAGGTTGCAGCCGGCGCCGAGGGAGAGCTGTGGCTGGCGGGCCCGATGGTGGTCAAGGGTTACTGGCAGGATGCGGCGGCCACCGCCGACAACTTCGTTGCCGGCTACTGGCGGTCGGGCGATATCGGCGCCAAGGATCGCGACGGCTACGTCCGGGTGTTCGACCGCAAGAAGGACATGATCAATCGCGGCGGCTACAAGGTCGCCTCGGTCGAGGTCGAGAACGCGCTGATGAGTTTCCCCGGCGTCATCGAGGCGGCGGTGGTCGCCGCGCCCTGCCCGGTGCTGGGCGAACGCGTGCATGCCTTTGTCGTCGCCGACGCCACCCTGGAGCGCACCGCCCTTAAGCGCCATTGCCGTGGCCTGCTCGCCGACTACAAGGTGCCCGATGCCATCACCGTCACCGACACGCCGCTACCGCGCAACGCCAACGGCAAGCTCATGAAACGCGACCTCCGCCACGACCTGGCGCGGGCGGCGGCCGGTCAGGCACCGAGATGAGCCGGCATCGCCCCCGATCGTAGCGTCGATCGCACCCGCTGCGGTGTCCTCAGTTGAGCCCGGGGTCGTGGCCCTCAAGCCGCCGTCCGGACGCCTTGTCGAACACGTGGTAGCGTTTGAAGGCCAGCCAGACGCCATCACCGGGGCGGTGGCCCTGATCGGTTGCGGTCGCAACATGCACCTCCGCCTCGGCAACACGGATGGTCACCAGCATGGTGCTGCGCGGCGGAAGATTGAGACAGTCGGCGACCGTTCCCGCCAGCGCCCCGGGCCGGGCGTTGCGACAGATCTCGACCTCGTCGGGCCGCACGCCGACCCAGGTCTCCGGGCCCGCCTGCGGCACGGCGCCGCCGTCGATCAGGCTGATCGGCGGCGCGCCGGTGTTGATGTTGAGGAACCCGGCCACAAACGTGTTGTTGGGGGCGTGGTAGATGGCCTGCGCGGTCCCCACCTGCTCGATGCGCCCGCGGTTCATGATCGCCAGCACGTCGGCCAGCAGCAGCGCCTCGTGGTGATCGTGGGTGACATAGACGGTGGTAATCTTGAACTCGCGGAGCAGGCGCTTGAGGTTGACCCGGTACTTCTCGCGCAGCGCCTGATCGAGATTGGCAAACGGCTCATCGACCAGGAACACCGAGGCGTCACGGGTGATGCAGCGCCCGAGCGCGACGCGCTGCTTTTCGCCCCCGGACAGGGTCGTCGGCTTGCGCTCCAACAGATCGCTGAGCTCGACCCCCATCAGCTCGCTGGTCCGCTCGAACCTGACCCGGGCCTCGGCATCGAGCGCGGGGGATGGTTTGCGGAACATGAAATAGGAGAGCACGTTGCGGCGGTTGGAGATGTGCGGATAGAGCGCATAGTTTTGAAACACCATGCCGATCCGACGCTCGCCCGGGTTCAGGTTTTTGACGTCGACGTCGTCGTAGCGCACGTCGCCGGCGTCGGGCGCAATGAGCCCGGCGATGAGCTTGAGGAGCGTGGTCTTGCCGCAGCCGCTCGGTCCCAGCACCACCATCGTTTGCCCGTCGGGCACGCGCAGGGTCACGTCCTCAACTGCCCGGGTCGCGGCCCGTCCGGCGACGCCGATCGCGGGCGCCGCGCCCTCCTTCAAGGTCTTGCTGACATTGCGCAGATCAATCCGTGCCACGTGACCCCCGGGCGAGGCGATCCGGGGGCGGAGCATGGTCCCCGGAGATTGGCTCGAGCCTAGCACGGGGGAGCGGGGCCTGGCCAATGGCGCGGCCGTCGTGGCGGCGCTTGTAAGAGGCCGGCGCGCGCGCTGGACCAGGCTTGCGCGTGCGCCGCCGCGCCCCACGCCTTGAAGGCTTCGTTTACCGGTGCCGTGCTATCAGCCTCGGCATGAAGCATTGGATCACCTGGATCGGGCCGCTGATCGCCGTCGCCCTCGTCGTCCTCACCCGCGAAATGGGATGGGTGGTCGGCGCGCTGGCAACCGCTTGCGCGCTCGCCACCGCACGCTATCTCGACGTCAGATATCCGCTCGGGCGCTGAAACCTGCCCTGGGGTTTTGCCGCGCGAACGCTTCCGTGCAGCATCACAAAATCTGTGGGCACCTGCTCCCAGTTCGGGCCAGGCATGCTAAGCTCACTGCGTCGAAAAGGAGAGCGCCCATGGCGAACAAGGAACAGCGATCCAACCGCGAAAAGCGCAAGCCGAAAAAAGAGAAGCCGAAGCCCGCTCCGGCCACCAGTGTATCGGGGCGCAAGAGCTAGTTCGCTTCTGTTCGGTGAGAGCGCGCGAGGCGCGGGATGGCAGCCCACGCGCCCGTTTGGTGCTTCCCGCGCTCAATCGTCTCTGCCCCTTTGGCCCGTGCCCCAGCGCCCTCGAGCGCCCTCGGGCTCGCATCGTGGGCGCTTGGTTGCCTTGGCAGGGGCCTCGCCGCTGCAGGCGGACGCCGGCTCGGCAGGCCGGAGCCGCATTAGCGGGCCGGTGCCAACGGGTGGCCAGCACATCGACCAGGACCAGTAGCGCGGCAGTACGGTCGGTGCGGCGGCTAAGTGCCGCGACCAGGGTCAGCAGGGAGCGTGCGATGGCGCCACGCAGAAATGACGCAATCCGGGGCGCATTGGCGCTGGCGCTGTTGGGTCTCGGCGCTGTTGCGGGGGCTGGTGCCGCCGTGGCGCAGAAGGCCGGCGGCACCTTGCATATCTACAACACGTCGCAGCC
>DATFXD010000454.1:0-17141 GCA_035258605.1 Hyphomicrobiaceae bacterium | reverse complement strand
TCAGCCTTCGTTCCAACCTGCGCGGCGGCAATCCATGACCACTCAGCATGCCAAAGTCCTGATCCTGGGTTCGGGCCCTGCCGGCTACACGGCGGCCATCTACGCCGCCCGCGCCATGCTGAGACCGGTGCTCGTGCAGGGGCCGCAGCCCGGCGGCCAAATGACCATCACCACCGACGTTGAGAACTACCCAGGCTTTGCCGACGTCATTCAGGGGCCCTGGCTGATGGAGCAGATGCGCGCCCAGGCCGAGCACGTTGGCACCGAGATGGTCATGGATCAGATCGTCGATGTGGAGCTCAATCGGCGTCCATTGCGACTGACGGGTGATTCGGGCGATACCTACAGCGCCGATGCCCTGATCATTGCCACCGGGGCGCAAGCCCGTTGGTTGAACCTCCCGACCGAAGAGAAGTTCAAGGGCTACGGCGTTTCTGCGTGCGCAACCTGCGACGGGTTTTTCTACAAGGGTAAGGACGTCATCGTCTTTGGCGGCGGCAACACCGCGGTCGAGGAGGCCCTGTTTCTCACCAACTTCGCCAGGCGGGTGACGATCGTGCATCGGCGCGATCGCTTCCGGGCCGAACGCATCCTGCAGGAGCGTTTGTTCAAGAACCCGAAGATCGAGGTGGTATGGAACTCGGTCCTTGAAGACGTCCTGGGCACAGACGATCCCAGGGGCGTGACGGGTGTGCGCATCAGGAACGTGCAGTCGGGGCAAGTCTCCGAGCTCGAGGTCAGCGGCGTTTTCGTCGCCATCGGTCACGTGCCCGCCACCGAACTCTTCAAAGGCAAGCTCGAGATGAACGAGCAGGGCTATCTGCGCACCGCACCCGATTCGACGCGAACGTCGATTCCGGGGGTGTTTGCAGCCGGTGATGTTAAGGATGAAGTCTTCCGTCAGGCCGTGACTGCCGCGGGCATGGGTTGTATGGCAGCACTTGAGGCTGAGCGCTATTTGGCTAAGGTGGAGGCCCTGGCCACCGCTGCCGAATAGGCATAGTCCACCACGCTCGCCCTCCCACCCGGAACTAGGCCCCCATGGATTGGGACAAGCTCCGCATCTTTCATGCTGCCGCCGAGGCCGGCAGCTTCACCCACGCTGGTGAAGCGCTGCGCATGAGCCAATCGGCCGTCAGTCGGCAGGTGTCAGCGCTCGAAAAGGAGCTCAACGTGGCGCTGTTTCATCGCCACGCGCGCGGCCTTGTGCTCACCGAGCAGGGCGAGATGCTGTTTGGCACCGCCAGCGAGATCATGAACAAGCTGTCAACCGCGGAGACCCTGCTCAGCGACACGACCACCAAACCGACCGGTGATCTGAAGATCACCGCTCCCATTGGCCTCGGGTCGGTGTGGGTCACGCAGCGGCTGCGGGAGTTTCTTGAGCTTTACCCCGATATTCGCATCGAGCTCGTGCTCACCGACGAGCAGCTCGCCATCGCCATGCGCGCCGCCGACGTCGCGATCTGGGCGAGCGAGCCGCAGCAGAGCGAGCTCATCCGGCGACCGCTGTTCAACATGAAGCTGCACGCCTTCGCCTCAACGCAGTACGTGCGCCGCCACGGCACGCCACAGTCGATTGCCGCCCTCGACGGCCATCCTATCATTTCCATGGCGGGCACGCCGGCCGCACACCTGTCGACCATCCATTGGCTGGAAACCGCCGGGCTCGATGGCCGACCGCCACGCAAGCCCGTATTCGTCGCCAATAACATTATCGCTCTCAAATATGCGATCCGGGCCGGCATCGGCATCGGCCTGCTTCCCGACTATCTGACCGAGGAGGAGACCGATCTGGTGCCGGTGTTGCGTGAAACGCAGCTCCCAACGTTGCCGATCTACTTCGTTTATCCCGAAGAATTGAAAACCGCGAAAAAAGTCCAGGTTTTCCGGGACTTCCTCATCTCCAAGGCGCGCCAATGGCAGTACTGAGGAGCTCTGCAGCGAAGCCATGCAGATGCGCATGGCAAGCATGCGGCCACCCCTCTTTCCAAACGCGGCCCAACGAGGTCTGATTAGCTCAGCTGTGACGGACAGCTATTGAAGGCTACTTACCCTCCCTTCGACGCCTTCAGCCATCCCGTCAGGGATGGTCGGAATGACTTGTGACCGGGCCCCGCGCCCGGTCTTTCTTTTTGCGGCTGTTTGCGACCGGCGCGCGGCCGGGCTATCAAGAGCCATTCACCAAGCGAGAGCTCCTGCCGCACCATGGCCCAAGCCCGACCTCAGACCCTGTACGACAAGATTTTCGATGCCCATATCGTCAGCCGCCAGCCGGACGGTACGTGCATTCTCTATATCGATCGTCACCTCGTGCACGAGGTGACAAGCCCGCAGGCGTTTGAGGGCCTCCGCCTTGCCGGCCGCAAGGTGCGCGCGCCGCAGAAGACCCTGGCGGTGGTCGATCACAATATTGCGACCACCCCCGATCGAAGCCAAGGCATCAAGGACGAGGAGAGCCGTACCCAGGTCGAGACCATGGCGCGCAACGCCAAGGACTTCGGCATCGAGTACTACGACGAGCGCGACCTTCGCCAAGGCATTGTGCACGTCATCGGTCCCGAGCAGGGCTTTACCCTGCCGGGCACGACCATCGTTTGTGGTGACAGCCATACCTCGACCCACGGTGCGTTCGGGGCGCTGGCACACGGCATTGGCACCAGCGAGGTCGAGCACGTGCTGGCGACGCAAACGCTGACGCAAAAAAAGGCCAAGAACATGCGCGTCACCGTCGATGGCACCTTGCCGCTTGGGGTGACGGCCAAGGACATCATCCTCGCCATCATCGGCGAGATTGGCACCGCCGGTGGGACCGGCCACGTCATCGAGTATGCCGGCGAGGCCATCCGCGCCTTGTCAATGGAAGGCCGCATGACCGTGTGCAACATGTCGATCGAGGGTGGCGCCCGGGCCGGCATGGTGGCCCCCGATGACAAAACTTTTGCCTACCTCAAGGGACGGCCAAAAGCACCCAAGGCTGCCGCCTGGGAACAGGCCTTGGATTACTGGCGGACCTTAAAATCCGATGACGCGGCCCAGTTCGACCGCGAAGTGACGCTCGACGCCGCTCGCCTGCCGCCGGTGGTGACCTGGGGCACTTCCCCGGAAGAGGTGGCAACGATCGAGGGCGTCGTGCCCGACCCGGCCAAGGTCATCGACGAAGCCAAGCGCGCCAAGATGAGCCGCGCCCTTGAGTACATGGGCCTCACGCCCGGCACCAGGATCACCGACATCCCGCTCGACGTGATCTTTATTGGATCGTGCACCAACGGCCGCATCGAGGACCTGCGCAACGTGGCCGAGATCGTCCGGGGCAAGAAGATTTCGAACCGCCTGGCCTATGCCATGATCGTGCCGGGCTCGGGCCTGGTCAAACAGCAGGCCGAGCAAGAGGGCCTGCATCAGGTGTTTGTCGACGCCGGTTTTGAGTGGCGTGAGGCGGGCTGCTCGATGTGCCTTGGCATGAACCCCGACCAGCTGAAGCCGGAACAGCGCTGCGCATCAACCTCGAACCGGAACTTCGAGGGCCGCCAGGGCTACCGTGGTCGCACGCACCTGGTGTCGCCGCAGATGGCGGCCGCCGCAGCCATCGCCGGACACTTCGTGGACGTGCGGGCGCTGCTCTGAGCCGGCCACGCCAGAGGCCAGCCATCCACGGGGCTTGGGTGGGCCGGCCATGCGCGGCCCGATTAACGCCAACATGCCACCACAGCCGCGCTCCTCCCCGCAGCCGGGGGGCTGTGCTGCCCGGCATGTGGCCTGGCCGAAACGGTGCGGGCGCACGCGGGCGCCATCGGCGGCGAAAAAAGTCGGCAGGCAGGTCCGCCCGAAATCGTACCAACACCTGAAATTGACTTGATGACAAGCTCGCCACGGCATGCGCTGGGATCGACATGTTGCTGCCGCGGCCGGCGATGCAGCCTGAGCTCGAGCCCGGGGTTCGGTGAGCGCGTGGCACCTGCCGGTGACCTCGATGTTCCCCGCCTGTTCCTTGATTCCGTGCGGATTGCACCCCATATCACCGGACGCGAGCACCAAGGGCGCCCATGTCGGGGCCGGTGCCGCGGGACCTCTTTGTCCGCGGATGTGTTCGCGATGCTTTGGCCGCTTTTGGGGAGGGCCGTTGGAAATGTCACGCGTTTCCTTGCTGTCGAGCCCGCTGTTGCTGGGGTTTGAGGAGATGGAACGGCTGATCGACCGCGTTGGTAAGGGCGGCGATGGCTATCCCCCCTACAACATCGAGCGCATTGCCGGCGCCACCAACGGCAGCCAAACCAGCGGTGAAGCTCTGCGCATTACGCTGGCGCTTGCGGGCTTCCGACGCGAGCAACTCGAGATCACCTTGGAAGATAGTCAGTTGGTGATCCGTGGCCGGCAAGAAGAGGACAAGTCTCGAGAGTTCATTCATCGCGGGATCGCGGCCCGGCAATTCAGCCGCACTTTTGTTCTGGCCGATGGCATCGAGGTTAAATCGGCCGATCTGCGAGATGGCCTGTTGAGCATCGACCTTGTACGCCGCGAACCGGACCGGCGTGTACGCAAAATTGCGATCGGGCAAACAGCGCCCTGAGTCTTTCGGGCCACAGCTGCGATCGGCGAATCGCGGAATGATAGGGAACAGTAGGACTTGGCGAGGGTTCCAATGGAGCCAGCCCAAGTGACGGGAAGCCTACGGCAGCCCCGACCAGAAGGAGTGAGCGTCATGGAAACCAAGAGCAATAAATCGGCAAAAGACCAGGTTTCGATGGTGCCGATCATGAGCATGAGCGAGCTCGCTAAGCTCGGCGGCGGCAAAGTTGCCTATATCAGGATGATGACCTCCGATGAGGCCCGGGAGATGTTTCCAGCCATTGAGGGCCTTCCTGCCGGTATTAACCTGTTTGCCTTGCACGCGGCGGACGGCACGCCGCTGGCGCTGACCGACAGTCACCAGGCAGCGGTCGGACACGCGCTGGAGGACGAACTGGAGATTGCCGGCGTCCACTGAGGCCGCAGCCCGGCCTCGACTGGCGGGCGCGACGCGCGGCCAGGCATGCTGTTTGAGCAGGCGCTTTCGGCTGCGCCTGCTGTTGCCAACCGGTCAGGCGGTGTCCCGTCCTGGCTCGTGCCAAACCTCGTGCGCAATGTCGACGATCATGCCGAGCTTGGCCCATTGCTGCTCCTCGGTCAGGATGTTGCCTTCTTCGGTACTTGCAAAACCGCATTGCGGGCTCAGGCAGAGCTGCTCGATCGGGGCGTGCGTGCTGGCTTCCTCCAGCCGGCGTTTAATGGCGTCCTTATTCTCCAAGGTGCCGCTCTTGGAGGTGACGAGCCCGACCACGACCCGCTTGTGGCCCTTGGGCAGAAAGCGCAGCGGTTCCAAACCGCCGGCGCGGTCCGTATCGTATTCAAGAAAGTATCCGTCGTAGGCAACGCCGGCGAGCAGCAATTCTGCGATCGGCTCATAGCCACCCTCGGAGATCCAGGTGGAGCGGAAATTGCCGCGGCAGACGTGCGTGGTGATGGTCATGTCGGCAGGCTTAGCTTTGAGCGCGGCATTGATGGTGCGGGCGTAGATGGCCGGCAATCGCTCCGGATCCTCGCCGCGCCTGCGCACCATCTCCATCTGCTCCTTGGAGCAGAGATAGGCCCACACCGTGTCGTCGAACTGTAGGTAGCGACATCCCGCATCATAGAACGCCTTGACCGCCTTACCCCAGGTGGTGGCCAAGTCTTCGAAATAGCCCTCGAGATCGGGATACGCGTCCGTGCTGATGGCGTCGCGGCCGCCACGAAAATGCAGCACCGACGGCGACGGGATCGTCATTTTCGGGGTCGCGGTGGTGTTTGCCTTCAGGAACTTGAAGTGGCCGAGCATTGGGTGGTCGGCCGGAAAATCGATCTTGCCGGTGACGCGAATGCTCTCCGGCTTGGTCTCGGTACCGCGGAATTGGATGCCATGGTCGAGCACCACCCGCTCGCAACCCTTGAGCTGCCACAGGAAGTCGAAATGCCACCAGGAACGGCGGAACTCACCATCGGTGGCGAGTTTTAGGCCGACGTCGTGCTGCTTGGCGATCAGTTTGCTGATCTCCTCGTCTTCGATGGTGGTCAGCTGATCGACGCCGATCTGGCCCGCCTCCCGCGCCGCCCGGGCTGCCTTGAGGGCGGGCGGACGCAGCAGGCTGCCGACGGCATCGGCACGGAATGGAGGACGGCTGTCCGGCATGGGCGCTACTCCTTTGCAAACTAGGCCCGGGGCTTCATTGCATATTGCGGCCAGCATCAGCGCTTTCTACACCGAGGTGCGCCGCAAGCTTATCGGGACTGCGGGCGAGCTCGGCACTTGCGCCCGCGAACACGATGCGGCCGCGCTCGAGAATAATCGCCTGATCGGTGAAACCCAAGATTTGTCGGGCCTTTTGTTCGACCACGATCGCCGACATCCCCTCGTTGTGGATCACCCGCCTGAGGACGGCCAACAGCTCATCGACGATGATCGGCGCCAGGCCTTCGAGTGGCTCGTCGAGCAGAATGATGCGTGGGTTGAGGATGAGGGCGCGGCCAATCGCCAGCATCTGCTGTTCGCCACCGGACAACTGGCTGCCGAGGTTGCCGCGGCGCTCCGCCAACCGCGGAAACACCTCGAACACGCGCCGCACCGTCCACGCCCCCGGCCGCGCGATCGCCGTCAGGTTTTCCTCGACCGTCAGCGACTTGAAGATGTTGCGTTCCTGCGGCGACCAGCCGATGCCGGCGCGGGCACGAGCCTCTGGCCGCGTGCGGGTGATGTCGCGGCCATCGAGCGCAATCGAGCCGGCGTGCAGCCGCGTCAATCCGACAATGGTGTTGATCAGGGTGGTCTTGCCGGTACCATTGCGCCCGAGCAGCGCCATAGCCTGACCGTCGGCGATACGGAAGTTGATTTCGGTGAGCACTACCGCTTCGCCGTAGCCGGCCGAGACCGCCTCCAGGCGCAACAGCTCAGGCATGCGCCGTCTCCCCGAGGTAGACTTCGCGTACCCGAACATCGCGCGCGATCTGTGCCGGCGTGCCCTCAACGAACAGCGCGCCATTGACGAGCACGGATATCCTGGTTGCGAACTTGAACACCAGGTCCATGTCGTGCTCGATCAGCAATACCGTCACGTCAGTGGGCAGCGCCGCGACGATCGCCAGGATGGCGTGGCGCTCGTCCTCCGGCACGCCGGCGGCGGGCTCATCGAGCAACAGCACCGATGGCCGGCTGGCGATGGCGAGGGCGATTTCGAGCAGGCGCTGCTTGCCATAGGGCAGGCTGCCGGTGCGCTGATCCCCAACCTCGCCAAGCCCGAAGCGGTCGAGCAGTTGCCCGACCTCGGCGACCAACTCGGGGCGGCTGCCGAACACCCCCCAGGCGTTGCGGCCGAGCCCCTGGCGTTCGCACACCGCAAGCCCGACGGTTTCGAACGGGGTCAGATCCGAGAACAGCTGGTTAATCTGAAAGGTGCGCGCCAGGCCAAGCTTGACGCGCCGGTGCGGCCGCACCGCCGTGATGTCCCGGCCGCCGAGCAGAATGCGGCCCGAGGTCGGTTGCAGCAGCCCGGTGAGCAGATTGATGAGCGTGGTCTTGCCCGCCCCATTCGGCCCGATCAAGGCGTGCCGCGCGCCCTTTTCCACTTTGAGGGCTATGCCGTTTGCCGCGACGATCCCGCCGAAGTGCTTGTCGAGGCCGATCGTCTCGAGCGCCAGCACCATCGTCAGTGCCTCTCGCTCACCGTCGCTCGGCGCGCCTGGCCGGCGCGCCAGTCGAGGCGGTCGGCAAGCCGGTGTAACGGCCGCGTCCAATGGCTGAACCGATCGCGGCCAACCAGCACGATCACCACCAGCACCAGGCCGATCCAGAATGGCCAGTACTGCGGCGTCAGTGCCGACAGATAGTCTTGCATCAGCTTGAAAATGAGGGCGCCGATCAGTCCGCCGTAGAGATAGCCCGTGCCACCGATGATAAGCACCAGCAGGAGATCGGCGGAGCGCTCGAACGAGAATACGTCGAGCGAGGCAAAGGCCGTAGTCTGAGTGAGCAGCGCGCCGGCGACCCCGGCATAGAATGCGGCGATGCTGTAGATCGAGATCAGCCGGGCGTTGACCGCGATGCCGACCGCAGTGGCACGCAATTGGTTGCCCTTGATCGCCTGCAGCGACAGGCCAAAAGGTGAATGGGCGATGCGCCGCGCCAGCAGGAACAGGACAAACAACACGGCGAGGGTATAGGCGTGCGCGGTGCGCCCGAACATATCGAACCGAAACAGGCCCAACAGCGGCTCGATGCTGACGCCTTGCAAGCCGTCGGCGCCGCCAGTAAGCCAGGCATAGCGGTTGGCGATCTCGCGTAGCACCAGGGCGACACCCAGGGTCACCATGATGCGCGTGAGGTCGGAGCCGCGTAGCACCAGAAAGCTGGTGAGGAACCCGAGCAGCAGCGCTGCCAGGCCCGCCAGCAGCAGCGCCGCCAGCGGCTCGCTGGCGAGTTGGTGTTTAGCCAACAGACCGGCGACGTAGGCACCAAAGCCAAAGAATGCTGCGTGACCGAGCGAGACGATGCCGGCGTAGCCGAGGATCAGGTCGAGCGACAATGCGAACAGCGCCAGGATGGCAATTTCGGTCAGAATCAGGTGCTTGCTCGGCAGCACGAAATAGCACGCCAATGCCGCCAGCCAGAACAGCACCTCAAGCGGATGCCAACGCGCGCGGCTGGCGCGAGCGGGGCCAGGATCGGGGCGCGCTGGCGGCAGGCTCATCGCACGCCACCACGCGAAAAAAGACCCTGCGGGCGCACGATCAAGACGGCGATCATGATCGTATAGATCACGAATGCGCCGAGCGTCGGCACGTAGTATTTGCCCGCCACGTCGCCAATGCCCAGCAACAGCGAGGCCAGGAATGGCCCGGTGATGCTGCTGGTGCCGCCGACCGTCACCACGATCAGGAAATAGATCATGAATTTCAGCGGAAAGGTTGGGTCCAAACCGACGATTTCGGTGCCCAACGCCCCGCCGAGACCGGCAAGACCAGAGCCGACCGCGAAGGTGATGGCAAAAACGCTGTCGACCCTGATGCCGAGGCCGCGCGCCACCCGCGCATCGTCGACGGCCGCGCGCAGGCGGCTGCCAAAGCGGGTGCGCGACAACACCAGCTGCAGGGCCACGGTGAGCACGCCGCAGACCAGAATGATCAGCAAGCGATAGCGCCCGACCCCGACCCCCAGCACATTGAATTGCCCCTGCAGCCACGGCGGCAGGCGCACGAACACCTGACTGGACCCCATGACGTAGTCGACCGCCGCCACCGACATGAACACGAGACCGATCGTGAACAACACCTGGTCGAGATGGCTCTTGCGGTAGACGTGAACGTATAGGCTACGCTCCAGCACCAGACCGAGGAGGGCGGCAACGAGAAACGCCAGTGGCAGCGCCGCAAAGAACGGCACGCCCCAATTGTTGACCAGTATGACGGTTGCGTAACCGCCCGCCATGGCGAACGCGCCGTGCGCAAGATTGACGAAATTCATCAATCCCAGCGTCACCGCCAGGCCGCACGCCAGGACGAACAGCAGCATGCCGTAAGCAATACCGTCGAACAGGATGGTCAGCATGTCCGGTGCGGCCCGGCAAGCACGGCGCGGCCGGCGGGCTGCGCCGCGCCGATCGTTGCTACTTCTTCATCTTACCTGGGTCTTTGACCGCGTCGAAAGTTGCGAACTCGACATTGTAGAGCTCGCCGTCCTTCTTCTCGACTTTGCGGATGTAAATGTTCTGCACGATATCGCGGGTGTCCGGATCAATGGAGATCGGCCCGCGCGGGCTTTCCCACGCCAAGCCCTTCATGGCCGCGATCAATGCATCGCCATCGGCTTTGCCACCGGTCTTCTTCAGTGCCTCATAAATGAGATGCATGCCGTCGTAGCCGCCAACCGACATGAAGTTCGGCCGAAAGTTGTTGGCCTTCTTGAAGGCGGCGACGTAGGCCTTGTTCTTGGCCGAGTTATGATCCGCCGAATAGAGGTGGGCGGTGACTGCGCCGATTACGGCATCACCCATGGCCGGAAGCAGATCGTCGTCGGTGACATCACCGGGGCCGATCAGCTTGATGCCGGCCTTGTCGAGACCGCGTTCGGCGTATTGCTTCATGAAGGTGCCGCCCTGGCCCGACGGCACGAACACGAAGATCGCGTCCGGCTTGGCGTCGGCGGCACGCTGCAGAAACGGTGCGAAGTCGGGATTGGCGAGCGGCACCTTCAGCGCCTCGGTGACCTCACCGCCCGCCGCCTTGAAGCGTTCGCTGAACGACTTCTCCGCGTCGGCACCGGGGGCATAGTCGGACACGATCGACACCACCTTCTTGATGCCGTTCTTGGCCGCCCAATCGGCGATGATCACCGACGACTGCGGCAGGGTGAAGCTGGTGCGGGTGATGTAGGGCGACCGCTCGGTGATGATCGACGTGCCCGCCGCCATCACGACCTCGACCACCTTGGCCTCGGTGGCCAACGGTGCCGCGGCCAGCGCTGCCGGGGTGACGCCGAAACCGGCAATGACATTGACCTTGTCGTTGACGATCAGCTCCTGCGCCAACCGCTTGGTGTTGTCGGGTACGGCGCCGTCATCCTTGACGATCACCTCCACCTTTTTGCCCGCCACCGTGTCGCCGTGCTCCTGCTGGTAGAGACGGACGGCGGCGCTGATCTGCTTGCCGGTCGAGGCCTGCTGACCGGTCATGGGTAGAATGAGACCGATCTTCACGCTGTCCTGGGCCCAGCCGGCACCCGGCGCCAGCAGCAGGCCCAGTGCGGCGGTGGCCGCGAGAACTGATCGTCGATGCATGGGGCTCCTCCTTCGACGCTGATCCGGCCGCCCGTTTTCGAAACCCGGTCAGGCTTCACGGATTTTCTGCCTCTACCCGGCAGCTCGGTCGACTATATTGCATGCAATCGATGGACTTCCAACTATCTGCGATCGTGTGTCTCAAGCAGCACCGAAGCCCACCAGCACGTCGCGGGGCATGGGTGCCGACTTTAGGCGTGTGGTGTCGGCGGGATCGCGTACCGTCCACAGCCGAGTTTCGAAGCCCTCGAGCGCCAAGCTGCCGCCCTTCATCACCTTATGCAGCACGAAGAAGCTCGAGCGGCGGAACTCGGTGACCTGGCTTTCGACCTCGAGATCTTCGCCATAGTGCGATGCCAGCTTGAACACCGCCCGCGCCTCCAGCAGGGCGAGCCCGGCGCCGCCGTGCTTGGCCAGCATCTCGATCTTCTTCATGCCAGTCGCCTTCTCGAACAGCAGAATGGTCGAGGCATCGAACCATTCAAAATAGCGCGGATAGAACACGATCCCCGCAGGATCGCAGTCGCCCCACTGTACGCGGATGGTGCGAACGTTCTTGAGCATGAGTTAAGTGCCTTCGGACGGGGATTGCTGACCGAGCCGCCAAGCTGCCAAAGCCAGACCTTGGCGGCCGGTGGGCGCATTGATCAGGTGATCACGATCACCTCGGGGTGCGTGGGTTCGGCGTAAAGACGCTCGACAAGGTGCGCCCGCTGCAAGAGGACCGCACGCTGGTTGAGATAGCCCTTGTCGGTAATCTCGCCGGCATCGATGGCGGGCGGCTCAGCCAGCAACAGGCAGCGCGCGATGCGCGTGGAACTCCCCGGCATCTGCGCGTTGTGCCGCGCCAGTCCATCGCTCACGGCCTGACGCACCCCCCGATCGGCGAGCAAATCGGCAACCGTGGCCGTGCTGGTGAGATGCGGGGCTAGACTTCTGATCGCCGCCAGGCTTGGAAACAGCAACAGGCCGACCTCGTCACGATCATGTCCGGTGACGACGGCGTCCTCGATCACCGGCGCGCCAGCGGCAATGACCGCCGGCCGCAGCATACCAACATTGACCCAGGTACCCGATGAGAGCTTGAAGTTCTCCGCCGTGCGTCCGTCGAACATGAGACCCGCGGCCGGATTGGCCGCATCGGCGAGGCGCACCGCGTCCCCGGTCTTGAACCATCCCGCCTCGTCCAGGGCTGTGCGGGTCTGCTCCGGGTTCTTGAAATAGCCGGGGGTCACATTGTCGCCTTTGACGCGGACCTCAAGCTTGTCCCCGACCGGCACCAGCCGCACCTCGACCCCGGGCACCGGCACGCCGATGTTGCCTGGACCATCGAGCCGCCAGTGCACCGAAGTGGCGATTGGCGCTGTCTCGGTCAGCCCCCAGGATGACACGAACGGCACCTTGTCGCCGCGCACCTTAAGCCCGAGCCGTTCCAGGCGATCCCAGAGGCTTTGCGGCAGCGCCGCGGCGGCATAGAGCAGCATGTCGAGACGACCGAAAAAGCTTGAGCGCAAGCCTTCATCTCGCTCCAGGTACTCGAGCAGGATCGCATAGCCGCGGGGCACATTGAACACCACCGTGGGAGAGATGTCGCGCAGGTTGGCGATGGTATGGCCGATCAACCCCGGCAGCGGCTTGCCCTCGTCGATGTAGAGCGTGCCGCCGTTGCGCAGCATCATGTTGAAGTTGTGGTTGCCGCCAAAGGTGTGGTTCCACGGCAGCCAGTCGACGATCAACGGTGGGTGCTGTTCGAGCAACGGCCAGGTCGCGGCCGCGCTCTCTTGGTTGGCGCACATCATGCGTTGGGTGTTGATGACGCCCTTGGGCTGGCCGGTCGAACCGGAGGTGAAGAGGATTTTGGCCACCGTATCCGGGCCGACGTCGGCAAATGCCAGGTCCACCGCCGGCGTGGGCGAGGCTTGCGTCAGCGCCGCGAATGGGGTGACCGCAACCCCGGGCAGGTGCCCTCGGCTGGCGACGATCTCGGTGCCGGTGGCGCCGATCGCCTTGAGCGCCTGCCAGTAGCGCTCGACGTCGTCGACGTAGATCAGCGCCGGGTCGATCAGATCATGAATATAACGCAGCTTGGCAAAGTCTTGGCTGAGCCGGGCGTAGGCGGTGGACACGGGCGCCAACGGCACGCCGACGTGCATGGCAGCAAGTCCCAACAGCCCATGGTCGAGGCCGTTGTCTGCGAGGATCAGGATCGGTCGGCGCGGGCCGCCAATGAGGCCGCGATCGATCAGGGCCTGGCCGATGGCGCGCGTCGATCGCAGGGCGTCGCCGAACGTCAAGTGGCGCCAGCCGCCGCGGTCGGCGCGCTGCGCCAGAAACGTGCGGTCGGGCGCTTGCTGAGCCCAGCGCTCGAGCCATACCCCCACCGCGCGCGGGATCGGACCGAGCCGCCGTGCCGAGCCGATCACAAGGGAGCCATCGGCGAGGGTCCGGTGCACGACCTCGGGCGCGGCGAACAGCGGGCTCTCCCGGTTTGCGTGGGGCATGCCAGCGCCAGCAACAGCCATCCGTCGGCCCCTCACTTGTGCGGTGCAGCACGCCGGTGCGTGGGCGCCCGGGCTTCGCCTGCGTCATTTTCTTAAGCGATTTCCGGGCATCCCGTCGATGCTCCAAAACGACCCCTGCTCCCTTGACGTCACAGGCGCGCTCGGGCACAGTTCGCTAACCTAGATCTCGGGCGTTGCCTTAGCGTTTGCGCCCGCTTGGCCGAGGACGCACCGCGCGCGAGCCGGAGCGGTCAAGCGCCGGGCGAACACCGAAACGCTTAAGGCCGCAACGTTGTATTTGTGTTTTCTGGGCATAGACGAAGCTGGAGGATGACATGAAGGACTGGCACAAGCCCGAAGTGGTGGAAGAGAGCGTCGGCATGGAAGTGACCAGCTATCTGCCGGCCGAGCTCGATCAGGCCTGAAACCTGACCACAGGGTTCAGGTCGCTGTTTGCACGGCGGTCGAAGTTTCGGCCGCCGTTCGCATTTTAGGGTCCGGGTCTTGCTGAGGGGCTCGGCGAGGCAGCGCCATGCTGATCAAGGTCCTGGGCTCCGCTGCCGGCGGCGGCCTGCCGCAGATCAACTGCAACTGCCGCAACTGTGTCGGCGCGCGAAGCGGCGATCCCATGCTGCCGCGGCGCACGCAGTCCTCGCTGGCGGTCAGCGGCAACGGCGCGGCCTGGACCTTGCTCAATGCCTCCCCAGACCTGCGCCAGCAGATCGCCGCGACCCCGGCGCTGTGGCCCGCCGCGGCGGCAGGCCCGCGCGCCAGCCCGGTTGCCGCCGTCTGCCTCACCAACGCTGACGTCGATCACATTGCCGGCCTCCTCAGTTTGCGGGAAGGCATCGCCTTTGGCCTTTACGCCGCCAACAGCGTGCTCGAGGCGCTCGATGCCAACCCGATCTTCAAAGTCCTCGATCGCTCGATTGTTGCCACCACCACCATGCCGCTTGATCGCGAGCTCCCCATTGCCGGCGACCTGACGGTCACCGCATTCGCGGTGCCGGGCAAGGTCGCCCTCTATCTTGAGAGTGGCGCTGCCGACTTCGGCACCAGGACCGGCGATACCGTCGGGCTCAAGATTTGCGAGCCGAGAACCGGCGCCGCATTTTTCTATATTCCAGGATGTGCGGCCGTCGACGCCGGCTTATCCTCGCGTGTGCGCGGCTCGCCTCTGGTTCTGTTCGATGGCACGCTCTACACTGATGACGAAATGATCGTGCAAGGCCTGTCGACCAAGACCGGTCAGCGCATGGGCCACATCGCCATGGCCGGGCCGCACGGATCGATGGCAGCTTTCAAGCCCTTGGGCGTGCGGCGGCGCGTGTTCGTGCACATGAACAATTCAAATCCCGCCTTGCGCCAGGGCAGCCCGGAACGGGCCGAGGTCGAAGGCGCCGGCTGGGAGATCGCCTGGGACGGGATGGAGATCGAGTTATGACCGAGCCGATATCGCCGGCAGAGCTCGAGGCAGCGATTCGCCAGGTTGGCGCCGAGCGCTACCACGACAAGCATCCCTTCCACCGCCTGCTGCACGGCGGCAAGCTGAACAAGGGCCAGGTCCAGGCCTGGGCGCTCAATCGCTACTGCTATCAGGCGGCGGTACCACGCAAGGACGCGGCACTGATGAGCCGCACGCTTGACCGCGAACTGCGGCGCGAGTGGGTGCATCGGCTGCTCGACCATGATGGCTACGGCGGCGAGGAGGGTGGCATCGAGCGCTGGTTGGTACTGACCGACGCCTTGGGCCTCGATCGCGGTTACGTGCAATCGATGCGCGGCGCCCTGCCCGCGACCCGTTTCGCCACCGAAGCCTATGTGCGCTTTGTCTTGCAGGAGCCGATCGTTGAGGCGGTGGCCTCGTCACTGACCGAACTGTTTGCGCCCAGCATTCACCAACAGCGCATCGCCGGCATGCTGGAGCATTACGACTTCATCGGCGAGCGGGCCATGCAGTATTTCCGGCGCCGGCTCGATCAGGCCAACCGCGATGCCGACTTCGCGCTCGACTACGTCAAGCGCCACGCCGTCACCGCCGCACAACAGACCGCCGCAATCGAAGCGGTGCGCTTCAAATGCAACGTGCTGTGGGCGCAGCTCGATGCCCTGCATCACGCCTATATCACCCCCGGCCTCGTGCCACCCGGGGCGTTTCGTCCGGAGCCCGCATGAGCCAAGGGCGGCCCACGCAGCGCACGATGATTGCCGCGGCCTCGGTGCCGCGCTTGCCGAGCCACGTCAAATTGCGGCACGACGCGGCGCGCGAGCGCTGGGTCATTCTGGCACCGGAACGGCTGCTGACACCCGATGCCATCGCGCTTGAGGTGCTCAAACTCTGCGATGGTGAGCGCAGCGTCGATGGCATCGCCGACCTGCTCGCCGATCGCTATGCGGCCGGCAAAGACCAGATCTTGGGCGATGTCATGAGCATGCTGCAGGACCTCGCCGACAAAGGGGTGATCACGGCGTGAGTGCAGAGCTTGGCGACAGCAGCGAGGCGGTAACGGCGCTCACGGCGCCGATCGGACTGCTGGCTGAACTTACGCATCGCTGCCCGCTGCAATGCCCCTACTGCTCAAATCCGCTGGCGCTTGAACGCGTCGATGGCGAGCTTGGCAGCGACATCTGGCAGGATGTGCTGGCGCAGGCCGCCGAGCTCGGCGTCCTGCAGCTGCATTTGTCGGGCGGCGAGCCGACGCTGCGGCGCGATCTCGAAGACATCGTTGGACGGGCGGCGAGCCTCGGCCTCTACTCCAACCTGATCACGGCCGGAGTGTTGCTGACGCGGGACCGGCTCGCGGCCTTGGCCGAGCGCGGTCTCGATCACGTTCAGGTATCGATCCAGGATAGCGATGCCGCCAATGCCGATCGGATCGCCCACTACGCCGGCGGGCACGCCAAGAAGCTGGAGGTGGCGCGCTGGACCCGCGCGCTCAAGCTGCCGCTGACCATCAATGCCCCGATCCACCGGCAAAATATCGACAGTCTGCCGGCCATCATCGAGCTTGCCCTCGAGCTCGGCGCGCACCGGCTCGAGGTCGCGCACGTGCAATACTATGGCTGGGCGCTCGAGAATCGACAGGCGCTGATGCCGACGCGCGCGCAAGTGCTCAACAGCGCCGAACTTGTCGACCAGGCCCGGGCCCGGCTCAAGGGCGTGCTGGTGATCGATTTCGTCGTTCCGGACTACTATGCCAGACGCCCGAAGCCCTGCATGGGTGGCTGGGGCCGCGGCATCATGACCATTACGCCGTCGGGCAACGTGCTCCCCTGCCACGCCGCTCAGAGCATCGGCGGCCTCGCCTTCGACAATGTGCGCCAGCGCCGGCTCAAGGACATCTGGTTCCACTCCGCGGCCTTCCAGGCCTTCCGCGGCACCCACTGGATGCGCGAGCCCTGCCGGTCCTGTGACTTGCGCGAACTCGATTGGGGTGGTTGCCGCTGCCAGGCGCTGGCCTTCACCGGCTCGGCGGCCAACGCCGATCCAGCCTGTGACAAGTCCCCGGCGCACGCCGCCTTCACCGCCATCGCTGAGGCCGAAGCGGGGCGGCCGGCGCCGCCGTTCCACTTTCGCCGGCCCCGCGCCGGGCGGCACGCTGGCTGACGACCGTTTGCGCCATGCGTTGCCGGGCCCGCCTTTGAGCGCTAGTGGGGCGGCACCGCCCCGATGATCGAGGAGGTTTCGATCGGCGCCGCGCGCCGCGCCCGGCGGGCGGCGGCGTAGGCCTTGCGGGCATGGCGGGTCGAGCGCTGACGGAGCTTCGATTGCGCCTTGTGCGGCCGGACGATGGTG
>DATFXD010000453.1:0-2470 GCA_035258605.1 Hyphomicrobiaceae bacterium | reverse complement strand
GGCGAGATCAGCAGCCGGAGATGGTCAAATTATGTCGTTTGCGAGCAATAGCCTAGGGCCGTGGCTGCGGCGGCACCCCGAGCCGTTGGGAAGCGTTTTCCGCTTCGGGCGTTGCAGTTCGGTTGGGCACGCAACCGGGGCCGCGGGCCCGGGGCGGCCTGCCGCGCAGGGGCCACGCCGCGGCCAGGCCGCCACCCGTTCCTGTGCTTCAGATCACTGCGGGCGGCGGCAAGTCGACCCATGATCGCGCCACGCGATGACCGCCGACGTCGTGTTGAACGCATCGCCCGATCTGGAGTCCCCCCATGAAGACCATCCTCTCCGCGTTGATCGCGCTGTCCCTGCTGGCTCCCTTGGCAGGCACGGCCGCTGCGGCCATCGATGCCAAGAGCTTCTACGAGCAATTGGATCGCGATCGCCTCTAGGCTCCCCACGAACTGAGTGGGGACCGCCCCCTGGCTTGGGTCTCCCTTTCTCGCTCGTTGCGGGACCTTGCGCACGCCGTGAACTTAAAATGCCAATACCCGGTCACCTGGGGCCATGCCTGGACCGTGCGCCAGGTGCGGCCAGGGGGGCGCTCTCAAGAGCGCTCCCCGCTCGCCCGTGTCGGCGCCCACGAGCGCCTGGTTGCGAGCGTGAGGAATAAAGCAATCGCGAGCCCTGGCGCGCCCGTCAGCGCACACGGTTCGTAAGTCCCGAGCCCTGCGATCCGGGGCTCGCGCCCTGCTGGCGGTGGCGATCGCGGGCCGCACGACGCGAGCCACCCCCGGACGTTCGAGGCAGTGGCCCGGATCCCAAACCTTGCCTTTGGCGAGGCCATGTCATGACCATCATCGTCGTCACACAGGACCGCACTTTGCGCTCCCGGGAATTCGCGGCCGATATCGCGGCCGGCCTGGGCCTTGACCTCGTTTCACAGCGCCAGCTCGGCGATCTGGTCGCGGCGCGTATGGGCATCAACGCCGGCGACCTGCAGCGGCTGGTGGCACGGCCTCCATCCCGCTTCGACCGCTGGACGATCGGACGTCGGCGGCTTGCCTGGTACACCGGCAAGGAGATTGCCCGGCTTGCCGAACATGGCGATGTGGTTGTTGCAAGCTGGAGCCCGGTCGGATCCTTGGCGCCGGTCGGCCACACGATTCGTGTGCATATCGGCCAGCAGGCGGGCTTCGGCGATGAGCCCGTCCGCCACCCAAGCGGCCAGGCGACGGTGGCACCGATGCTCCCGGCACGGGCGCCGGGCGAGCCGCGCCAAGCCCAGATCGTGTGTGAGCTGTTGGCGCCGGCGGCGCCACCATCGGTGGCCGACTGCGTCGAGCAGGTGCGACGGCTGACCGTGGGCTTGCCCGATCGCGCCACGGCGCCGCCGGCGCCCGCTCAGCCGTTCACTTGGCTGGCGCCCCGATCGCAAGGCGCCGGCGGTCTCTGGCAGAGGCTGGCGTGGCGGCGCGCCGTCGAGGTGGAGATTGGCGAGGAGCGCATGCCGCTCGGCGCCGCCGCCACTCCCGAGCAGGCGATTGCCGAGATCGAAGCACACTTGCAGCGCAAGCGCCTGCCGACCACGCTCCGTCAGCGGCTGCCCTATCCGCCCGACCTGTTCTAGGTCGTCTCACTCCTTGGACGGGTTGGTGGCGATCTCGGCCAACCCCTCCTCGTCGGTGATCACGATCTGCTGGTTGGTGACGGTGATCACGTTGGCGTCCCGCAGCTGCGCGAGTTGCCGACTGACGTTCTCGCGCGAAATACTGAGGTAGCTGCCAAGCTCGGTTTGCGACATGATGAGCTCAAGTCGCACCCCCTGCTTGCTGGTGCGACCATGCTGGCGCGCAAGCCGCAACAGGCCACGCGCGGTGCGGGCCCGCATCTCCAAGGTATTGTCTTCGATGATTGCCGATGCCGACCGCAGCCGCTCGCACAGGGTCTGGATAATCTCCAGAAGCGCGGTCGGATGCGCCTTCAGGGTCGGCAGCAGATCGCGCGCGTAAACGGCAAACACCTCACATTCCTCAAGCGCGCTGGCATCCGCGGTGCGCTCATTGCCATCGAGTGCGGCGATCTCGCCGGTGATGTCGCCGGCACCCAGGAAGTTTAGCACCACCTCCTTGCCATCGACGTTGACGTTGCTGACCTTGACCCGGCCCGCCAACAGCACCATGACGCTGTCACCGGGCTCGCCGCGCCGACAGATGATCTCGCCCCTGGCAAACCTTTTGCTATGGCCGCGGCGGATCAGGGCATCGAGGGCGGCGTCAGGAAGTCCACCGAAGAAGGTGTTGTTCCTCAGGAACGGACGGATGCGTTCGATCAATGACAGGTCAGCGGTCATTTGTGTTCGGCCGAGGTCTCCGTCGCGGAAGAGCTTCGTCCCGGGAGCTGGAGGAGCCGGATTGACGCCGCGCAACCCATGTGCCGGACGGCAGTATGCGTCAAGCACTCGGTGAATGCCACGCGGAAATATTGCCGGCTCCAA
>DATFXD010000452.1:0-22324 GCA_035258605.1 Hyphomicrobiaceae bacterium | reverse complement strand
CCAACGTCGCAGCGCTCAACGCCTTGCGGCGTCACCACGTCGCCGCCGCGAATGATGAGATCGAGCATGGTCTCCCTCCAAAACCGGAGCGAAGTTTGCACCAGCCGGGCGTCCGGGGAAAGCCGGAATGCTGGTCCGGGGCGCCGCTTGGGAGCGCTCAAAGTGCCTTTGCTTGGGCCACCGAGGCCGATCGGCTGTGCTGGCATAAGCGGGTGCCTGCACCCGGACGCGGCCACGGCCTGATTGCCCAACGGCCGCGCGCGGGGTAGCGTCACCGGCACAGTTGGCACGGCGCGCGTGCGGGAGATGGCAATGCGGCAGCTTGAGGTGAGTGAGGGCGAGCGGACACTGGTTGAGACCGCGCGCCGCGTGCTGCCGGCCGGCGGTTTCGGCAACGTCTCCCACGACATCATTTTGGCCAGGGGCCGCGGCAGCCGCGTCTGGGACGTCAGCGGCAACGAATACGTCGACTACCTGTTGGGATCCGGGCCGATGCTCGTCGGCCATGCGCATCCCGAGGTGGTGGCCGTGGTGCAAGCCGTGGCCGCGACCGGCACCACCTTCTTCACCAACAACGAATATGGCATCCGCCTTGCCGCCGAGATCGTGGCGGCGGTCGCCTGCGCCGAAAAAGTGCGGTTTGTGAGCACGGGCTCGGAGGCCGATCTCTACGCCATGCGCCTCGCCCGCGCCTATAAAAAGCGCGACAAAATCCTGAAATTCGAGGGCGGCTACCATGGCATGAGCGACTACGGGCTCATGAGCCTGGCGCCGAAGCGGCCCGGCAATTTTCCGCTGCCGATTGCCGATTCCGCCGGCATCCCCAAGAGCATCCGCGATGAGATCCTGGTCGCCCCCTTCAATGACCTGGAAACCGTTGCCAGCCTGATCCGCGAGCACCGCAACGAGCTCGCCGGCATCATCGTCGAACCGTTTCAGCGCCTCATTCCACCGGCGCCGGGCTTCCTTGAGGGCCTGCGCCAGCTTACCAGCGACAACGGCCTGGTGCTGATCTTCGACGAGGTCGTGACCGGCTTCCGCTTCGCCTACGGCGGCGCCCAGGCCTACTTTGGGGTCACGCCCGATGTGTGCACCCTGGGCAAGGCGATCGGCGGCGGCTTTCCGCTGGCCGCCATCGCCGGCCGCGCCGACATCATGGCGCATTTTGACAAGGCGGCGGTGGCCGAAGACGAGTACCTCGTGCAAATCGGTACGCTATCGGGTAACCCGATCGCCGCCGCCGCCGGTCTCAAGACGCTCGAAATCCTGAAGCGGCCCGGGACCTACGAGGCGATGTTTGAAACCGGACGCGCGCTGATGGAGGGCTACGCCGAGATCCTGAAACGCAGCCGCCTCGGGGCACGCGTGCTCGGCGCCGAACCGATGTTCGATGTGGTTTTCACCGACCGCGAGATCAAGGACTATCGCTCGGCGATGGGCAATGAGGCGATGCAAAAGCAGCTGAACGCGCTGCTGCGCAGCAACGGCATCCTCAAAAGCGAGAGCAAACACTACCTCTCGCTGGCGCACACGCCGCAGGATGTGGCCTTCACGCTGGCGGCCTTCGAAGCCGCGGTCGCGGCGCTGACGGCGCGCGCCGCCTGACGGGGCAGGCTGGGCGGTGATGCAGCCCGCGGGGTTTGCCCCCGGGGGCGCTGGCCGGCACCCGCTCCTCTCGCAGCCGCGAAGCGCCGGGCTGCCGCAGGCGTCGGGCGGCAGGTTAGACTGCGGCCTGTGAACAAGGCGCAAATCGTCCTCGAGATCGTCACCCTGCTGCAGGGCACCCCGGTCGACAGTTTCGCACGCCAGAACCTGTGGGCCGACGGCGACCGGGTGATCGTCAGGTGCGCGGAGAGGAGCGAGCTTGCGAGCAGCGCTGGACAACTGTGCAAGCGGGCGATGGCAACCGCACTGCGCCGCTACTCCTATCGCTTCACCATGCCCCAGCTCGCGGTGCTGGCCGACCTTTACGCCACGGCGCTCGAACGCCTTGAACCGGACGCCGTGCCGCTGGTGCGCCAGCGCATGTGCGATGCCGGTTCGGCGGAAGCACTCGCCGATGCCGCCGCCGCGCGCGCCGTCTGCGAGCGCCTGTCGATGGACTATTAGCCCGCGCGAAAAGGCGGGCGGCGACCGGTTAGGCCTCAAGCGGCGGCGGCGGGCAGCCGCAGGATGGCAAGCGCCAAGGCCTGCGCCCGCGGCACCAGGCTGCCGACTTCCAGATATTCCTCGGGCGTATGCGCGTTGCCCCCGACCGGACCGGTGGCGCACAGGGTCGGGCAGCCGACCGCGGCCGTGAACCCGGAATCGGCGCAGCCGCCGGTAAATTCGCCGGCGATGGCAAGGCCCGCGTCGGCCGCCGCCGCCTGGTAGCCGGCAAACAGCTCGGCCGCCGCACCGGTGGTGGTCAAGGGCAGGAATTCACCGAGGATCTCGAGCCGGGCGGTGGTCCCCGCCACCGTGGCCGCCGCAACGATCTCGCCCAGCGCGGCGAGCGCCACGGCGCGATCCTCCGGCTTGACGTAGCGCAGATCGATCGCCCCCTCGGCATGCGGCGCCGTGGTATTGACCGACTGTCCACCCTTGACGATGCCGACATTGACCGTCACGCCGCGGGCGAGGTCGGTCAGCTTGTGCATGGCCACGACCTTGTGCGCCAGCTCGGCGATCGCGCTGATGCCTTTTTCGAAGGCACCGCCAGAGTGCGCCGCCCGCCCGAACACCTCAAAGCGCAGGAACACGCCGCCCTTGCGCCCGGTAACGACATTACCGCTGGGCCGGCCAGGCTCGGCGTTGAACACGCAGCGGGCGGCACGCGCCACCCGTTCGATCACCGCCCGCGACGAGGGCGAGGCGATCTCCTCGTCGCTGGTGATGAGGCCGGCAACCGGCGCCGGTGCGCCGCCGAAGCGCTTGATGGCCGCCAGCACGAACGCGTTCATGACGAGCCCCGACTTCATGTCGGAGACGCCGGGGCCATAGGCACGGCCGTCGGCCAGGTGAAACGGGCGACGCGCCGCCTCGCCGGCCGGGAACACCGTGTCGCGGTGGCCCAGCAACACGATCGGCCGCTCGTTGCTCAAGCTGTCGTCGAGCCGCACGTGGATGGCGGGAGCGTAGTCGGCATGCTGTTCGAGCCGCACCAGCAGGCCGTGCTCGGTCAAGAAGCGGATCAGGCGCTGACCAACCCGTTCCACGCCGGCCCGGTCGTAGCTGCCGCTGTCGATGTTGACGAGGTCGCCCAACAGCTCAAGCATCGCCGGCTGTTGCGCGGCAAGCCAGGCCGTCACCTCGGCTTCGTTGGGGCTGAGTTTGGCCATCGACGTCCTCACGGCAGTTGCGAGCCGCAGCCCAACGCCGCGGCCTCAGGTTGGCTCCAGCCCCAGCGCGCCGCGGAAGCGATGCGCGATGGTGGCCCCGTCCTTCTCCGGCAGCCGCCAGGGATCCTGGCTGATCGCGATCTTGGCGACGGCCAGCACCGGACCAGGCGCCTTGAACAGGAAATCGGCGAGTTCGGCAACCGCGTCCGCCTGGCTGATGGTCCGCGTCTGGCGCAGGCCAAAGCCCTGGGCCACCGCCGCAATGTCGACGCGATTGTCGGTGAGGCCGCGCTGGCGGCCGGTTTCACCGAAGCTCTCGTTGTCGAGCACCAGGATGGCAAGATTGACCGGCGCCTGGTCGGCAACCACCGCCAACGAGCCGATGCCCATCAGCATCTCACCGTCGCCGGTGACGGCGAGCACGCGCCGCTCGGGCTGCGCCAGGGCCACGCCCAGCGCCGTCGGTACGGCAAGCCCCATGCCGCCCCAGGAATAGAGGTACTCGGGCGCATCGCCGGCGGCGAAGCAATCCCAGGTCGCGCTGCCAAGGCCGGGCACCACCAGGGCGCTGCCGCGGCCAGCCAACAATTCCGCCACCAACGGCCGGCGCTTGATCCGGTTTGAGCTCTTGTGTGGTGTCGGCGTCATTTCCGCCCAAACTCCTTGGCGCCGATCACCCGCTGCGAGATCAACACCGCTGCGCTCACCCGGCTCATGAAGGCGATGTCGGCGGCGGCGGCGAAGGTCTCGCCAATCTCTTCGGCCTTGTCGACGGCAAAGCATTTGACGCCGACCGCCTCCAGCGCCGGGCGCACCGCCTGGCCCATCGGCACCTGCCAGGGATTGAACTCCCCCCATTGCCCGCGCATCGTCACCAGCATCAGGCAGGGGGCGCGATAGGCGGCCGGCAACCCCAGGGCGTTGATGCAGTTGCCGACGCCGGACGACTGCATGGCGATCATCGCCCGCTTGCCGGCAAGCCAGCAGCCGGTGGCAATGCCGATGCCCTCCGGCTCGGTCGACAAGGTCACGAGCCGTACCGTCTTGCTGGCTTCGACCAGCTTCAACAGCTCGGTCAGTCCGCCGTCAGGGATGGTACAGACGACGGCAATGTCGCGCGCCGCCATGACGCGCAACACATCCTCAGACCAGCTCGGGGACCGACCACCCACGTGTCGAACTCGCCAACGGCCGACGGCGCCAGCTGCCGCCTCACGCAATCTGCGCCAGCCGCCCTATCAGCTGCAATGGGCCAATATCGCGCACGCGGGCCGTAAAGGTCGCTTTCAGCGGTTCGTCGATGTCGGCGATGTTGCTGGTGATGATCTCGCCATGGGGTGCCGGGAAGATAAACTTGTCGATGCCGTCGGCGCCAGCGATGTAGTCGAACATGCGGCCGCTGCTCTCCCGGTCATAGTAGATCGAGAGCTTGCCCACATAATCCCGGTAATCGACACGGTCGATGGCATGAAACAGCGTGTCGTCGGGCACCAGGAACGCCAGCCGCCGGCGCACATAGTTGACGATCGCAAGTTCGCGCTCGGTGGCGACGATGCGCTGGCCGATCTGGTGCAGGTTGACGGAATTGAACTTGCCTTCCGGGGTGGCGTCGGCGCGCAACCGCTGCACCACCGGCAACACCAGGGCTTCCTCGAAGGCCGACTTGATCACCGGCCCATAGTAGCGCTCGATGGTGCCCTTGCGCACGTTCTTGAGGCCGGCTTTGTGCAAGAAGAAACGGCAGAACTCTTCGGACGGCGTCTTGGTCTCCTCGACCAGCACGGTGCGCAGGCGCTTCTTGACGAGCTGGACGTGCGCCAGCTCGGCGATCGTATCGGGGTTGAAATTGTCCTTGGTGGTATAGAGCAGGGTCTCGAGCACCTCGTCGGACACGCCGTTGCGCGACACCCCTTCGAGATCGAGGGTCAGGAACGGCTCCTCATCCATGACGTTGGGGTCGACCGAATCGACGAAGAACTCAAACACGATGCCATTGGTGAGGATGGCAAGGCGCGTGGTTGGCAGCGCGTTGTAGTAGGCGCGGATCTCGGCCCTGGGCTCGATCAGGTCGGAGCCCACCTTCTTGCATTCGATGCCGATCACCGGTTGCCCATCGCGCATGATCGCCAGATCGGCCTTGATCGGCTGGTTGGGATCGCCGTCCGCCAGATGCTCGGGATAGACCTCGTAGGGATTGGAATAGTCGTAGCCGAGCAGCCCCAGCATCGGCAGCGCCAGATAGAGTTTGGTGCTTTCCTCGTTGCCGCAGGCGCTCATCAAGCCGACCGAGCGCTTGGCGAGCGCGCATAGCCCGGCCCGCAGCTCATTGAATGGATTCATGGATTGACCCCCCACTGAGGCACCGCGCGATGCCGAATCAAAGTCCGCTGCCCAAAGTAGAGCATGTTCCGGGCACGCAGCGGAAGCCACGAGTTGTAGGTAGGTGGGGGCTAGGTGCAGCGCGTCGGCAACACGGCCGCGAATGACGCCTCAGGCTGCGAGTTTTTCCACTTCCTCGACGATCGCCTTGCCCATCTCCTGAGTGCCGGCCTTGCGCATGTTGGGCTGCATGATATCGGCGGTGCGATAGCCCTGCGCCAAGCTGTTGGCGATCGCCTGCTCGATCAGCTGGGCTTCCTTGACGAGGCCGCAGGAATAGCGCAGCGCCATGGCGTAGCTGGCGATGGCGGCGATCGGATTGGCGAGGCCCTGGCCGGCGATGTCGGGGGCCGAGCCGTGCACCGGCTCGTAGAGCGCCTTGCGTTTGCCGGTGGTGGCATCGACAGCGCCGAGCGACGCCGACGGCAGCATGCCGATCGAGCCGGTCAGCATCGCCGCTTCATCCGACAGCATATCGCCGAACAGGTTGTCGCAGACGATGACGTCGAACTGCTTGGGATTGCGCACCAACTGCATGGCGCAGGCGTCGGCGAGGATGTGCGTGAGCTCGACGTCTTTGGCTTCGCGGGCATGGGTGGCGGTGACGACCTCGTGCCACAACACACCGGTTTTCATGACGTTGCGTTTTTCCGCCGAGTGCACCTTGTTGCGACGCGCCCGCGCCAGGTCGAAGGCGACGCGGGCAATGCGCTCGATCTCCGAGGTGGTGTAGACCGTGGTATCGACCGCGCGCTGCTCGCCGTTTTCCAGGGTTACGATTTCCTTGGGCTCGCCGAAGTAGGTACCACCCGTCAGTTCGCGCAGGATCAGGATGTCGAGGCCCTCGACGTGCTCGCGCTTGAGCGAGGAGCCTTCCGCCAGCGCCGGATAGCAGATGGCGGGACGCAGGTTGGCGAACAGGTCGAGTTCCTTGCGCAGCCGCAACAGGCCGGCCTCGGGCCGCGTGGCGTATGCCACCTTGTCCCACTTGGGCCCGCCGACGGCGCCGAACAGGATGGCATCGGCCGCCTTTGCCGCCTCGAGCACGGCATCGGTCAGCGGCACGCCCCATTCGTCGATCGCCGCGCCGCCGACCGGCGCGGTCGTGGTCTCGAACCGCACCTTACCCTTGCCGTTGAAGTAGTGGACCAGGCGCTCGACCTCGGCCATCACTTCCGGGCCGATGCCGTCGCCGGGAAGCAGCAGTAGTGCGTGCGTGGACATGGCTCCTCCCAGATCGAGGCGGCATTGCTAGCTCGCCGCGGCAGCGCAGGCAAGGTCGTGGGCGGGGGTTGCCGCCACCCCGTCAGCCGAAAAACGGTATCGACACCGCCAAGGTGAAGCCGTTCAGCATCAACAACACGCCGAGCACGCTCAGCCCGCCGCTGAGCGCTAACAAGGTCATGTTGCCGATGATGAGGTGAACGGAGGCGAGCACGATGCCGATCTGCAAGAGCGCCTGGCTCCAGTCGAAATAGGGGTCGCGGCGCAGCGCCTCGTCGCGGTCGACCTCCAGCGCCTTGGCCCTGGTGAACAGCTCATCGAGGCCTTCTTTACGCACGGGATCGGTGGTCAAGGTCTGCGCCTGGGCGCGGTACTCCTTGATTTTGTCCTCGAATTGCTTGCGCACCTCCGGCGCCAGGCCCGGCTGCGCGGCCAGCGACAGCTCGAGCTGGTTGGCGGCCAGCTGGATGGCGGTGCGGCGCGCATTCTTGGCCTGGAAAAAGGCCCAGCTATTGGAGGCTTCGATGTTGGTGCGGGTGGCATCCTTGGTGGCGTTGCCGCCGCCGACACCGCAGATCGCCAACAGCACCGCCAGCACGCCGATATAGACGCCGATCCACCGGTTGCGCTCCTCCTTGTCGGTCGACAGCCGCTCGACAACGTCATCCAAAGACATCCCCTTTCCCTCCCCCTGTCACCTGCGCTCGTGTGCCGCTCAGGCGGCGAGTTCGCGCCGATCCGCTACCCGGCCGTCGGCGCCAAGCCGATAGACGATCGGCACCCCGGTCCCGAGCTCGCGGGCCACGATTTCATCGCCGGTCAAGCCTTCGAGTTGCATGATCAGAGCACGCAGCGAATTGCCGTGCGCGGCGATCAGCACATTGCGTCCCGCCGCCACCTCTGGCCAGATCGCCGCCTGGTAATAGGGCAGCACGCGGGCGGCGGTGTCTTTCAGGCTTTCACCGCCCGGCGGCGGCACGTCGAAGCTGCGCCGCCAGCTGTGCACCTGGCGCTCGCCCCAGCGCTGGCGCGCCTCGTCCTTGTTGAGACCCGAGAGCTGCCCATAGTCGCGTTCGTTGAGGCGCTGATCGGCAACGGTCGGCAAGCCGGGCTGGCCGAGCTCGGCCAGCATGATGGTCAAGGTGCGCTGCGCCCGCTTCAGATCGCTGGTGAAGGCGAGGTCGAATTTTAACCCCTGCGCTTTCAGCAATTGTCCCGCCTTGTGCGCTTCCGCGACGCCCTTGTCGCTGAGGTCGGGATCCTTCCAGCCCGTGAACAGATTGAGCTTGTTCCATTCGCTCTCGCCGTGACGCACGAGTACCAACACGTTGTCCATCGCCGTTCCTTGACTTGCGCTGCCGTTCTCAGGCCTTGCCGCCTTCGATGCCGAGCACGTCCAGCATGTTGAAAAGGCCAGGTCCCTTGCCCCGACCCCAGAGTGCCGCCTTGATCGCGCCGCGGGTATAGATGCCGCGATCGGCGGCGCGATGCACGAGCTCGATGCGCTCGCCGTCGGCGGCGAAAATGACGGAATGATCACCCACGACGCTGCCGCCACGGAGCGCGGCAAAGCCGATGTCGCCGCGCCGACGCGGGCCGGTGTGGCCGTCGCGCGAACGCACGCTGACCGCCTCGAGCGCCACCTTGCGACCCTCGGCGGCGGCCCGCCCGAGCATCAGCGCCGTGCCCGATGGCGCATCGACCTTGTGGCGATGATGCATCTCGAGCACCTCGACATCAAAATCGGCGTCGAGCGCCTCGGCCACCTTGCGCACCAGTGCGGTCAACAGATTGATGCCGAGGCTCATGTTGCCGGCCTTGATGATGGTCGCGTGCCGCGCCGCCGCCGCCACCTTGGCTTCGTCGTCGGGCGACAGTCCCGTGGTACCCATGACGTGGATGATGCGGGCATTGGCGGCGAGCGCGGCGAACTCCAGCGACGCGGCAGGCACGCTGAAATCGAGCACCGCATCGATTTTTGTGAACAGCTCCAAGGGGTCATCGACGATGACGACGCCGAGCTTGCCTAAGCCGGCCAACAGCCCGGCATCCTGCCCCAGCGCCAGCGAGCCCGCCTGCTCCACCGCGCCGGCGAGCACGCACTCCTCGCTGACGTGAACCGCCCTGATGAGCTCGCGACCCATGCGTCCCGCCGCGCCGGTCACAGCGATCTTCAGCTTTGCCATCACACACCTACCTAGCCGTCGCCCCCCTATAGCAATGGCGGTAAGGGCACGGAAGAGTGGCGTTGGCGCGGCGCCCGCCTGACGCCACCGAGCTGGGACATGGGGTGGTCTGCCCGAGGGCCACGGTCGCCGAAGGCGGCCAGCCACCGCGACCGCAACGACACCGGCAAGCGGGGGCGATCGGAACGGCGGCCTCAGCTCCAGGCGAACGCCACCTTCTCCAGCCGTTCGCCGCCGATGCGCGTGAAGGTGCTGGCCACCGGGCGACCGCCGCGGCGCCAATAAAAGTCGCAGGCGCTGGTATTGCCGAGCAACGCCCACACGATCAGGCCATCAAGGCGGCGCATGTCGAGCGCGTGCCGGCAGCCCTCGAACAAATGCTCGCCCAGCCCCAGTCCCTGGTACAGCGGATCGAGGTAGAGCTCGTAGATCTCACCCTCATAGCGCCCGCGCTGACGCGAATTGCCGAGGGTGGCATAGCCCGCCACCGTTCCTCCCACGTCGAGCACCAAGGTGCTGTCGCCGGTCTTGACCGCGTCGCGCCACCATTCCGGCGTGCGCTGGCGGACCATGCTGTCGAGGTGGCGTTGCGGGATGATGCCGCGGTAGGCGAACAGCCAGGAGTCACGGAACACGTTGGCAAGCGCCTTCGCATCGGCAGGTTTGCCGCTGCGCACCCGCACTTTTGCGCCTGACCCCAACATGCTGACACTATAGCGCGACCTCGGCGGCTGTGAGCGATAAAATTTTTGGGGGATGCCGGCCAATGGCGCCATGGCGCCGATCAAGCCAGCGGCTCGAACAGCCGACGGTAGCCCAAGACTGCCGGATCGAACAGGATGTCGTCGGTCCGGAGCCGCCGCGCCAGCGCCAGGCCCTCGAGCGAACGGCAACGCGACAGGGCCACATAAGTCTGGCCGTGAGCAAAAGCGCCGCGCGCCAGATCGAGATAGACGTTATCGAGCGTCAATCCCTGGCTCTTGTGGATGGTGAGCGCCCAGGCCAGGCGCAGCGGAAACTGGCGGAAGGTGCCTGCAACCGTTTCGACGATTTTTTCCTGCGCCCGGTCGTAGGCGTAGCGCCGGCTTTCCCAGGACACCTGCTCGACCTCGTACTCGCTGCGGTCGAGGGCGATAAAGACCCGCTCCGCCTCGAGCCGCGCGACGCGGGCGATCGAGCCGTTAACCCAACGCCGGTCGGGGTCGTTGCGCAACAGCATGACCTTGGCGCCGGGCTTGAGCACCAACTTCTCCTCGGTTGGATGGGCCGAGGCGCTGAATTCGCCGGTGACGGCCGCGGGGTAGGCGCGGGCCTCCCCGGACAGGGACGCCAGATAGGCCATGTTGATGCGGCTGGCGGCGGCATTGGTCGGTGTCAGGATCACGTAGGACCAGCCTTCCGCCAAGGTTCGAATCGGCCGCACCCGGTCGTTGAGCACGGCCAGATCCCGATCCGCCGGGGCGCCATCGCGGATGCGGTTCAAGACCTCGATCAGCGCCGCGTCGGTCTGGCGAAACACCTGGCTGAGCTCGATCAGCGCGGTGCCGGCGCCCTCGCGCAGCGCGCCGATCGAAAAGAAAAACGGCCCGCCGTGTTGCGAGTCCAGGTGCTCGGCCACCTCCGCCTCGTTGATCACCGGCGGCAGCTGGTGCAAGTCGCCGAACAGCGCCAGCCGCACGCCGCCGAACGGCTCGCGCGGTCGGCCGCGGTTGACGCGCAGGGCCTGGTCGATGGCCCACATCAGGTCCGAGCGGACCATCGAGACCTCGTCGATCACCAGAAACTTGAGCCGCCGCATCAGGCCGCCGTTGCGGCTGCGGCGAATGTCATCGGGCCGCAGCAAGCGTGGCGGGAAGCCGAAAAAGGAATGGATCGTCTGGCCGCCGACGTTGACGGCCGCCAGCCCGGTCGGCGCCACGATCACCATCTCGCCCACCAGCATATCCTTGAGGCAACGCAGCAATGTCGACTTGCCGGTGCCGGCGCGACCGGTGACGAACAGATTGCCGGCGCCTTCGCTGAGATAGGCGAAGGCGGCACGATGCTCTTCGGTCGGCTCGACGTCGGCGGGCCAACCGGTTGTCGCCACGGCATGGGAAGGAGAGGTTGGCACCACAGAAAACCGACGGGGTTGGGGGCAAGGGTTTCAAAGCCGCGCACTATACGCCATTGGCATCACTGGCATACGCCATTGGCATCACCAGCAAGCTATAGGCCGCGCCCGCCGCCGACATCGAGCAGCATGCCGGTGACATAGCCCGCCGCTTCCGAACACAGCCACAGCACCGCCTCCGCCACTTCCTCGGCCGTGCCGCCGCGCTTCAGCGGTACCAAGTCCTTGTACTTGCCGACACGATCGCCGATGCCGAAATCCTGCTGGATGTCGGTATCGATCAGGCCCGGCCGCACCGCATTGACGCGAATGCCTTCGCCGGCCAGTTCCTTGGCGAGGCCGATGGTGAGGCTGTCGATGGCGCCCTTGGAGAACGCGTAGTCGGTCGATTCGCCGGCGCCACCGAGCTTGGCGGCCAGCGACGACATGTTGACGATGACCCCACCGCGACCGCCGAGCCGGGTCGACATCCGCCGCACCGCCTCCTGCGCGGCAATGAAGGCCCCGGTGGCATTAACCGCGACGATCGCATCGAGCCGCTCCGGCGCAATGTCGACGAATCTGGCCGCCCGGTTGACGATGCCGGCGTTGTTGAAGAAGGCATCGAGCCGCCCGAACTCGGCGTCGAGCGCCCGAAACAGCCCTCTGACGTCATCGGGCTTGCCGACGTCGGCGCGAATGATCGCCGCCTGGCGCCCGGCCCGGCGGACGTCGGCGGCCACCGCCTCGGCGCTTTCCGCGTGGCTCAGGTAGTTGATCGCCACCGCGTAGCCGCGTGCCGCCGCCAGCCGTGCGGTCGCTGCGCCGATGCCGCGGCTGGCACCGGTGATGAGCATGACTTTATCCGGCATGGCGTGGCCCCATAGCTTCAGCGGCAGTTCTGAGTGCCGAGATGTGGCAACGGCGCAGAAGTGTCAAACGCCGGGACCACGAAACGCACAAACCAGGTATTCGCCGCCCGAGCGCAGCCGGCGAATGCAAACGTGGATTTGTCCGTCGGGCGATTTCCGCCACAAGGCATAGTCCGGAGGGATCACGGCCGACAAGCCACGCGCGGTAACAAAATAGCTGCCGTCCGGTCGACGCTCCACGCTATCGGCGGGGGCGCAATCCTGGCCGCTGCAGCATTCGAGCGGATACCAATCATGGGCGCGCGCATCGGCGCTGAGTAGGCCGAACATGGCCAGCAGGACCGCAACACGACGGTGTCTCATGGCTCGCTTGCCCCCACCACCGGCCGCCGTCGGGCTCACCCTTGCCAATGCCAAGGGTGCCGCCGCCAAAGGGGTATCGGAACAGCAATTGCCGTCCTGAGTAGCTTGGCAGCTGGGCCAGCGCAAGGCGCCGGCGTGGCGGGCCGGCGTCAGTCTTTGACGGGCCGCGGCTCCACCTTCTCGGCCTCGAGGCTGTAGCCGGCCTCAGCCAGGCCGGTGAACGCCGGGCTAACCGTCAAGGTCCCTGTCACCCACACCGGCTCGAAAGTGCCATTGACGTCAATGCCCTTCTCCGCTTTGACGTACACGATCTGGTTGGGCGGCGGCGGTGGCACGTGGATACAGGCGCCGACGAACGGCACCAGCAGGAATTCCTTGACGCGCGTGGCATCGAAGTCGAGGGGCACGACGTAGCCGCCGATTTCGACCCGCTTGCCATCGAGGCTCGCCACCACGGCCGGCGGTTTGCCGCTCGACTTGGCTGGCCCCGACATCCATCGCCCCTCGACCAGCGGCCCGGCCGAGGCGGCGCCATGCCCGGGGGCAGCGAGGCTGCCGGGGTCGGTCGGCCGATCGGCGAGGAACGAGCGCGGCGGTTTTGGTGGCGCCGGCGGCACCAGCTGATCCCATTTCAGGCTCATGACGGCGTCGGCGGCGTCGACCCGGGGCACGAGGGCGATGCCAACCGCGCCGGCCACCGTGGCGAGGAGAACGATCAAGGTGTGTCCCGTGCGCATTGATGACCTCGCTTTCATGTCCGCACCGTCATTCCGTCGGCCACCGACAGGCGATAGGCGCGCAGCGCCGGCAACAGCCCTGCCAAGGTGCCGGCGACGGCGATGCCGGCCAATGTCAACAGTTCCGCAGGCTTTGGCGCATCAATCGGCAGATAAAGGCCCCAGCTGCGATCGACGTAGGGCTGCAAAGCCAGCAAGCCGGTGTAGAGAAGGACGACGCCGAGCGCAATTCCCGTCACTGTGAGCACGCCGGCCTCGGCCATCAGCAGGCCAAGAATGGTGCGCGGCCGCGCCCCGACCGAGCGCAGGATCGCCATCTCGCGGCGGCGTTCGTTGAGCGTCGTCAAAATCATGGTGACCATGCCCAACAAGGCGGTGGCCACTACCATGGCCGACACCACGGTCAAGGCGGTCTCGGCGATGCCAACCAGCCCCCACAGCTCCTGCAAGGCGGCGCCCGGCAGGATCGCCGACAACGGCTCTTCGCGATACTCGTTGATGGCCCGCTGCAGGCGAAACGTCGCCAGCTTCGACTTGAGGCCGATCAGCGCCGCCGTGATCGCCTTTGGCTTCAGATCCATCCGCCGTACCTCCTCGGCCGAGACGCTCTCGCCGGGGACGCGGGCGCCGCTTTGCCAGTCGACGTGAATGGCCTCGATCGCCTCCAGGCTGACATGCACGGTGCGATCGACCGGGGTGCCGGTCTTCTCCAGGATGCCGGAAACGCGGAACGGCTTGTCGTCGTGCTCGACGAAGGACACGCTGCCGAGCCCGTGCGACACCACGATCGGGTCGCCGACCTTGTAGCCAAGCGCAGCGGCGACGTCGGCCCCGATCACGGCATCGAACAGATCGCTGAACGGCCCTCCGGCTCGGAACTGCAGCGCGTGCGTCTGGCGGAACTTGTAATGCGCAAAATAGTCCGGGGTCGTGCCCAACACGCGAAAACCGTGGTGGCTATCGCCGAGCGATAGCGGCACGGACCAGGCCACCTCGGGCCGCGCCAAGATGTCCTGATAGCTTTGCCAGGTGACATTGTTGGTGGCATTGCCGATGCGGAACACCGCATAGAGCAGCAGATTAAGGCTGCCGCTGCGGGCGCCGACGATCAGATCGGTGCCGGAAATGGTATCGGCGAAGCTCTGGCGCGCGCCGGTGCGGATCTTCTCCACGCCAAGCAGCAGCACGACGCTGACCGCGATCGCCAGCACGGTGAGCAGCGCCGTGAGCCACCGGTTGCGCAACGACTGCAGCGCCAGTCGCAACACGATCATGCCCGGTCACTCTCCTCGCTGGTTGCGATCTCATCGAGCCGCAGCACCCGGTCGAAACGCGGCGCCAGGCTTTCGTCGTGACTGACCATGATCAAGGTGGCGCCGGCCTCGCTCATCTCGCCGAACAGCAAGTCGAGGAAGGCGGCTTGACGATTTCGATCCAGCGCCGAGGTCGGCTCGTCGGCCACGATCAGCTCCGGCGCGCCGATCAGCGCCCGCGCCACGGCCACACGTTGCTGCTGGCCAACGCTGAGTTGGGCCGCCGTCAGTCGCCGCACGCGGGCCGCATCCAGCCCGAGCCGCGTCAACAGGCGCTGGGCTTCGGCTTCCCCCGGTCCCCGCGCGGTGACGCGGCGGCAACGCTCGGGGGCGAAACTCAAGGGCAGCAGCACATTGTCGATCACGGTGCCGTAGGGAAGCAGATTGAACATCTGGAACACGATGCCGAAATGCTCGGCCCGGTAGCGATCGCGGGCCGCCGCCGACATGGCGGCGATGTTGGTGCCAAGGATATCGATGCGTCCAGACTGCGGTGTCAGGATGCCGCAAATGAGCCCGAGAAAAGTCGACTTGCCGCTGCCCGACGGTCCGATCAGCAGCAGCCGCTCGCGTGCGGGCAACACGAAGCGCTTGATGGAAAGCGCAAAGGCATCGCGCCCGGGCCAGGCAAAGCGCACCTCAGACAGACTTACGATCTCGGAATTGACGGCACGCGGCTCCACCGCGATCGCGACCATGCGCCCACCCGCGCTCGTTTACATCATGCCGGCAAGATCGATGCGCGGCTTTGACCGCGTCACATCGAACTTGGTCTGCCCCTTGGCCGTGATCACCGTGACCTCCAGCTTCTGCGCGCCGGGGAAGGCTTGAAAATAGCCGAAATCGACGGCGGTGATGTTGGCCGGTGCGTTACAGGTGAACTGATATTCGCCATGAAAGCTGGAATGCTCGCCGTCCTCGTGGCCCTCGTTGGCCTTGGGCGGCGTTTCCTTGGCGGCCGCGCCGTCATGATCCTCGTGCTCGCGTTCGATGTCGACGTTGGCCGCAGCCACCACGCATCCGGCCGCGCGCGGAAACTTGAACAGGGTTTGCGGCGCAAGCAAGCGTTTCTTGGCATCTTCGACCGCAGCCTTCTGCCGCGGCGTCTTGGCGACGGATTCAAAGCCGACGATATCGGCGCCCGGGGCCTCGAACTCGAGGCTCAGCTTTCCGTCCTCGATCGCCAATTGCAGGGTGCCGCGCCCATGCTCATGCGTGCCCAGCTGGCGCTGCTCGGCGCCGGCTGCAAAGGGTGTCATGACGAGCGGAAGGCCAACGGCAAGGCCGAGGACAAAGATCTTGCGCATAGGTTTGGGTTCCCATCTCGATGCCACCGCACGGGGGGCTGCCTTGCCTCACGCTTGCGAGGCACGACCCACGTTGCCATCCAGAGGTCCGCCACACACGGCCTGCCGGAGGTTACGCCCCCACGGTGCGAACGGGATGTTATAACGTACCACTTACACTTCGGCCAGTGGGCTCGCGGCATTGTGACTGAAGCGGGCTGGGCTCAAGGGCCGGGCCCCGTGTGGCAGGCCATGGGGGTCGCAACCGGCCCCGCGAACGACGGCAAGCCCGCGTGGGCCGGCCCTCGCGGGCGCTTGCAAAAATGTGGGGACCCGCCGGCGGTGCCGGCTCCGGGTTAGGCGGTCGCCATCCGCGACGGCTCCGGACGGCCACGGATATCGAAGAACAGCGCCTGGCTGATGATCGCCTTGACGTTGTCGGGATGGAACGGCTTGGTGATCAGGAACGTCGGCTCTGGCCGGGTGCCGGTCAGCAACCGCTGCGGATAGGCGGTTATGAAAATGACGGGAACGGAGAATTGCCGCAGGATTTCGTTCACGGCATCGAGCCCAGAGCTTTCGTCGGCAAGCTGGATATCCGCCAGAATTAGCCCGGGCCGCGTGCGCGCAACCGCATCGATGGCCTGCCGCTCGGTGCGTGCGATCTTGACGACCCGATGGCCGAGCGACGTGACCAGGCGCTCCAGATCGAGCGCGATCAGCGGCTCATCCTCGATGATCACCACGTCGGTGGCAATTTGCCGAGCGATCTCGCGGCCCGCCTCATCGATCAGGTTTTGCACCTCCGCCGACGAGACATTGAGCACCAGGGCTGCATCCTGCGGCGAAAATTCTTCCACCGCGATCAGCAGGAAGGCCTGTCGCGCCGGTGGCGTCAGCATATCGAAGTTGCGCTTGGCAGCATCGAGCGCGTGCGAGCCCGGGTCCGTCGACTGCGTGTTGAGGGTGACAGAATTAAAAATGCTCAAGAAGGTGCGATAGAGGGCGATCCGCGCCGGCAACTCGGGCGGGAAGATCGACGGGTCGGCGAGGATGGCCTCCAGCGTAGAGGCAACGTAGGCATCACCGCTCTTCTGGTTGCCAGTCAGGGAACGGGCAAAGCGCCTGAGGTACGGCAGGTGCGCCGCCACCTTTTCCGCCAATGTCATGCTGCATCCCCTCCCTGAGATATCCGTAGCCTGAAGCTAGCCTGAAGCTGACCGTCGTAAGCCCTGCAGTCGGCACAAAAACGCAACAGAGAGGCCTTGAGTTCCCGCGACGGAACTCAAGCGCCGGCCCGGCGTTTTTCTAGCAGGCAAGGGTCGAAGGGTAAAAGCGGTCATTCGAAGGGGGAAAGATGAACGGAAAGAATGGCTTCACTGGGCCTACGGTCCCTGGGGAAGCCCCGCCACGGGGGGACAGCGGGGTGTCCCGGGGGGTGCGGCAAGGTGCGGGCAAAAGGGACGCGCGGGCGGCAAGAGACGCGACTGAAATGGAGAATAGACCCGATATGCAGCGGGCGCAGAGCCATGATACGCAGGCCGCAGGGTTGATCGACCGCTCGTTGCAGGCTCAGCTCGGCCGCCAGCTTCGCGCCATCTTCGAGGGCATCGAGGAGGAGCCCGTGCCTGAGCGTTTCGTTAGGCTGTTGGAGGCGCTCGAGGCCAGGGAGAAGCAACGGTGAACGTGCACTCCGGCCCGCTTAAACAGGCTCTGTTGGGGCTGATCCCCAATCTGCGCGCGTTCGCCGTTTCGCTGTGCGGCGACGTGGAACGCGCCGACGATCTGGTGCAGGAAACGCTGCTCAAGGCGTGGAACCACCTGGAAAGTTTCCAGGAGGGGACCAATTTGCGCGCCTGGCTGTTTACGATCCTGCGCAACACCTATTTCTCGGACTGTCGCCGGCGACGGCGCGAGGTCGAGGATCGTGAAGGCAAAAAGGCCGCCGAACTCGCTATCCATCCCGGCCAGCAGGGCCACTTGGATATGCAAGACTTCCGCCGCGCGCTCAATTTGCTTCCCCCCGATCAGCGCGAGGCCCTGGTGCTGGTCGGTGCGGCCGGGTTCTCCTACGAAGAGGCGGCCTCGGTCTCCGGCTGCGCCGTGGGAACGATCAAGAGCCGCGTCAACCGTGCCCGCACCAAATTAACCGAAATGCTGGGGGTCAACACCCCGCGCGAGTTCGGCCCGGATTCCTCCACTGAGGCGATCGTGGCGCGCACGGCTGGGGGAACCCGCCTGCCCTGAACCGATACTACACGGCAGCGGAGGGGCCCTTTTGGCGCCGCCGCGCCTGCTGGTCGAAGAACAGCACCTGGCTCACGACGGCTTTGACGGCGTCCTCGCGAAACGGTTTGGTGATCAAGAACGTCGGCTCCGGCCGCTCGCCCGTCATCAGCTTGTCAGGGTAGGCGGTGATAAACACCACCGGTACGCTGAAGCTGGATAGAATATCGTTAACGGCCTCGAGCCCCGAGCTGCCATCGGCCAGCCGGATGTCGGCCAGCACCAGGCCTGGCTTGTTGGCAGAGGCCGCCTCAACCGCATCATCGTGCGTGCGTGCGATCGAGGTCACGCGGTGCCCCAGGCCTTCGAGCATGCGCTGCAGGTCAAGCGCAATCAGCGGCTCGTCCTCAATGATCAAGACGTCGGTGGCGATTTGGCGGGCAATCTCGTCGCTTGCCTGATGCAACAGCTCCTCGGCCCGGCGCTGCGACACTTCCAGCACCTCGGCCGCCTCGCGCGGGGCCAGTTCCTCGACCGACACCAGCAAAAACGCCTGTCGCGCCTGCGGCGTCATGGCCGCAAGCGACCGCGCCGCGGTCTGACCGATGCTGGCGCCCTGCGCTGGCGCCTCCTCGGGGATCGCTGCCAAGGTTCGCAAGAACAGCTGGTAAAGCTCCACCCGGCTGGGTTTTTCGGGATAGCCACCAGGATCGGCGACAATCGCCTGCAGCATGCGCGACACCGCGGCATCGCCGGCCTGTTGGCTGCCGGTCAGGAGGCGTGCAAAACGCCGCAACTGCGGCAGGTGTGATGCGATACTCTCAGCCAGCGACGGCATGGCCCCCATCCGGTTCCAAGTCGGCGTTACTCAGGCTATGACTGCCGGTAAACGCGTGCTCGCGGCGGCGAAGCTCTTACACAACAGGTCCTTGAGCGTTGCACGCCGACGGGCAATATGTAGGACGTTCGTGCATGATGTAAATGACCATGGCAAAGCGAAAGCCCGAGCAAACCCAGGACCCGACGGCACCGAAAGCGGCAGACGCTGGCGGGGACTTTGCCGTGCACGAACACATCGGCCGGCAGCTGAGGGGGATCTTCGACGAGGTCGTCACCCAGCCGGTGCCAGACAAGTTCCGCAAGCTCCTCGATGAGCTGGAGCGCAAGCAGCCGGGCCCCAAAAACAAGTGATGCCGCCCGGCGCGGGGGAACGAATGCGTTCGCCGCCCCGTTGATTCGCCGATCAATGTTGGTGTGCCAACTTTGGCGGTGCCGGAGCTTTAAACCATGGAACTTTGGAACGGGCTCAAGGACGACGTGCGCGAGATGCTTTGGCTCGCGTCTCTGATCGGTGCGCTGTCGATGCTGGGTGTCGGGCTGGCTGTGATCCTGGCCATTGCCGCCGACAACTGGCAAACCTGGTCGGCGGTGTCACACGGCGTCATCTCTCCTGTGTAGTGTTCTGAAATGTCACGATAAACTCGGTGCGGTCGGTGCCCGCCGAATAACTTTCCAAGCCGGCACAAAAAAACTGGTGAGACCCGGAACGATTGCCCCGCCCCCGGGTTTTTTAGTCAGACGGGCGCGCAGACCCCCCTTCCGCTTCCCTCACGCGCCAGTCGCGCATTGACCCGCGGTTCCCCCAAACCGCGGGTCACTTCTTTTCATGGCACCAGTCGCTTTTTTCGTCGGCCGTCGTAATCGATGACCGTGCGCGGCCGCACGATGGGCCATGCCCCCCCACGTCGAGCTTGGCCATGGCCGCGCTCCACGCTCGCGTTGGCCCGCGGGGCATGTGCACAAAATCTGTGCGTCGGGCCCAAGCTCGGGCGCGCGGTCGGTCAAGCTCGCTCGCTCGCTTGATGTCAGCGCAGCTTGATGTCAGCGCACCTTATCGTCAGCGCTTGATGTCAGCGCACCTTATAGAGCGCGTGCCGGCGATTGCGGGTATGGGGGCGTACTTGGCTTGGCCAACGCCCATCCTCGACCGCCTTGGCCCAGGCGGGGCTCACCAGGACCTCCGGTCCATCGATTTCGTAGATGGCGCTGTAACGCGGCCCCTCGTGGCCGACCTGCTTTTGCGCCCCACCAATGCTGAAGGCGAACGGCTCGCCGGTAATGCGCGTCACCGCGTTGACACCGGGAACCTTGAGCAGGTTGGGGACGTGCTCTTCGTCATAGACCTCGTTGAACAGGGCCTCCTTGTCGGGATCTACATCCATGCTTGCCACAAACACATAGTTAGACTTGATTGGCATGGGAGCCTTCTCGCTGTTCCGGGGACCGCGGCCCCGCGCTGATAACATTGTCTGGTCTGTCGATCTTGGCCAGCGCCGCCCGGCAGTCCGCCGGCACCGGTCAATGTCGCGCCGGTCAATCCTTATGGAGTGTCCCGCCGATGTCCACCGCCACGCAACCAAGCCCCAATCCGGACTTCTACCTGCCGGTGCGTGAGGATTGGCTCAATCGCCGACGGGAGCCGATTGTCGATCCCACTCTGCCCATCGTCGATCCACACCACCATCTGTGGGATCGGTCCGGCTGGCGCTATCTGTTGGACGAGTTCCTCGCCGACACCGGCAGCGGCCATAACATCGTGGCCACGGTGTTCGTGCAGGCGCGCGCCATGCTGCGCGCCAGTGGACCACTAGAGCTGCGCCATGTCGGGGAGACCGAATTCGCCAACGGCGTCGCCGCCATGAGCGCCAGCGGCATTTATGGCACGACGCGGCACTGCGCCGGCATCGTCGGCCACGCCGATCTGACCCTCGGCAGTCGGGTCGAGCCGGTGCTCGAAGCCCACCTCAAGGCTGGCGGCGACCGCTTTCGCGGCATCCGCCACAGCAGTGCCTGGGATCCCGACCCGCTGGTGCGCAATCCCTCCTATAACCCGCCGCCCGGCCTGATCGGGGAAACGTCGTTCCGCGAGGGCTTTGCCGTGCTCGCCCGGTTTGGGCTCAGCTACGATGCCTGGCTCTATCACCCCCAGATCGATGAACTGACCGAGCTCGCCCGCGCCTTTCCAGCCAGCCAGATCGTGTTGGATCACGTCGGCGGGCCGCTCGGCATTCGCGGCTATGCCGGCAATCGCGACCAGCTGTTCAGCCAATGGGCGGCGTCGATCAAGGCGCTGGCCGGCTGTCCCAACGTCTACGTCAAACTCGGCGGTCTCGGCATGCACATCGGCGGCTTCGGTTTCCACGACCACGCCGAGCCGCCATCGTCGGAGGCACTGGCCACGGCCTGGCGTCCCTACATTGAAACCTGCATCGAGGCGTTTGGGCCGGCGCGCGCCATGTTTGAGAGCAACTTCCCGGTCGACAAGGGCTCTTACAGCTACCCGGTGTTCTGGAATGCCTGCAAGCTGCTCGCCAAGGGCGCCAGCGGCAGCGAACAGGCCGACCTGTTCGCCGGAACAGCGGCGCGTTTTTACCGCCTCGATCTTGAGGCCCGCAGCTAGCGTCCCGCCCGGGCCGGCCCCGAATAGTGGCTCTCGCCGGCCGCATGCCGACGACCGGAAAAGCCCTTGCTCACGGCGTTGGCGATCAAGGTGCCGACCACCGTGACAACAATGCCGATGACGATCTGCGACGTCCAATACCGCATGGGAACCGCACCTCGCGCTTGCCTGTCCCGCTGTATGCGGCGCTGAGGGCGAAATTGCGATCCCCCAGGCGGCAAGGCACAACCCCCAACCGGCGGTGTCCCGGCAAGTCGGGCGGCGGGCAGCAGCGGCGGCGTTGCCATGGCCCATAGGTTTCGGCGCCGGCGGCCAACGACCCGTTCAAGATTTTGCCTTGCGCCGCTTCGGCTTGCGCCGTGGCGGCTTGAACACCATGCCCTCGAGCTTCAGGCCGTCGGGATCGGTGAAGAACACCGCATAGTAGCCCTGGCCATAGTCGGGGTAATCGGCCGGTGGGTCGACGATATTGATGTTGTTCTTTTTCAGCATCTCGCCCAGGTCGTCGACATCCCGGCGCTTGCCGAGCTCGAAGGCATAGTGATGAAAGCCGATATTGCCGATGCGATGCGGATGCTTTTTGCCTTCGGCATCCGCCTCACCGATCCAAAACAGCGTCTTGCCGTTGCTCCAACCGGCGCTGTCGGCGAAGCTATATTTGCGTTTGAAGCCGAGAAAGCCCAGCACCAGATCGTAGAATTGGCGCGAGCGTTCGAGCTCCTTGACGCGGATCACCAGATGATCGATGCCAACGACGCGCGCCATGGCTCCGCTTCCTCCGTTGCCAGCACGCCTCTGTTGCCGAGCGGCTGGCCCGCTGCCGGACGCGTCTACTCGGCGGCCGCCTGTTGCGTGAGCGGTGGCGG
>DATFXD010000451.1:0-2873 GCA_035258605.1 Hyphomicrobiaceae bacterium | reverse complement strand
TGCCGGCAACCTTCAAAGGCACCGTATTCCTTCTCTCGCTTGTCACCGCCGCCTCGATGATGCCGGTTGAGAAGCTGCCGGCAGCGTCCTGGCAAACGGCATTTGGCCTTGGCCTCGTCTCGGCTGTATTCGACAACATTCCCCTCACCGCACTTGCTCTCAGGCAAGGCGGCTACGACTGGGGGTTTCTTGCCTTTGCGGTCGGCTTCGGCGGCTCGATGATCTGGCTTGGCTCTTCCGCCGGGGTAGCGCTCGCCAATATGTTCCCCGAGGCAAAGTCAGCCGGGCGCTGGCTGCGGCATGGCTGGCACGTCAGCGTCGCCTATGTGATTGGCTTCTTCGTCATGCTGGCGGTGATCGGTTGGCATCCCGACTTACCGCACAAGCGATCGATCACAGGCTCGGTCGCGACGTCTGCATCGCCGTTAAGGCAATAACGGGCTTGGGGCTGCTGGCGACCCCGTTGGCTCGATCGCCACCGATTTGCGGCCGCAGCCACCAGCTCGGTCACCTGCCGCAAGGCTCACCAGCCGCCGCTGGCGGGGCGCTGCGCACAGCGTCTCAAGCTGCGGTTATCAACAAGGCGGGCAGCCGTCGCCGGCTGGCGCCCGCCATGGGTGCCTCAACATTGCACAAAAGGCGATCGCCCGGCCCGCAGGAGCACGGTGCGTGTTACCAGAGGCAAGCCAGAAGCCTCCCCATCACTCGTCGATGGCGAGATTGAACGGTAAGGTTAAAACCGTGGCACCTTGTTCGTCGACGACCACGAACGAGCGGCCGTTTGGCGCCTGTCCTCGGCGCACACGTTCGCTCATGATTTCGCGCGCGCCTTCCGTCGCTTCCTCGAGCACAGCGGGTAGACCTTCAAGCTCGATCCCCTCCTGATCGAGCGTTGTCGTTGCTAGGTCTTTGATGTGAAAATAGTAACGCGGCATGGCGGCCATCCTTCTGTGTTAGGAACGACCGGCGAGCCCCAAAAGTTCGAACCCATTTCAGGAAATGTTCGGTCGTTTGCGTACCGTGTCAGAGAGGGCCGACACCGGTGCAGCACCTGCTGCATAGGACCTCAAAGCGATGATGGCGTCGGCCGCTTCACGGGCGGTGCGCGCTAACGTTGCCATCTGCTTGCTGGACGGACTATGAGGCCGCACAAACAGCGTGGAGACCACCCCGATGAGCTGCCCGTTACTGGCGATGACCGGTGTCGACTGCACGGCTCTAAACCCCGCCGCATCGGCAACATTGACAAGCGGCGCATAATCGGCGTCTTCCCGGACGTCGCGGACCATCACCGACCTGCGCAGCCGCAGCGCTCTGGCGCAGGTGCTCGGGTGGTCGGCAGTGACCACACGGAAAGCCGAGATAAATGGTTCGTTAACGCCGCTATGCTGGCTGAGCACCAGCGTATTGTCGTTGGTGAGCAGCTGAACGTCGGCGAAATCGGCCCTGTGCAGCTCCATGGCATCGCGCATAAGCTTGCCGATGATCTGCGCTTCAACCGGGACAACACCCGGATTTCGGCTTTGCGGGAACAGCCGTCGGAACTCCGCCTCCGGCGCCCCGTAGAGGCCAGCGGTGATATCACCGAGACCCTGCAGATTGAGGATGGTGATGCGGCCGCGCGCCAGGCTGACCAATCCCAAGTTGACAAGATCGCTCAGCGCCGAGGTAACGCCGGCCCGCCGTACTCCCAGCATAAGCGCCAAAAATTCGTGGGTGAGCGTGATTTCCGTGGTTTGCAACCGATCCTGCGCCATCAGCAGCCAGCGCGCCAAACGCTCCTCGATCTTGCCTTGCGCGTTTGCCAAGGCACTGTACGAGGTCTGGACGGCAAACACATGTGCGTAGCGAAGCAAGATCACGCTCGCCGAGGTGCTTTCGCGCATCATTTTGCGCAGCGCGTCGGCGCGCAAGCGATGGGCCGCACCTTCGGCCTGCACGAACACATCATGCGGCGAGCAATCCGTTGCCAGCACCACCGGCAAGCCGGTCATGCCCTCATAGCCGATCAATCCGACCTCGGCCTGCCGGCCTCCGCCCACGGCGCTGGCGACCACCGACACGATGCCGCTCTCGGGAAAATACGCATACCTGACGAACTGATTGCGCATTTCGAGCTTCTGTCGAAGCTTCAGCGGCACAAACTCTAACTTAGGCACGATCCGTTCAAGATCGCTCTGCGACAAGGCCGACAACACCAAATTGCGAAATTCAGCCGGCATCAAACAACCTTTTCTCGCAGTTGCCCGGCTCGCCCTTGGTGATCTAGCGCGCCGAGGCAGCAAGCATTGACGGCGTGTGTGACAGGGTGAAGGATCAACGCCACCTCAGCATTCCCGTCGAAAACGGCAACATTGGTGAGATGCCGATACCGCCGTTCCGAGTTGGCATCCGGCCGCTACGTCGCAGCGCTGAAGAGGCGTGTTATCGAGCCGCTTCATCACTCCCACTTGCGCCCGGTAGGTCGCTTCCCCTTATCCCCTCAAAGCGATCGCGTCTCAACCCCATCTCTGGTGGACGCACCGGCCAACGCTAGCAGGATCCGCACGGTTTTTACGGGCTGTGCACGGTTTCGTACCGACATTTCGCATTGACCTTCACCGCCGGGCCGCAGCTGTCGCTGAAAACTTACTGACCAGCAGCCCCGACCAGGTGGCGCGGCCTTCGAGCGCCAGGAGGACAAGCCCATGCCCTTTCGGTTGGCTCCCCCCGGGCACCACCGGCGGACACCCTGGGGTTCGGCAGTGAGGGTTGCCAGGGCTTCGGGGCGCCCACGCAACCGACTGGAGCGGCCGACACCCCAATCGTCTTGCCCCGGACGGCTTTCGGTGCCTTGCGGCGGGTCGTTCCGGCATCCCCCCGCGATTGCGCAC
>DATFXD010000450.1:0-3728 GCA_035258605.1 Hyphomicrobiaceae bacterium | reverse complement strand
CTTTCCGCCGCTTACTCCGATCGCCATTGAGGCGCCCTGCAGCGCGCGCCGACATTTGCCACCCAAGGAGCGGGCACAATTGGCCATGGCCGCGACCCTGCGCTTGCTTTCGGATTCGGCGACCGGGGGTTGAGCCTTCGCCGTCGTCGATGCGCGAGGCATGCACCGTGCGATGATAAAATTGTGATCGGAACCCGGAGGATCTCTTCGAGGGGTCGCGGCATTGTTGTGGCGGGAGCGGGCGTCCGCGAGCCCACCGCCTCCGATTTGTGCTGGTTCGCTTAGCGCACAATGTCGCAAGCGGTCCGCACGATAGGAAGCGTGCCGATGATGGCGCCGATTGGGTGTCGGCTTGGGACGGCGGACGATAAGCCATTTGCGAGCATTATGATTTTAGTCGCCGGCGGCGCATGCATCGCTGGCGGGAACCTTTCTGCTGGAACTTGCATCCAAGTGCGCGTGCGATCGAGGGAAGGTGGCCATGTCGCGGCTAGCACCCCGGTGTCGGAGACCCTATGCGCCCGTCTGGACGCAGCGCGCGGGTGGCGCGTCCTCAATCATCGTGCGCACGCCTGGCATCGCTGGCTGCGACCGGCGGCGCCATCGGCTGGCGCGCAACGCTGGCCCACCTGCCGCGCCGCCCACCCTGTGCAGCGCTGTCGGCCACGTCATTTGTTCGCCAAGCGGCGCCCTTAGCGCGACGCCGGCGCGTCTCACCTACTGGCCGCTCCGCCAATCTGCGGATTGCGCCGCCGCAGCGGTCGTGACGCGATCCTTCTCGAGCCCGCTGGCACCAGCCGAAAGGCGCGGCGCGGCAATCATGCAAGCATTGAGCCCGCGGCACGTGGGCTCGCAACCTTTGCGGGTTTGCGAGACGTAACCAGAGGAGGATGTTCCATGAAGCCGTTCACGATCGTCGCACTTGTTGCCGCGGGTGGCTTGTGTACCACCTTGATCGCTTCCGCCGCACCACCCGCCAACAAGGGGTTCGATGCCGAGATCGATCGCCACGCGGAGAATATGCTGACCCAGGGTCGCAAGATCTTCCGCTTCGACACGATGGGAAGCGAAGCGTTCTGGGGTGACCAGCTGCAGCTGCACAAGGCCATTGCCGGCGCCAAGAACGGCGGCGTCGGTCCGGGCGTATCGCCCAAGACCGCGTTGTCCGTCGGCCTCAAAGTCGATGCCGACGCGCTGCCTGCGGCGTTGAAGAAGCAGCTTAAGGCCGGCAAGGTCAATCTCGACGACCCCGCAACCACGATCGCGCTGCTCAAGCTCAATGCCGTAGTCGGCGTTACCGCCTTCGCCAACCCCGATGGCAGCGTCAAAGGCATGGGCATCCAATGCGCCTTTTGCCATTCGACGGTCGATGACTCCTTCGCCCCCGGCATCGGCAAACGGCTCGACGGCTGGGCAAACCGCGATCTCAACGTTGGCGCCATCGTGTCGTTGTCGCCAAGCCTGAAGCCGTTCACGGACCTGCTCGGCGTCGACGCCGATACCGTGAAAAAAGTTCTGGCGAGCTGGGGACCTGGCCGCTTTGACGCCGAGCTCGATAAGGACGGCAAGGCGCTGCGTCCCGACGGCAAGCAGGCCGGGACCTTGATCCCGCCGGCGTTCGGTTTGGCCGGCGTCAATCTGCACACCTGGACCGGCTTTGGCTCGGTTCCCTATTGGAACGCCTATGTCGGCGCTACCGAGATGCACGGGTCCGGCAGATTTTTCGATGCCCGGCTCGGCAACCAGGAGCAGTTTCCGGTGGCGGCCAAGAGCGGATCGTTTGACACCCGCGGTACGCCGGATCGGATCACCTCCAAGCTCGCGGCGCTGCACATCTATCAGCTGTCGATTCCCGCTCCCAAGGCCCGGCCGGGATCCTTCGACAAGGCCGCGTTCGAGCGCGGCAAGGGGCTCTTCAACGGCACCGCCAAATGTGCAACCTGCCACGTGCCACCGCTCTACACCGAACCCGGCAATAATCTGCATGCGCCGAGCGAGATCGGCGTCGATTCCTTCCAGGCCGACCGTTCGCCGACCCACATGTATCGCACCGCGCCGCTGGCGGGCTTGTGGACCCATCAAAAGGGCGGCTTCTACCATGACGGGCGCTTTGCCACCTTGCTCGACGTGGTGAACCACTACAATCAGCAGCTCAATCTCAATCTCACCGACGCCAACAAGAAGGACCTGGTCGAGTACCTGAAGGGGATCTAACGCCGGGCGTTACTGAGGCTGGAATGTATGCGGCGGGCAGAGTTGCCGGGCGGAGGGATGCGCTCCGCCCGGCACTTGGCTACCGGCGCGAGCGACCGGGTGAGGCCTCCTGCCACCGCTGGCCGCGGCCCCGCGCTCTCCAGCTAGCCCATGCACGGCATGACCTGCGATCGCGGCGGTGACCTTACGGAAAAAAAGTGGGCCGAGCCCGCGACGCCAGTTGACGTCCCAGACGGTCGAGCCGTGCGCTGGCCGCACAAGGTGGAGCCGGAGTGACCGGCGCCATTCAGAAATACATTTCCACGCTGCGCACGTTGTGTAGAATTGTTTGCGATGAAGGGGCGGCAGGGGAGGATGCGTGATGGCGACGCTCAATCGACGGCACTTTCTCGGCGGCTCGGCTGCGGCCGGTGCGGCGGTCGCGAGCGGCCTGCCGTTGGCCTCGGTCGCGGCGGCGGCCGAGCCAGAATTGCCGGCGGCGCTGCCCGACGGTGTCCGCGCCAGCGCCGTGCTCGATGCGCTGCCGGGTAAGAAGCCGCTCATCAAGTTGAGCTATCGCCCGCCCAACTATGAGACGCCGATCGAATATTTCCGTGACCCGATCACCCCCAATGACGCGTTCTTCGTCCGCTACCATTTGGCGGTCATTCCCGAGATCGACGCCAAGACCTGGCGGCTTTCGGTCGGCGGTGACGGCGTCAACGCACAAGCGCAACTGACGCTACAGGACTTGCAGGCAATGCCGGCCGCCGAGGTGGTGGCGGTCAATCAATGCTCCGGCAATCGCCGCGGCCTCTTCAAGCCACATGTTCCCGGCGTGGAGTGGGGCTATGGCGCCATGGGCTGCGCCCGCTGGAAGGGCGTACGGCTGAAGGACGTTCTCGACAAAGTCGGCCTCAAGAAGGAAGCGATCGAGATTGTGGTCGACGGTGCCGACGGTCCGATCGTCGATAAGACGCCGGACTTCGTCAAGAGCATACCGGTGTGGAAGGCGCTCGAGGAGACCACGCTGATCGCCTACCAAATGAACGGCGAGGCGCTGCCGCACTTCAATGGTTTTCCGGTGCGCCTGGTGGTGCCCGGCTGGACCGGCACCTATTGGATGAAGCACTTGGTCTCGATCAAGGCGGTAACCAAGCCCGATACAAACTTCTGGATGAGCGCGGCCTATCGCATCCCGCTCGGCAAATTTCCGCTGGTCGCGCGCTTCACCTCGCAGGATACCGCCGCCAACACTCCGATCACGGAGATGATGGTCAATTCCCTGATCACCAGCCACGCCGACGGCGCGCAGCTCAAGGCCGGCGGCACCGTCGGCGGCATCGCCTGGGATGGAGGCTACGGGATCCGCGCCGTCGAGGTTTCGAGCGACGGCGGTAAGACCTGGACCGCGGCCTCGCTCGGATCCGATCTCGGCCGCTATGCGTTCCGCCCCTGGAGCTTCCCCCTCACCGACAAGGGCAAGCATACCCTCATGGTGCGCGCCAGCAATGCCATCGGCGGGACGCAAACCG
>DATFXD010000449.1:0-2813 GCA_035258605.1 Hyphomicrobiaceae bacterium | reverse complement strand
CGTTGGCGCGCTCCTCGTCCTTGTTCTTCGGCGTCGAGTAGCCATGGCCGGTGCCGCTGTAGACCTCCAGCTGGAACGGCACCTTGGCGGCACGCAGCTCCTTGATCACTAGATCGACCTGGGTGAGCGGATAGGGCACGTCCTCGGCGCCGTGCAGGATCAGCATCCTGCCCTTGACGTTCTGCGCCCAGCCCGCCGGATGATCGTGGAACGAGCCGTGGATCGCGATACTCCCGACCAGCGGCGCGCCGGTTGAAGCGAACTCGACGGCGACGGTGCCCCCGAAGCAATAGCCGACGAGCGCGACCTTGGAGGTGTCGACCATCGGGTTCTTGATCAAGGTGTCAAACCCGGCCTGGGCCCGCGCCTTCATCAGCGCGCGGTCCTTGTTGTAAATCGCGGTCTGAGCCTGCATTTCCGGGATGTCCTTCGGCAGGACGCCCTGGCCGAAGCCGAAGAAGTCGGCTGCGAACGACACGTAGCCGAGTTTGGCCCAGATCTCGGCCTGCGCCATCGTGACCGGCGTCATGCCCTGGCGCGCGTGGATCATCAGCACCGCCGGCCGCTTGCCGGTGATGGCGTCGTCGTAGACCAGATAGCCTTTCAGCTTGGTGTCGCCGTGGGCGTACTCGACCCACTCTTGCTTAAGCTCGGCCTGCACCGTGCCGGCCTGCACGACGGCGAAAGCGGCGGCGAATAGGATGGCAACGAAGCGCATTGTGGTCATGGCGTCCTCCCCAGGAACTCTCGCCGACCTTTCTTTTTCTGGATCGGCATCGAACGATAGCAGACGGCGCCCTTGCCCGGAAGGAAGGTCGAGGCCAACAACTTAGGGGGCGGAGACGGTAGCCAGCCGCGCCCCCGAGCAGCGTGGTGAACGCGCGGCGTTTGATATTCGGGCTCACTCGATCACCTCGTCGGCGCGGGCAAGCAGCGTCGGCGGTATCTCTAGGCCGAGTGCCTTCGCGGTGTTGAGGTTGATCGTCAAAAAGAACCGTGTGGGCTGCTCGATCGGCAAATCCGTCGGCTTTGCGCCCCTCAATATCTTGTCCACATAAAACGCCGCTCGCCGAAAGAAATCCCTGATGTTTTCGCCATAAGCCATCAGCCCCCCGGCCACTACATATTCGCGAAGGGGGAATATCGTTGGCAGTTGATTCTTAAGTGCGAGTTCTGCGATCCGGTCCCGCTGCATCACGGTCAGCGCGTCACTCATCACCATGACCGCGCCGACCCGCTGTCTGGCCATGGTGGCGAACGCGCTTGAGACCTCTTGTGGGCTGCGCATTTCCACCGGCACCAGAACGAGGCCGACTTCCTGGGCTGCGGCTCTGACGTTTTTCAGGACGGGGTCAAAGTTCGGGCTATCCGGGTTCGCCAGCAATCCGACACGCGACAGGTTGGGTACCGTTATTGTCAGCAACTCCACTTGTTTGGGAGTGGCATCATCCTGGGAACTCGATAGGCCAGTAGTGTTGCCGCCGGGACGGACCAGGCTTGCGACAAAACCATTGCCGACGGGATCGACGGAATAACCCATCACGATCGGTATCGTACTGGTCGCCTGCTGGACGGCACGGAGCGCTGCAGGTGTCCCCAGTACGATAACATCGACTTTCAATTGCACCAACTCGGCGGCAAATTCCGAATAGCGCTCCGGGTTCGCATCCGCAAAGCGCCACTCCATGACGAAATCCTTGCCCTCGACATAGCCATGCTCGCGCATGCCCTGTTGGAATCCGCCGAACTGACTGACCTCCAATGAAGCTGGACGCGATGCACCAGCAATAAACCCGATGCGCCAAACCTTGCGTGGCTGCTGCGCGCGTGCCGCGAGCGGGCACGCCACTGCCGCACCGCCGAGCAGCGATATGAACTCGCGGCGCTTCATTCAATCACCTCGTCGGCGCGGCCGAGCAGCGAAAGCGGGAAGGTGATGCCGAGCGTCTTGGCGGTTTTGAGATTGAGCACCAGCTCGACCTTCACCGCCTGCTGCACCGGCAAGTCGGCAGGCTTGGCACCCTGGAGAATGCGGCCGACATAGACGCCGGCGAGGCGTTGCGCGTCCTCGACGTTGGTGCCGTAGCTCATTAGCCCGCCTGCTTGCGGGTACTCGCGGACATTGTAGATCGCGGGGATCGCGTGGCGCGCCGCCAAAGCCACGATCTGCTCGCGCCGGCTGTAGAAGAACACGTCGTTACCGACCAGGAGCGCACCAATGCGCCGTTGCGCGAGCATCGCAAAGGCGGTGTCGATCTCGCGTTCGCTGCTGGCATTGGCGACCAACAATTCGTGCCCGAGCGCCTGCGCGGCAGCGCGCACCTCACTGACGGCGGCCTCGGCCTCCGGCCCGGTCGGGTTGACGAGAAAGCTGATGGTGCCCGGCTTGGGCACTGCTTCCTGCAGCACCTCGAACAATTTTGCCGCGATCATATTGAGCAGAAAGTTCACGCCGGTGAGGTTGCCACCTGGTCGGTTGAGGCTGGCCACGAGGCCGGTTCGCACCGGGGCGGCGGTCACAGCGAACACAATCGGAATGGTCGTCGTCGCAGCTTTGGCTGCGTGCGCCGTGGCATCGCCGCCGAGCGCGGCAATCACGGATACCTGCCGGCGGACCAGATCAGCCGCCAACCCTGGCAAGCGATCGTATTGGCCCTCCGCCCAGCGATATTCGAACGCGACGTTGCGGCCATCGACGTACCCGGTCTCGCCCAGTCCCTTGTGGAATGCGGCCAGCCGTGGAGCATATGTGTCGCGTGACAAGCCGCCGAGACAGCCGATCACCGGCATCGCCCCGTGCTGCGCGCGCGCCG
>DATFXD010000448.1:0-27122 GCA_035258605.1 Hyphomicrobiaceae bacterium | reverse complement strand
GAACTAGGATCGACGAGGGTGTAAAGGGTGCGCTTTCGCTCGGCATGATACCGCCGTTATCGGGTCAATCAGAATAGTTGCCAATGACAACTATGCTGAGACGGCTCTCGCTGCGTAACGCGGCGCGAAACGTCTGAACTTAAAGCCCTGTCGTCTAGCAACGGCAGGCGCGGTATCGGAGGGCACCGGGCAACAGAAGCCCTCCACTTTCTTTTTGCCACGGCCGGACCGTGGCCTTTTGTTGGTGCATGACGGCAGAGCCGCATATCGACTATGAAGCCCTGGCGCAGGTTGCGATGCGCTCGATGGTGCGCATGGTGCTGGCGCGGGTGGCCAAGACCGGCCTTCCCGGCGATCACCATTTCTACATCGCCTTCGACACCCAGGCGCCCGGCGTGTCGCTCTCGAAACGGTTGCGCGAAAAATATCCCAAAGAGATGACGGTGGTGCTGCAACACCGGTTTTGGGATCTGGGCGTCACCGACGAGCGGTTTGAGGTCAAGCTGACCTTCGATGGCATCCCGGAACGGCTGTCGATCCCGTTTGCCGCCATCAAGGTATTCTTCGATCCAAGCGTTCCCTACGGCCTGCAGTTTGAGGATTCCGACCTCGCCGGCCAGTCGCTGGGTGCTCCCGAAGCCCCGGCAGCGGCGGTCGAGCCGCTCGGCAAACTGGAAAAGAAGCCGCGTTCCCCGCGCAAGCCCCGACCCGAGAAGAGCCCCGAGCCGGCGCGCCCCGAACGCCCGCTGGTTAGGCCGCAGATCGTGGCGTCAAAGCCCGAGTCGGGCGACGCCAGCAATGAAAACAAGGTCGTCAGTATCGACGCCTTCCGCAAGAAATAACGCTGCTGATGGCGGATGCTCCCCCGATTGGCCTGTTCGCCGGCGAAAAGGCGCTGGTGACGGGATCGGCCTCCAATATTGGCCGTGCCATCGCCGTGGCGCTGGCGCGGGAGGGTGCCGAGGTCACCTGCGTCGACATCGATCAGGCGCGCAACGGTGAGGTCGTGGCCGCCATTGAGGCGGCCGGCGGCATCGCCACGGCCGTGACCGCGGATCTGAGCAGTGGGGAGGGCTGGCGCGCCGCCCTGCCCGCGCCCGGATCGGCACCCACCGCCTTGTTCGTGCATTCGGCCTCACCGCCCCGCAAGGAAACGGACGGCGCGCTCGAGGTGGCCGAGGCCACCTTCGATGCCATGCTCAATACCAATCTGCGCTCGGGCTTTCTTCTCGCCCGCGAGCTTGGACGGCGCATGCGGGAGGCGGCGATCAAGGGCCGCATGCTGTTCATCACCTCGCTCCACGCCGAGACCCCACGCAACATTCCCCACTACTCCGCGGCCAAGGCCGGGCAGACCATGCTCGTCAAGGAACTGGCCCGGGCGCTGGGCCCGGCCGGGATCCGCGTCAATGCGCTGGCCCCCGGCGCCGTGCCCGGTGGCGGCTTCAATGCCGCCGCTTTCGATTTCTCCGCCAAGATCCCGCTGGGTCGCCTGGGGCGGCCCGAGGATATGGCCGACATGGCGCTGGCGCTGTTGTCCGACCGCTTTTCGGGCTATGTCACCGGCACCACGGTGGCGGTCGACGGCGGCATCGCCCTCTACAACTGGATCCCGCTGCCCAAAGGCTAAGGTGCCGGCGACGCACCGTGAGGGGGCACGGGAGTGGTGACGTCGAGGCCATGGCAAGGGCTCGCGTGCGAGGGAGCCGCGCTGGAGCGACAGCAGGCGCGGGCGCCGGTTGCAGAGTGCGGCAGCCGCCGCTATAACGCCCCCCGCATGGGCTGCCGGGCACCGTCGCTGGCCCCAATTTTCCACCAGGAGTTGCGCGCCATGGCCGAGGCCAGTGAGATCAAAGCATCGACGCGTCCGCGGGCGGGCAAAGGCGGCGCGCGCGCGATCCGCCGCGAGGGGCGCGTCCCCGGCGTGCTCTACGGCGACAACCGCGAGCCGCAAAACATCGCCATCGATTTCAAGGAGCTGTCGCTGGCGGTGGGCCGCGGCAAGTTCCTGTCGACCGTGCACGACTTGAACCTCGACGGCGACAAATGCCGCGTGATCCCGCGCGAAGTGCAGCTCGATCCGGTCAAGGATCACGCGCTGCACGTCGATTTTCAGCGGGTCGGTCCGGGCGCGCGCATTCGCGTCAATGTGCCAGCGCGCTTCATCAACGAGGCGCTGTCGCCGGGCCTCAAGCGCGGCGGGGTGCTCAACATCGTGCGCCACGAGATCGAGGTGATGGCGCCGGCCGACGCCATTCCGGAATACTTCGAGTTCAACCTCGATGGGCTGGAGATCGGGCGCTCGGTGCACATCTCGGCGACCAAGATGCCGGACGGCGTGCGGCCGACCATCATCAACCGCGATTTCACGGTGGCCACCATCGCCGGTCACAAGATCGAAGATGAAGCCGCCACCACGCCGGAGGCCGGCGCGGCGGTCGAGGGCGCGGCCGCGGAAGGCGCCGAGGGGGCGCCGGCGCCGGCGGCCGATGCCAAGGCTCAACCCAAAGAGGCCGCACAAAAGGCACCCGCCGCCGGCAAGGAGGCGGCCAAACCTGCTGCCGCCGGCAAGAAATAGGCTGGCGCCGCCGCTGCGGTACGCTCTTGACTGCGGAACACGGCGATGAAGCTGCTTGTCGGCCTCGGCAACCCCGGCAAGGCCTACGCCCGCCATCGCCATAACGTCGGCTTCATGGCGGTCGAACGCATTGCCGCCCGCCACCACCTCGGGCCGTGGAAGAAGCGCTTTTCTGGCCTCACCAGCGACGGCACCATCGCCGGCCACCGGGTGCTGCTGCTGAAGCCGCAAACCTACATGAACGACAGCGGCCGCTCGGTCGAGGATGCGCGGCGCTTTCTGAAGCTGACCGACGCCGATATTTTCGTCTTCCACGACGAACTCGACCTGGCGCCCGGCAAGCTGCGGGTCAAGACCGGTGGTGGCAATGCCGGGCACAACGGCCTGAGGTCGATCACCGCCCACATCGGCAACGATTATGGCCGGGTGCGCGTCGGCATCGGCCATCCCGGGGCCAAGGAATTGGTCACCGGTTACGTGCTGCACGACTTCGCCAAGGCCGATGCCGCCTGGCTCGAGCCCCTGCTCGACGCCATGGCCGATGCGGCCGGTCGCCTGGCTGCCGGCGATCCCGCCCGCTTTCTCACCGACGTGGCGCGCACCACCGGCAAGGGCGGCGGCTCGGCGGCGCCGGAGCCCGCAGCCGAGCACCACGCCAGGCCCGCCGCGTCCGCGGCGGCACCCCGGCCGGGCACGCCGATCGGCGGCCTCGCCGAGCATCTCAAGCGCTGGCTCAAGGGCCGCGGGTAAACGGATTGATCGCCATGGGCTTCAAGTGCGGTATCGTCGGCCTGCCCAATGTTGGCAAATCGACGCTGTTTAATGCCTTGACGCAGACCGCGGCAGCCGAGGCGGCGAACTATCCCTTCTCGACCATCGCCCCCAACGTCGGCGAGGTCGGGGTGCCCGATCAGCGCCTCGACCGGCTTGCCGGCATCGCCAGGTCGGCAGCCACCATTCCGACGCGGCTCACGTTCGTCGATATCGCCGGCCTGGTGCGCGGGGCGTCGAAGGGCGAGGGCCTCGGCAACCAGTTTCTTTCGCACATTCGCGAGGTCGACGCGGTTGCCTACGTGCTGCGCTGTTTTGAGGATCCCGACGTCGGTCACGTCGAGGGCCGCATCGATCCAATTGCCGATGCCGATACCGTCGAGACCGAGTTGATGCTGGCCGACCTTGATAGCCTGGAAAGGCGACGCGAGCCGTTGGACAAAAAGGCCAAGTCCGGCGACAAGGATGCCAGGCAGCAGCTCGGCCTGATCGACAAGGCACTGGCGCTGGTGCGCGAGGGCCAGCCGGCGCGGTTCGCTAAGCTTGCCCCGGAGGAGGAGCGCGGCTTCGGCCAGCTGCAATTGCTGACCGCCAAGCCGGTGCTGTACGTGGCCAACGTCGATGAGGCCGCGATCGGCGGCAACGCGCTATCCGATCAGGTGCTGGCGCGGGCCAAGGCGGAAGCGGCAGGCGCGGTGGTGATTTGCGCCAAGATCGAAGCCGAGCTCGCCAGCCTCAATCCGAAGGAGCGGCAGGAATATCTCGAGCATCTGGGCCTGGCGGAGCCGGGCCTCAACCAGCTGATCCGCGAGGGGTACCGGCTGCTCGACCTCATTACCTTTTTTACCGCCGGTCCCAAGGAGGCGCGTGCCTGGACCGTGCAAGCCGGCACCAAGGCGCCGCGCGCCGCCGGCAGCATCCATACCGATTTCGAGAAGGGCTTCATCCGCGCCGAAACCATCGCCTTCGACGACTACGTGGCTGCCGGTGGCGAGCTTGGCGCCAAGGAGGCCGGCAAGATGCGCCTCGAGGGCAAGGACTACGTCGTCAAGGACGGCGACGTCATGCTGTTCCGGTTTGCCAACTGAAGCGCCGCCGTCAGACCGCCGCCTCGGTCCGAGCATCGAAGAAGTGCAGCCGTTCGGGATTGACCGCCAGCCGCAGCTGGTCCTGGGCCTTGGCCTGGGTGGCGGGGTCGACGGCAGCCACCATGGAATCCTCGCCGACCCGAACGTCGAGCAGGATTTCGGAGCCCAGTTTCTCGACCACTTCGACCCTGGAGTTGAAGGTCAGTCCGACCGGATCACCGGCCCGGGCGATGTGCAGGTCCTCCGGCCGGATACCGAGCATCAGCTCGCGACCCAAATGTGCGCGCAGCCGCTCGCCCTGCGTACCGGGGATCTCGATCTCGAGGCCGGCATTTTTCGCCGTCAGCCGGCCATTGCCGTCGGCCACGGTGACATTGGCGAAGTTCATGGCCGGCGAGCCGATGAAGCCAGCCACGAACTTGTTGGCCGGACGGTTGTAGAGTTCGAGCGGATCACCGACCTGTTGCACCACCCCATCCTTCATGACCACGACGCGGTCGCCGAGCGTCATGGCCTCGACCTGGTCGTGGGTGACGTAGACCGCCGTGGTGCCGAGCCGCTGGTGCAGCTTTTTCAACTCGACGCGCATCTGCACGCGCAGCTTGGCATCGAGGTTGGACAACGGTTCGTCGAATAAAAACACCTTGGGATGACGCACGATGGCGCGGCCAAGGGCGACGCGCTGGCGCTGGCCGCCGGAAAGCTGGCGCGGCTTGCGCAACAGGTAGTCGCCGATGCCCAGGATCTCGGCCGCCTCTTTGACACGCTGCGTAATCTCTTTCTTGTCGAATTTCCGCATCTTGAGGCCGAACGCCATGTTGTCGAACACGCTCATGTGCGGATAGAGCGCATAGTTCTGGAACACCATGGCGATGTCGCGATCCATCGGCGCCAGATCGTTGACCACTTGGCCGTCGATCGAGACGTCGCCGCCGCTGATCTGCTCCAACCCGGCGATCATGCGCAAGGTCGTGGTCTTACCGCAGCCGGAGGGGCCAACGAAGACCACGAACTCCTTGTCGCGGATTTGCAGATTGACGTCTTTGACGGCGTGAACGGTGTCGTAGAACTTGTTGATGCCCCTGAGTACGACCTGCGCCATTCGCTCTCATCCGCCTCCCATTGATTGCGCGCCGTCTTGGCCAGCCGCGGCGCCGTCCCTTGTCAGCCCTTGACCGAGCCGGTCAGGCCCGACACGTAATGTTCCACGAAGAAGGAATAGACCACCGCCACCGGGATCGAGCCCAGCAGCGCCCCTGCCATTAGCGGTCCCCAAAAGAACACATCGCCGCGGATCAGCTCCGACGTCACGCCGACCGGTACGGTCTTCTGCGCCGGCGAGGACAGGAACACCAGCGCGTAGATGAACTCGTTCCAGGACAAGGTGAAGGCAAAGATGCCCGCCGACAGGATGCCGGGAATCGCCACCGGGATGATGATGTAGAGCATGGCCTGCCAGCGCGAGGCGCCGTCGATGCGGGCGCATTCCTCGAGCTCCTTCGGCACCGCCTTGAAGTAGCCCATCATCAGCCAGGTACAGAACGGAATGAGAAAGGTCGGATAGGTGAGGATCAGCGACCAGGGGGTGTCGCCCAGATTGTAGTTGCGGATGATCTCGGCCAGCGGGATGAACAGCAAGGTCTGCGGCACCAGATAGGTGATGAAGATGCCGGTACCGAGCCCGCCGGCAAACGGAAAGTTCAGGCGCGACAGGGCGTAGCCGGCAAACACCCCACAGATGAGCGAGATCGCCGTCGAGACCAGGGCGATGAAGGTCGTATTCCATAGCCAGGCCGAGAACAGCGTCTCCTCGAACAGATACTTGACGTGCTCCAAGGTCGGCTTGGTGGTCCAGAACGGATTGTAGTTCACCGCGTTCCAGGGCCGGTACAGTTCACCATCCGGCCGAAAGCTGGTGATGATCATCCAGTAGAACGGGAACAGCAGGAACAATAGGAAGAAAGCCATGGGCAGGTAGAAGAACACCCACTTTCTCCACTTGGCGCCTTCGATCATGGCTTAACGGGTCTCCACGCGACGAATGTAGAGCAGCTGTACGACGACGATGAGCAGCAGTACCGGGAACATGGCGAGCGAGATCGCCGCGCCCTCGCTCAACAGCCCGGTGCCGACGCCGATCTGATAGGCATAGGTCGCGAACAGATGCGTGGCGTTGGCCGGCCCGCCGCCGGTCATGACGTAGACGATTTGGAAATCGGCCAAGGTCTGGATCACCGAGAACAGCACCACCACCATGGTCACCGGCAGCAGCAGCGGCCAAGTGATGTGCCAGAAGCGATGCCACGGCTTGGCGCCGTCGATCGCCGCCGCTTCATTGAGCTCGGGACTGATGGTCTGCAACCCCGCCAGCAGGCTGATGGCAAAGAACGGCACGCCGCGCCAGATGTTGACCACGATGATCGAAATCATGGCGAGATCGGGATCGCCCAGCCAGTTGATGCGGCCGGTGATGACACCCAAATGATAAAGCGTCCAGTTGATGACGCTGAAGGTTGGGTCGAACATCCAGCGCCAGGCAAATGTCGACAGCACGGTGGGGATGATAAACGGCAGCAGGATGAAGGCGCGGGTGAACGCCTTGGCGCGGAAATCGCGGTTGAGCAGGATCGCCAGCCACAACCCGAGCCCCAGTTTGAAGACGGTGGTAACGGCGGTGTAGAGGAAGGTGTTGTAGACCGCGGTCCGGAAGATCGAGTCGTTCCAGATCTTGTAGTAGTTGGCAAAGCCGACGAAGTCGCCGGGGACGCCGACGCGGGCGTTGGTGACCGACAGCTGAATGCCGCGCACGAATGGATAGGCGATGAACAGTCCGAGCAGGACGACGGTCGGCACCAGCAGCATGAACGCCAGCCAGCGTTCGTCTTCCAGGAACCGGTGCCGTCGCGGCGGCGGGGGGGTCGTGTAAGTGGTGATTGCCTCGACTGCCATCGAGCCATTCCTTTCGCCTAGGCCCTTCGCCGTTGGCCTGACGCGGCGAGGGCGGGTTGCCCGAGCTGCGGCCGGCGTGCGGCCGCAGCCAGACGGCCTCGTTGTTAGCCGTAAACCTTCTTGAGCTCCCCTTCCGCCCACTTCACCGCGTCTTCGGCCGGCATGCCCTGCACCGCTTTGGCGTACATGTCGACGATGATGTACTTGGACAGCACCTCACCGGCTTTTTTGCTGGAGGGGCCGGCGTGGCCGGGGGTGAGACCGAGCTTGCCGGCGACCTTGTAGGGCGCCATCACCGGATCTTCATCCCAAAGCTTGTGCTTTTCCCACTCCGGCGTGGTCGGGGTGGCAAAGCCCTTTTGCGAGACGAACCACTTCTCGTAGATCGGCTTGGAATGCGCCCACTTCAGGAATTCCTTGGCCGCCTTTTGATTCTTGGAATAACTCGGCAGCACGTGGCTGTGGTAGGTGTGCATGGAGAACTGACCCGCCGGCCCCTTCGGCAACGGTGCGTGCTGAATATCGGTCTTCAGCTGTGCGCCCTTCTCGCTGATGTACTTGTCGGGGTTGCGCAGCGATTCGATATAGATCGAGGCGCCGTTGAGGGTGGCGGCAATGGTCTGCGACAGGAAGGCGCGATTGTTGTTGGTGTCGTCCCAGGCGAGGCCGCCTTCGTCGTGGGCGTCCTTCCAGAAGCCGGTCATGAACTTGACCGATTCGATGCTGCCGGGGCTGTTGATGGTGACGGTCTTGCCGTCGGCCTCCACCTCCTTGCCGCCCCACGACCACAGGTAAGGATAGGCAAAGGTCGGCGCGTCGCCGAAGGTGTGACCCAAGGTCTGTCCGATCGGTCGGCCTTTTTGTTTCAGCTTTTTGCCGACCTCGCGATACTGCTCCCAGGTATCTGGGAAGGTCGCGGCGCCAACTTCCTCGAACCAGGATTTGCGGTAGGCAATCATGCCGCCGATGATCGCCCAGGGCATCGACAGCCACTTGCTGCCATCATTGGAGTTGGCCTTGACCAGCGGATAGTGGTTGCCCTCGGCCTTGGCGAGCTCGGCCACCAGGTCCGACATATCCACCACGCTTTCCGCATAAAGCTGGGGATGATTGTTGTTGAGCATGATGAGGTCGGGGCCGGCGCCCGACTGAACGGCCGATGTGATCCGGGGCTGCAAATCGTTGGCATTGACCGTCTCGAAATTGATCTTGATGCCCAGCGCCTTTTCGCCCTCTGGCAGCAGCTCCTTGCGCAGCAGTTGGTCGGTCGCCGGCACGAAATCGTTCCAGCGCAGCCAGTGCACCGTGGTGGCTTGCGCGTAGGCCGGCGGCGTCCGAGTCGCCAGGATGCTGGCCATGCCGCCTGCCGTGGCAAGTGCCGTCGAGCCTTGCACGAACCGGCGGCGCGTCACTTTCGTCATCGGTCATTTCCTCCTTTGCAGTCGCTTGTTTGTCCGTCCTTGCCCCGACTGTACTATGTAAAGCCGGCGGGAACAAAGAACCCAGTTGCCGGCCTAACCCGCATGGCGCGCGGCCGGCGCTGGGTCGGCTTGGCGGCCCGCTGCTCCCCCTTGATGCTCTACAACCCTTTGCGGCCGCCGACCAGGCTCGCCGATCAGCGCTGGCACCGGGCGCGGGTGGGGAGCGCCGACGCGCCGCACCCAAACGCGCCAGCCAACCGGCCCGGCGCCGTGCCGCTCGCGGTGGTCGGCAACCCTGTCCTCAGCGCGCTTCTCCGCACCGATCGCCGGTCGTGAAGCGCTCGATGCTGGCGCGGTCGACCTCGATGCTGAGCCCGGGCGCTGCCGGAATGGCGACCACCCCCGCCAGGTGCTCGATCGGCGGCGTCAGTACCGCCTGGCGGAAGGGATGTTCCGAGCGGTCGAATTCCAACAGCGGATGACCTCGACCAGACAGCTGGCGCGCATCGCCGTTTCCATAAACGACCCGCCGAAGGGTTGCGACAGCTCCGCTTCGAGCCTCGGCGATCCGCATCATGGGCATTCCCAGCTCAGGGGGTGGTGAGGCGCGCCAGCCGCGACGCCGTGGCGGCGTTGACCGACCCGTTCGGCGCCTCGCCACGCAGGATTGTTGCGACCTGCTCGACGCTTTCCAGCGCCTGTCCCTCGATCGCCGGCAAGGTCAAGCCGCCGATGTGCGGGGTCGCCACCACGTCGGCGCGTTGCGCCAGCGCTGGCGATGGCATCTGATCGGGGGCACGGCCCACGTCCATGGCGGCGCCGGCAATCCTGTGCTCGTCGAGGGCCTCGGTCAGCGCCGCCTCGTCGATCAGATTGCCGCGCGACAGGTTGATCAGCAGGCCATCGGGCCGCATCAGCCGCAGCGCCCGGCGATCGATCAGGTTCTCGGTTTCCGGGGTCGCCACGGCCAGCGGCAGCACGTAATCGGCGCGGCGCAGGAGCTGGTCAAAGTCAACCTGTTCGATCAGATCGTGCTCGACGGTGACGTAGGGATCGGTGACGAGGACGTGCATACCGAACGCCAGCGCCAGCTCCGCCACCGTGCGGCCGAGCGGGCCATAGCCAATGATGCCGGCGGTGGCGCCGGCAAGCTGCCGGCCGAGCCGCGGCTCGGGCCGGTGCCCGCCCTTGTAGGCGAGGTTGGCGCGGGAGATGCCGCGCCCGGCGTCGATCATGAGGCCGATCACCAGTTCGCTGACCGCGGCGAGCCAGCTGCGGTCGGCGTGGGTGACGAGCACGCCCAAATCGCTGGCGGCGGCAACGTCGATATTGCGGATGTCGACGGCGACGCGGCACACCGCGATCAGCTCGGGCAAGGCCGCCAGCACGTCCGCGCCACAGGCGGTGGCGCGGTCGGCGACGATGATTTGGCAGCCCTGGGCCGCCGCGATCAAGGTTTTGTCGTCGAGCGGCTCGGGGGCGCCATTGAGGACGACCTCGCCCAAGGCGCGCAGGGAGCCAAGCGCCCGCTCGCCAAAGTAGTTGCGGCACATCTCGGGTGTGTGCGTGATGAGGAGGCGCGGCACCGTCATTGCCCTGCCTCAGCGCCAGACTTTGCGCGCATCGCCGCTGAATTCTTGGCTGCAGAAGCTGCCGCCCTGGTAGTAGTCACCAACCGGATCGGGGGCGCGCTTGGCCTCTTGCGCCATCGCCTGCTCGCGGAAATCCTCCGCCTTGCCGCTCGGACGGTAGCCATAGGCATAGGCGCGGCTGTTGTCCCACCAGGTACGCTCGTTGAGCGAGGCGCCGTAGAAGATCTCGTACTCGAGCTCGGGGTGCTCGAGGCCGATCCGAATGAGCGCAACCAGGTCCTCAGGGCTGAGCCAGATCGCCAGCCGGCGCTGATCGAGCGGCTGCTCGCCGAGGTTGCCGATGCGCAGGCACAGCACGCGCAACCCGTACTTGTCGGCGTAGAGCGCGCCCAATGCCTCGCCGAACGCCTTGCTCAGGCCGTAGCGCGTATCCGGACGCACGGTTACGTCGGGGCCGATGCGCTCAACGCGCGGATAGAAACCGACGGCGTGGTTCGATGAGGCGAACACCACCCGCTTGACGCCCTTGCGGCGCGCGGCCTCGAACAGGTTGCGGCAGCCGATGATGTTGGCGTTGAGAATGGTCTCCCAGGACCCTTCGACCGAGTGACCGCCAAGATGGATGATGCCGTCGACCCCATCCACGGCCTGTTCGACCTCGGCCAGATTGCCGAGCTCGGCCGCCACGAACGTCTCGGCGGGGTCGAGATCGACGGGTTTGCGGCTGTCGCTCAGCCGCAGCTCGGGATAGATCGGCGGCAGCAGCCGGCGCAGGCGCCGGCCGATGTCGCCGGCGGCCCCGGTCAACAGAACGCGTTTCATGGTACCTCCTTTCGGTTGGCTCGCCGGCGCTGCGCATCAGGCGGGCTCGCCCGCCCGCTCGGCCAGCAGGCGATAGCGCTCAAGGCTCTTGGTCAGATGCGCGCGCATCGCCCGGCGCGCCTCCGCCCCGTCGCGACCGCGAATGGCATCGGCGATGCGGCGATGCTCCTTTAGCAGCCGCGCCAGATAGGTCTGCCGCTCGGCCGCGGTCGCAAGTGCGGCGCGGATGCTGTGCCGCGGGATCACGTGCTGGCCCAGGAACGCCAGGAACTCAACGAATTGAGGGTTGCGGGTGGCATCGGCAATCGCCCGATGAAAGGCGAAATCCTCGTTGACGGCGCTGTCGCCGCTGGCGATGGCGGTCTCCATGTCGGCCAGTGCCTTCATGATGGCGGCGGTCTGCCAGCTGCGGGCGCGCTCGGCGGCAAGGCTGGCGGATTCCACCTCGACGGCGAGGCGCAGCTCCATGAGGTTGAGCACATCGGTGATCGAGCTGAGCCCGTCGGGGTCGATGCGAAAGGCGCGGGGCCCATCGGCGGCCACGAACGCGCCTGAGCCTTGGCGCGTGGTGACCAGGCCTTCGGCGCGCAATGCCGCCACCGCTTCGCGTATCACCGTGCGGCTGACGCGCAGCGCATCCATCAACTTCTGCTCGGTCGGCAGCCTGGAGCCCGGCCCCAACCGGCCGCTGCGGATTTCGCCGGCTATGCGCTCGATGATCTCTTCAGTAAGATTGCGGCTCGGGCGCAACGGGCGCAGGAAAGCCGGCTTGTCAGCCGCCGGTGATCGGACTACGGTGCCAATTCGTCTGGTCATCGTACAATTGTTGTACCGCCGATCCGATGCGCAATCAACCATGTGCAACACGGGTTCGCGCGACCTTTCAAAATCAGCATCGTGCCAGCAACGGAGAACCCATGGATAGGCGGTCGGTGGTGAAATTGGGCCTTGCCGGTCTGGCGATGACGGCGCTCAACGGTCACCCGGCGTTGGCCCAATCCAAGCTGGTGCTGAAGGCCACCGACGTGCATCCGCTCGGCTATCCAACGGTCGAGGCCGTAATACGCATGGGCAACAAGCTCGAGGCGGCAACCAATGGCCGCATCAGCATCCAGATGTACCCCTCCATGCAGCTCGGCGGCGAGAAGGAAATGATCGAGCAGGCGCAGGTAGGCGCCTTGCAGATTGCCCGCATCAGCGTTGGCCCGATCGGTCCGATCGTGCCCGAACTCAACGTCTTCAACCTGCCGTTCATTTTCCGCGATAACGCGCACATGGAGAAAGTGATCGACGGGGCGATCGGCGATGAGCTGTTGAAGAAGCTTTCCGAGCATCCGACCGCCGGTCTGATCGGGCTTTGCTGGATGAATGCCGGCTCGCGCAACATCTATAACAGCAAGCATCCGATCATAAAGGTCGAGGATCTCAAGGGCCTCAAGATTCGGATGATGGGCAACCCGGTGTTCGTCGACACCATGAATTCGCTGGGCGGCAATGGCGTCCCCATGGGTTTCGATCAGCTGGTCAATGCCATGCAAACCGGGGTGGTCGACGGCGCCGAAAACAACGAGCCAAGCTACGAGACCGGTCAGCACTACCGCTATGCCAAGTACTACTCAATGACCGGGCACCTGATCATCCCGGAGATTTTGGTGTTCTCGAAGAAGTCGTGGGAAGGGCTTTCGAAAGACGACCAGGCGCTGATCGGCAAGCTATCCAAGGAGGCGCAGCAGGAACAGCGCAAGCTGTGGTACGAGCATGAACAGCGATCGCTCAAAAAGATGCGCGAAGCCGGTGCCCAGATCAACGAAGTCGCCGACCGCCAGCCGTTCCAGGCCGCGGTGAAGCCGGTGTGGGACAAGTATGGTGCCCAGTTCACGGCACTGATTGAGCGGATCCGAGCGGTGCAATAGTCGGCAGCGATGCTGGCACCGCCAGCGGCGCCTGCCCGCCGTGCCTGCCTGGGCATGGGGCGGCGACGCCTTTGGCCCCGGCTCGAGCGCAGATCATCAGGCCCGCAGCTCGGCGATCGGCCAGTGCGGTCCGCCCAGTCGCCGTTGCCCGAGATAGGCGCGTGCCGCCTCGGCCTCACCGGCGCGCAGCAGCGCAACGATCAGCGCATATTCGATGAGGTCACGCTGCGCCCGGCTGCCGCCGATGCGCTCGTGGCTGGCGATGATCGGCAGCATGCTTGCCGACGCCTCCTGCCAGGCGCCGCGGTTGAGGGCGGCGAATGCCCGCGCCAGGGCCGAGACCATATCCGCCGCTGGTCCGGCGGCGCTGCGCTCGATCAACGCCAGCGCCTCGCCATTGCCGGCCAGCGCATGGGCGAGCGCGCCGTGCACGTCGGCAAAGGTGACGCCGGGTGTGGCAAAGGCGGTGAGCGCATACGTGCTCAACTCGCGCCACAGCTCCGGGCGGCGGGCCTCGCCGGCGAGTTCGGCCCGGAACAGGAACGAGGCGGAATCCGATAAGGTATTGATCGGTGGCCCCCACGAGGCGCCGGGCTTCAAGTGGGCGTGATAGACCTCCCAGGCCTCCTGCGTGTGCCCGAGTTCGAGTTGCCAAAGCGCGATATGCCAGGCCAGATGACAGTGCAACTGCCCCTCTTTGGGATAGCGCAGCCACCAGTCGCTGAGGTAGCTCAGTCCCGGCTCGCGCTCCCCGCTCTCGTAAAAGACGTGGCCGCGAATGTGGGCGGCGTGCGCGTTCAAGGGATTGCGGGCGAGCGAGCGCTCGATGTTGGTCAGGGCCTGATCGACGTGCCCGCATTCGACCTGGGCGAAGGCGCGCATCGACAGAAACCACCAGTCCTCCTCGCCGTAGGCGGTGGCGAGCGCGTCCATCAGCTCTAGCAGCTCGAGCTCGCGCCCGGCGCGGCCGCTGAAACCGATCAAGCCAAACACGCTGGTTAACGGCGCCAGCACCATGGCATCGCGCGGATAGTCGCCAAGATGCGCGCGCGCCGCCGCCAGCGCCGGCGCCGACTTGCCGTTGATCACCAGGTTCATGACCTCGACATGGCCGCGTTCGCGCGCCGATAGCCCATCGCTCAGCTCGAGCGCGCCGGCGATGGCGGCCTTGGCGGCCTCCGGCTGCGCCCGCAACTGCAGGGCGCGGGCGAGCCCGACGTGGGCCACCGCCAGTCGCGGATCACAAGCGATGGCGCGATGAAACGCTGCCTCGGCACCGGGGCTGGCGGCAAGCAACAGATCGACGGCCGCGACGTAGGCATCGCACGCTGGCCTCGAGCTTGACGTCAGGCCGTTGCCGTAGCGGTCGCTCAGCATGAAAGAGACCTCCTCAGGTTCCGCACCGGCCGCAGCAGGTAACTGCCGGCTCCGCCGCGGGGGCGGCCGTGCCGCGCCAACTTTATCGATGAGCTGCGGCCGTGCGCGGAGGTTAAGCGCCATCGCGGCCGGCGCGCAAATGGCTTTCGGCTGGTGCGGTTGCCACCCCGGAAGGACCGGCTGCGGCGCCGGCGGCAACCCGCGATGGCGCGCGGCCGACGCCGCCGGGCGCCTGGGTTTGGGCGGCGTGGCGGCCCGCTTTGGCGCCGACGTCTGCCGCGCGCGGGTCTTGACCCCCCGCTAAAACGGACCCAGTCCATGCTGCTTCAGGGCAGCCAGGTCACCGCTGCAGGCCTGGCGAGGGCGCCGAGCGCCAGCGCTGTCAGCGCAATTGTCCTTGCGGCCCATGGTTGGCTCCTGCACACTTTCGGGTGCGCGGCTGGGTCGCGAGCGCTAGGACCACGTGAGCACCATTAGATGTGCGGGAGGCAGCATGCCGGAGCCGTCACAACTTGCGATGCTGGAGCGGCGGCGCATCGAGGCTGCGATCCTCAAGCACGTCTATGACGTGCTCAAGGCAAGTCACGGCGTCGCTGTGGCGCAAACGACGCTGGCCACCGCGGTGCGCGCCTCCGCCCTGGCGCAGGCGCGCGAGATGGCGGACAGGGTCGACGGCCAAACCTCGATGCAGACCTTCATCGATCGCCAGGAGCTGTGGACGCGCGGTGGCGCCTTGGAGCGGGAGGTGATCGAACAGAACCAAAGCCGCTATCGCTTCAATGTTACGCGCTGCAAGTACGCGGAGATGTACCGCGACATGGGGCTGGGCGAGATCGGCCACCTGTTGTCCTGCCAGCGCGACGGCAGTTTTTGCGAAGGCTATGACGCGCGCCTCAAGCTCAAGCGCACGCAGACCATCATGCAGGGCGCCAGCCACTGCGATTTCGACTACAGCTACGACACGGAGGCGAAGGCGTGACGGAGGTCTTTGCGCCCGGGGGCTATCGCTTCATCCCGGCCGTCTTTCAGTATTCCGGTGGCGTTGCCGCCGAGCCAGGCTTCTCAATCGAGCGGGTCAGCTTTCGCCAACCGGTTCCGCTCGCCCGCGGCTTCGCGCGGGTGGCCGAGATCATCGCGTCCTTTGGCCGGCCGCTCACCGCTTTCTGCGCCTGCGAGCTGCGCTCGCCTGCCCCCTTCACCGATCAGGGCTTTCGCGCCTTCAACGAGGTCTACGCCGGTACCCTGGAAAAGTGGGGTATCTATAATCCCAGCAGCCGCATCAATCCCGTTGCCCGCAGCAACGTCTGCCCGGAACTGGCACCGCCGTCGGAACCGGGCTTGCATGCCTTCTGCTTCACGCGCAGCAGCGAAGTGAGGACGGCGGACTTTGTTGTCGCCGGCAGCGGCGAGGCCCGCGAGGGCGGCGCCATCTACCGCGAGCGCACCGTGCGCTATGGTGACACCAGCCCCGATGCCATGCGCGAGAAGGCGGTCTACGTGCTTGGCGAAATGGAGCGGCGACTAGGGCTGTTGGGCTTCGGCTGGCAGGACACCCGTGCCAGTCAGGTCTACACCGTGCACGATCTTTACCCATTTCTGGCCGACGAGATCGTCGCCCGTGGCGCGGCGCGCGCCGGCCTCACCTGGCACTATTGCCGTCCGCCGGTGCACGGCCTCGAGTACGAGATGGATTGCCGTGCCGTCGCCGTCGAGCATTTCGTCGAATGACCGCGGGTTCCGGTTGACAGCCCCCATGGCCGTTACCCACACTGCCCGCATGCTCAAAAGGGACCATTGAAGGTCCCAGTTCGGCGCCAACGGAGGAAACTCATGAAGCTTCGCATGCCGGTTATGCTCGCCGGCGGTTGTCTCGCCGCGGCTCTGACGGCGACCGGCGCCGTGGCGCAGGACATCAAGATCGGCACCATTTACGACCTGACCGGTCCGTTCGCCGGCGGCGGCTCCAAGCCGGCATCGATCGGCAACAAGATCGCCATCGACATGGTCAATGAGAAAGGCGGCGTCGAGGGCCACAAGATCGTCGCCATCGAGGCCGACGCGCAATCCAAGGTCGACGTTGCCATCAATGAGGCCGAGCGCCTGCTCAATGAGGCGAAGGTCGACCTGCTGATGGGCGTCTACTCCAGCGCGCAGTGCGTGCCGCTCGCCGCCAAGGTCGATGCCGCCAAGAAGTTCCTGTGGATGAACGTGTGCGTCTCCTCGGCGGTGTTCAAGGACAAGAAGCTCACCTACGCCTTCCGGCCGACCATTCATTCGGATCAATACGGCGATGCGACCTGCTCGTTCATCGCCGAGAACGCCAAGAGCAAACTCGGCAAGGAACCGAAAGACGTCAAGGTCGCCATCATTCACGAAGATGGGCCATACGGCGTCGGCGTCGGCAGCGCCAGCGAGGAGCGCTGCAAGGCGCTCGGCATGCAGGTCGTGCACAAGGAGGGCTATTCGGCCACCGCCACCGATCTGTCGGCGCTGGTGACCAAGCTGCGGCGGGCGCAACCGGATATCGTGGTGCATGCCGGCTACAACCCGGACATCACGCTGTTTCTGCGCCAAGCCAAGGAGGCGGGGCTCAAGTTCGCGGCGTTGATCGGCGAGGGCGCCGGCTATGGCCAGATCGACAAGCTGCGCGAGACCTTCAAGGACGACGTCAACTACATCTACAACGTCGACCCGGTGGCCGGACAGCTGCTCGATCCCAATACCCTGAAGCCTGGCGTTGGCGACATCACCGCCGAGATGGTGAAGCGTTACAAGGCCGAGACCGGTGCCAGCGAGGTGCCGCCGCACACCTCGATGGGCTTCAACCAGGCCTGGATCTTCCTCACCGACGTGCTGCCGCGTGCCATCAAGACCTACGGCGGCTGGGATGCCGAGGCGTTGCGCAAGGCGGCGCTCGATACCGACATTCCGCTCGGTGGCACCATCCAGGGCTACGGCGTGAAGTTCTTTCCTCCCGGTACGCCGATGGCGGGACAGAACGAGCGCTCGACGCCAGTGGTGATGCAGTACATCGACGGCCACACCAAGATCGCTTGGCCGACGGCGATCCGTACCGTCGATCCCGTGCTGCCCCTGCCCAAGGGGCACGCCTACGGGCGCTGAGCCGCCGGCAAACCCGGGGAGCCGGCGCCGGCTCCCCGCCGATCTAGCGAGCAGGCGCGGGTTCAGTGGCGTTGCTTTCCGTCTCCGGGCTGAGCAAGACCTTCGGCGGCTTTGCGGCCGTCTCGAACGTGTCGTTCGACGTCAACGAGGGGGAAATTCTTGGCCTGATTGGTCCCAATGGCTCGGGCAAGAGCACCACCTTCAACTGCATTGCCGGCATGTACGCGCCGAGCGCCGGCAGCATCCGGCTCGATGGCGAGGACATTGCCGGGCTGCCGGCCAATCGCATCTGTCACAAGGGGATCGGTCGCACCTACCAGATCCCACGCCCGTTCCGCAACTTGACCTTGGTCGAGAATGTGGCGCTGTCGGCCTGGTTCGGACAAGAGCGCAAGGTCGAGCGCGCCGCCTGCTGGCGGCAGGCGGAGGAGGCGCTGGCGCTGGTCGGGCTGCCGACCGATGCCGCCACCGGTACCGCCACACTCGGTGCGGCGGCGCTGAAGAAACTCGAGCTTGCCCGCGCGCTCGCCACGCGCCCGCGGCTGCTGCTTGCCGATGAAAGCCTCAACGGTCTCGATCATGCCGAGATGGAGCAGGCGGCAGTGATGCTGCGCCGCATCCGCGATCAGATGCAGATCACCATTGTCTGGGTCGAGCACATCATGGGCGTGTTGATGCGCATGGTCGACCGCGTGGTCGTGCTCGACCATGGCGAGAAGATCTTCGACGGCGCGCCGACGGCGGCGCAAAGCGATCGTCGAGTGATCGAGGTCTACCTCGGTTCGGATCGCGATTGAGGCGGTATGCTGCAACTCAACGACATCAATGCGGGTTATGGCGGCTTTCAGGCCCTGTTCGGCGTCTCCATGCAGGTGGCGGCCGGCGAGGCGGTGGCGGTGATCGGTTCGAACGGCGCCGGCAAGACCACGCTGCTGCGGGTGATTTCCGGCCTGCTGCCGCCGACCACCGGGCAAATGCGCTTTGACGGCCGCGATCTGATCGCCACCCCGGCGCACCAGATCGTTGCCGCGGGCATTGCGCATGTGCCGGAGAGCCGTCGCCTGTTTCCGCGCCTCAGCGTCGAAGAAAATCTGCGCATGGGCGCCTTCATTGCCGCGGCCCGCGGCCGGTTTGCGGAACGACTGGCCTATGTCTATCGATTGTTTCCGCGCCTGGCCGAACGCAACACGCAGCTGGCCGGCACCCTCTCGGGTGGTGAGCAGCAGATGTGCGCCATTGCGCGCGCGCTGATGAGCGGCCCCAAGCTCGTGCTGCTCGACGAACCGTCGATGGGCCTGGCCCCGGTGGTGGTGGGGCAATTGTTCGACCTGGTACGGCGCATTCGCGACGAGGGCTATACCGTCTTGATCGTGGAGCAGAACGTGCGCGGCGTGCTCAAGGTGGTTGATCGCGCCTACCTGCTCGAGGTCGGCCGGGTGAAGGCGCACGGCACCGCGGCGGAGCTGGCGGCAAGCGACGAGATCCGCGCCGCCTACATGGGGATCTGAACGCCATGGCGCCGACCCGAGGTCAAGGCCGTGCTGCCGGCCCGTGCTGCCGCCGGCCGGTGTGGCCGCGGCGCCGGTTCGAAAGCGGGCTCGCGCGTTCGATGCCAGCGCTGGGGAGCGGTTAAGCATGGACTGCCAGCTCGACGTATTTTTCCTCGAAGCGCTTCTCAACGGCGTGCTGTTGGCCGGCCTTCTCGCCTTGCTGGCGCTGGGATTGAACCTGATCTTTGGCGTCATCGACGTGGTGTGGATCTGCTACGCCGAGCTGGTGATGGTCGGCATGTATGGCATCAACTACGCCTACAAGGGCGGGGCACCATTCCTGCTGGCGGCGTTGTTCGGCATCGTGCTGGTGGCGCTGGCCGGTGCCATTCTGCACTATCTGGTCATTCGGCCGGTGCTCGATACGCCCCCGATCAACCAGCTGTTGGTCACCGGCGGCGTGCTGTTCCTGTTGCAGGCGGCCGCCACCATGGCGTTCGGGATCGAGTTCAAGAATCTGGGGATCCGCCTCGGATCGCTCAACGTCGCCGATATGAGCTTCTCCTGGGCGCGGATTTGGGCGTTCGCAATCGCGCTGGCCGGGGCCCTGGGGCTGTGGCTGTTTCTCAAGAAGACCTACCTTGGCACGGCCATCCGCGCCATTGCCCAGGACCGTGACATCATCGCGCTGATGGGGGTGGACAGCCGCCGGCTCTATCTCGTCACCTCCGCCATTGGCGGCGGGCTTGCCGGGCTCGCTGCCGCACTGATGGTGCTGCAGTACGACATCTATCCGCAGATTGGCCTGCAGTTCGGGCCGCTGATCTTCATGATCTGCGTGCTGGGCGGCCTCGGCAACATGATCGGCGGCTTCGTCGCCGCCTTCATCATCTCTCAGTTCATCGCCGTCGGCTCCAGCTGCTTCCATACCGAATGGGGATATGCGGTCGCCTTCTTGTTCTTCATGGTCGCGATCTTCATACGGCCGCAGGGACTGTTCGGGACCAAATCATGACCAGCTTGCGTGCAGCGCCCGCCGCCATCCTCGGCATTGCCGCGGTCGCCGCCATCCCGCTGATGGTGCACGTCGCCTTTCCGGCGTCGGAGAAATACTACCTGCACCTATTGATCCAGATCCTGCTGTGGTCGTTCATTTACACCGGCTGGTCGCTGATGGGACGGTTCGGGCTGACCTCGTTCGGTCACGGCGCCTTCACCGGCATCGGTGCCTATGTCACCGTATTGTTGTGGAACTTTGCCGGGCTACCGCCCTGGATTGGCATCCCGGTGGGCGTGGTGGCGGCCACCATGGTTGCCGTCGTGGTCGGCTATCCCTGCTTCCGCCTGCGCATCACCGGCCACTACTTCGCACTCTTGACCTTGGCGCTGACCGAATTCGTGCGCCTGTGCATCGTCGGCCTGCGCGACTACACCGGCGGATCGCTCGGTACGCAGCCGAAGCGCTACGGCGACGGCGTCTCGCTATTGGCCTTGCAGTTCGAACCCGAGCGCGTGCTCGCCTACTATATTGCCTTCGCGCTGTGGCTGTTCGGGCTCTACATCTGGTGGCGCGTCGATCGCAGCATGGATCGATACGCGCTCGATGCCGCCAGCCAGGATGAAGATGCTGCCGCTTCGGTCGGCATCGATGTGACCCGGGAAAAGCTGAAGATCACCGCGCTCTCCTCGGCGATGTGCGCGCTCGGCGGTGCCATGTTCGCGCAATACCAGATGTACATCGGGCCGGATACCATCGCCGGTCTCGCCGTTTCCCTCAACATCGTATTCGCGGTGATCGCCGGTGGGCTTTACGTCATGCTCGGCCCCACCGTCGGTGCCGTCTTCACGCAGCTCTTGGCCGAGAGCCTGCGCGTTGCCATTCAAGGCTCCGCCACGCTCCGCGACCTGCTTGGCAGCTCGGCGCTGGCGCTCGACCAGGCAATCTATGGGTTGTTGCTGGTGCTGTTCATCATCTATATGCCGAAAGGTATTTTGGGGACGGCCGTCGATTGGTGGCAACGCCTGGGCCGCCCGAGGCGGCCCGGCATCGGCGTCGCCGGTGCCGCCAACGCCGGCGCGGTCAAGGCGGGACCTGGCTAAGAATTTGGGGCTAAGTGCGCCGGCGGTCAGCGCGCCGAGCGGCCACCCTCGCCGACGATCACGAACGGAGCCCAGTAGGATGGGCCCTGCCCGGCCTCGATCAGGGCCAGCATCGAGCGGCGCAAGGCCTCCGCCCGCCCGAGCCGCGGCTCGGCCGCCAAGCTGGCAAATGTCCTGGTCGTGAGCTCGGTGGCCGCGGTCGAAAACACCGACCAGTGCGACACCAGCAGCGCCCGCGCCCCGGCATAGAAAAAGGCCCGTGCCAGTCCCGAGAGCGCTTCCGCGCCCACGGCGCTGCCGGCGGCCGTATTGCACGCCGACAGCACCACCCAGTCGGCATCGAGCTCCAGTGCGGCCACCTCCGAGGCGGTGAGAAGACCATCATCGGCCTCGGTCGGCACCTCCGGAGGGGTCAACACCAAGGCCGGTTCGATGAGGCCCGAAAGATCGCCGGCGACCAGGCCGTGGGTGGCGAAGTGGATCACATGGTACTCGCTCAGCGTCGCGGTCTTGACGCGGGTTTCGGACGCCGCCTCGCGCAGGTTGACGGCCTCCGGCGAAGCGCCGAGCACCTTGGCGATGGCGCGCAATTCATCGGCGGTCTCCGGCAGCGGCGGCAACTCGCGCACCGCCCGGGTATCGGCCAGGCCGTTGCGGTAGAAGCGCTGTGGTTCAGCCAGCGCCAGCTTGGCGCCGCGCTGGCGCTCGGGCGGGCCGCGCAGGATCGGATCGCCGATGCCGAAGAACGGCTTGCTGGCCGCGCTGGCGGCGGCGAGCTTGCGCAATGCGCCCAGCGACTGCACCGATGGCAACACGCTGAGCGCGTGGCTTTTGATCAGCCACGCCGCCCGCCGCAAGGTCTCCTGCGGCGTGCCCTCAAGTTGCGGTGGCTCCCGCACCAGCACCTGCAAGGGTAAGCTCGTGAGCGGCCCGGTCGGCACGATGATCAGGTGGCGCTTGCCGGCCAACACCTCGGCTACCGGGCCGAACAGCAGCCGGTAGAGCTGGTATGAGCGGGCGAGGTCGAAGCCCTGAACGACGCCGGCCCGGCTTGCGGTCGTGCCTTCCGCATCCTGCTGTGCCAGCGGATCGAGCCCGGCCCTGAGCGCGCTGACGGCCTCGGCCAGCTCAGTGCTGCCGGCCTCGATCTCGGCCCAGGCGCTGCGTTCGCGGGAGACCGCCCAGACGAAGCTGCGGCCGGAGCCGATCAGCATCGCCAGCAGCGCCTCATCGTCGCGCAGCAAGCCCCGGGCGTCGGCCACCGACAGCGGTTTGGGATCGGTGAGGGCGGCATACTGGGGAAACGATTGCACGATCTCCTGCCGCAGGCGGCGGATTTCGGTTTCGGCGTCGTCGAGCTCCCGGCGCAGGCCCGAGCGCCGCGCCGTAAACTCCTGGTAGCCTGGCAACGCCTTCTCCGCCGCCTCAAGGCGCTGGTGCAGGCCGGTCATGGTGTCGGCGCCGCCGGCGGCAGCCTTGGACAGCTCCGCCAACTCCTTGCTGATCGCTTGCACCTCGCGCTCGCTTTCATCGCAGCCGATCCGTTTGACACCCGATGGGCAACGCTCAATCAGCGCGGTCAGCCGTTGCACCAATTCTGTCTGCCGCTTGACCGTCGGCGCGCCGATCTTGTTGCGGGCGAGGCTGGCGGCGCGGAACTCCTCGGCCGCGGCGCTATAGGCGGGATCTTGCCGCTGAACGGCGCTCCAGTTTGCCAACAGCGTGCTGTCCTCGCTGTTGAGGTTGACGACGCGATCGGAAAGATCCTGCACGCGTCTGACGCGCTGACCCAGCGGCGTTCTGCCGGCACCGAGCCGTGCGCTCATTTTGGCCAAGGCCGAGGCCGCCGAGGTCGCCCAAGCCAGCTGGGCGCCGGCAAAGGTTTCCTCAAACAGGGCAGCGCCATCGGCGCCGGCCGAGGCATGCATCTGCCAGGCGGCGCGGCCGAGGCCGATGAACGTTTCGCGCTGCCGCTTGATCTCGTCGGCCACCACCGACTGCATCAGCGGTTGCGAGGTATCTTGACCGGAGAGCAAGCGAATGGCCTCGCGATAGGAGGCAAGCGCCGCCGGCCAGTCGCCGCGCGCCAGCGCGAGGTCGCCGGCATTGGCATGATCCCCGGCGAAAAAGGAATGGTTCGGGCCCAAGAGCGCGCCGATATCGCGGCGGATGGTCGATGCCCGTGCCACCAGCGGCGCGGCCGCCTCCGGCCGACCGAGCTTGAGGTAGACGCTGGCCAGCCGATCGAGGCCGACGGCGGTCGCGGCGCTGTCGGGTCCATAGACCTTCTCGCGGATCGGGATCGCGGCGCGGTAGTAGGTCTCGGCGGCGGCCAGGTTGCCGGCGGCCTCCGCCACCAGACCCAGCGAATGGTAGTGGATCGCGGTCTGTTCGTGCTCGCGACCGAAATCGCGGACCACCAGCGGGGTGGCGCGCTCATAAAGCCGGAGCGAGGCCGCAAAGTCGCCGCTCTTGTAGAGGGCGCTGGCGGTTTGGCGCAGGTCGGCCAGCTCCTTGGAGGGCTCAAGCGCACGCGCCGCGCCGACCGAAGCCAGCAGCACCGCCGCAACGGCGATCAACCGCCCGCGCCGCAAACCTGTGAGCCGCCGCATGGAACCCCCGACGCGCGCTGGTTGACTATTTGCCGGGACACGGCGTGGTGAGGTCGCCGGCGCGCGCCGCCGGCTTGCCGTTGATGAAGACGTTGCCGGCGCCGCCGATGGTGATACCGCCGCAGTTGGTCCGGTCGCCGAGGACCGCGGCCGGCTTGCCATCGATGAACACGTTCTTGGAGCCCTCAACGATGGCGCTGCCGGCGTCGGTTGCGTCGCCCCGGCGCGCCGCCGCCTGGCCGCCGATCGAGGTCGAGGCGCTGCCGCCGGTGATGACGCCGGGGGCGCCGGCGCCCGGCGTCGTGTCCTGTGCGTGACCTGGGATCGAGGTACCCGTCAGCAGGAAAAGCAGCGCTCCCAACGGCACTGCCCAGCGTTCCAACATGGCTTTGCTCCCTCTGGTGAACCTTGCCCGGCAGCCGTTCCCCGCCGGCCTCAAAACCGCTGCCTCTTGACCCCCGGGGCTCTTGCCCCCTGCCCCTTGATCCTCCACCGGTTGATCTCGCAGCCGGCGGCTCGGTTGCAGCACAGGCTGCCTGGCGCCTCCCGACTGCGACCGGCAGGCACTGCGCCGGGAGCCGGCATCGTCGCGGGGAACAGGCGACCGCGCAAGGGTATCCTCGCATCACGACCTTGCGAGCGCTTGCCGCCGTCGCTAAGGCGAACTGCCGGGCATGCGCAGGGGTTTTGGGGCGAGGTCGCGGGCCGGCGAGCACGCCGGTTGTAATATCCTGGCGTGTCAGGTCGATGTCGCCGAGGCACCCTTCGGGAGGTGATGATCGTGGCCGCGCGGGAGCCCACCACACCCATGTTGCGTCAAGCAATCGTCATGTTGGAGCGCTAGCCTTCTGGCGTCCCATGAGCTTTCGCATTGCGCACATTTCCGATACGCACCTGAGCGGCCAGAAGCCCTATTTCGTCGCCAATTTCCTGAAAGTTGCCCGGCATATTGGCGAGCACGGCGCCGATCTGGTCCTCAATTCCGGCGACATGTCGCTCGATGGCTCCGCCGCCGATGCCGATTTGATCGAAGCCAGGCGGCTGCACGGGGCGATCGAGCCGCCACTGCGCTTTATTCCGGGGAACCACGACATCGGCGAGAGCCAGGACGCGCCGGGCGAGGCCGGGCTGCCGAGGTTGTCGCGGGCGACGCGCGAACGCTACCTGCGCCACTTCGGCCCGGACTATTGGTGCATCGAGGTCCCGGGCTGGCAAATCCTGGCCATCAATGACTTCCTGTTGGGCAGCGACCTTGCCGAAGCGGCCGAACTGGTGCGCTTCGTGGCCGAGACCGTGGCGGCCGGCAACGGCCGGTCCTTGGCGCTCTTCATCCACCGACCGCTGTTTCACAAGTCGGCCCTCGACGACGAGCTCGGCGGGCGCTTTATCAACCCGCGGCCGCGGGCGCAGCTATTGGCAGCGCTCGGCGGCCGGCCCCCGGCGCTGATCGGCTCGGGACATGTGCACCAGTTCCTGTCGCGCCACCACGGCGACAGCCATCACGTCTGGGCGCCGTCCACGGGCTTTGTCATGCCGGATGCGCGTCAGCCCAGCTATGGCTTGAAGCAAGCGGGCTACGTGGAACACGTGCTCGAGCCCGATGGCAGCCATGCCTCGCGCTTGATCACCGTTGCCGGCCTCGTCACCGCCTCGATCGCCGATTTTCCCGAGGCCTACGCCCAATATGCCGCAGCCGCCGAAGGCTCCGGGCGAGCTTAGCCGGGGGCCACCAGCAGCGGCTCGCCCATTTGGATCAGCGCGCCTTCGCTGACGTTCTGGGTGAGCTCGAACCCCGCTGGAGCGAGCACCAGGATGGTCGAGCCGTGCTCGAACCAGCCCAGCTCCTCGCCTTTTTCAAAGGTTGCATCGCAACTGATCGCGGTCGGCACCGGGCTGTTGCGCTCAAAGGGCAGGCTCAGGAACCGCAAGCGGATGCCCGCCACCAGCACGGCGGCAACGGCGACCAAGGTCAAGGTGCCACGCTCGCCGGCGAGCTCGAGGCTCAGCACCGCGCGTTCGTTCCTGCAATAGAGCCGGTCGATGCGCTTGAGCGCCGGGGGATTGACGTTCCAGGCGTCACCGGGAATGTGCGTTACCCGCCGCGCCCGACATCGGTCGGGTGCGTGAAAGCGATGATACATGCCGGCGGTGAGGCGGAGCGTGACATAGCTGCCATTGTGGTAGCGCGCGGCCAGCGCCGGCTCGCGCAGCAGCTCTTCCAAGGTGTAGGCAAAGCCTTTCACCTGCATGAGCGTATTGCCGCGAATGGCGCCGGCGGCGCCGACGATGCCATCACACGGACTGATCAGGACGTTTTGGCGCGGATCGATGCTGCGGGCTCCGGCCGCGAGCTCGCGGATGAAGCAGTCATGGAGGCTGCGAAAGCTCTGTTTTTTTGCTTCCGCCAGGTTGGGCGCACATACGGCGCGAAAGATCGCGATCGATGGGTGCCGGATCGGCGCCAGCTCAATCTTGCTGAACCAGCCCATGAATCGGGTCAGGATGCGGCGCGGTATGCGATTGGTGACCAAGAAGTTGAGCCGCTCGTTTTCGGTCCAGCCCGTGATGACGGCGCGCAGTGTCATAGTCCTGTAGTCTTCCTCAGCATCCTGTCGACGTATGGATTCGCTCAATCTCTACTACCTCATGACCGGGCTTGGCGGGGCGGCGGCGGGAGCCGCACTGGTTAAGGTCGGTCGGCGGCTGCAGCTGTCGCGGGCCAAACATGCCTCGCTGGCCGGCCATCCCCGCTGGGCCAAGCGCATTGCCGGCCTGATCCCGTTCTATGAATTTGATGCGGCGCAATTTTTCAGCTCCGACGGCGCCCCCGGCGAGGTTGCGCGGCAGCGCCAGTTGGGATTTGAGGCCCTGGCGCAACAGTACCGGCAGCGGTTTGCCCGCACCATCGCGCTCAAGACCGGCCTCGATGAAGCGCTGTCCGATCTCAAGTTCACCGAGGCCTATCGCGTGCCCTACCAGTACAGCCGGCGGGTACGCGAGTGTCTGGGTGGCAGTCCGCTGCTCGAAGCCTCTCACGGTGTCACCCTCACCGATGTCGATGGCAATGACTATTACGACGTCGCCGGCTCCTACGGGGTCAATCTGTTCGGGTACGATTTCTACAAAGGCTGCATCGAGCGCGGGGCGGCCCGCGTCGCCGAGCTCGGGCCGGTGCTCGGCGCCTACCACCCGGTGGTGGCCTACAACGCGCAGCGGCTGCGGCAGATCTCGGGGCTCGACGAGGTCTCCTTCCACATGTCGGGAACCGAGGCGGTCATGCAGGCGG
>DATFXD010000447.1:0-26824 GCA_035258605.1 Hyphomicrobiaceae bacterium | reverse complement strand
TCGTTGATAAAAGCTTCATGGCGGATCACCTGGGAGCCCATGTGTTTCATAGACCCTAGAGCCGCTACGGGTTCAACTTAGCCGGAAGTCTGAGACTAGGGCATTAAGGGCAGTCTTCTCGCGCGGTACGCGCCCTGACTGTGGCCCCGCCGACCGGGGCTGTTGATTGCCCGATTTGCGGGTGCTGATCCATCGATGGAGATGAGCCCGCAACAACGCCGGAGGCGCACCCCCCGAAGCATGGCTGAAACATGTCTGCCAAGGAACAGGTCGGTGTTGCGCGCGGACAATGGCGCCGGCCCGTGAAAACTACCGGATTTGGCCGAGACGCAGGACCTGCTGGTGATCCCTAAGCCCTGAGATCCCTTGATCGCAGCCCCGCTGAGCAGCTTACGAGGCCATAGACAACGTCACACGCGCGGGGTGCGTTGCGGCGCACAAGCAAGGTACCGCAGCGTTGGTACAGTTGGAGCTGACGGACAGCCATTCCGCGTTGGCTGGCGCGCTTACTTGATCGATGCGGCACAAGCCCCGCTCAAAGCACGAGCGAGACGGCGCGGCCGACCAGGAAAGAAAGCAGACTGAACACGGTATTGTTGGCTAAGCTCAGGACGAGCGCGCCAATCAAGACGCGCGAAGTGCCCACGTCAGGATAGGTCCGAGCGATCTCAATCCTTCGACGCGCGGACATTGCGGTGAGGAGCACGCCGGCTGCTGGCACTACGACAACAGGCCAGCTTAGGGCACCGCAAGCCGTTACAACGAGCAAAACGAGAACGTCCATTTTCTCGACTCCGCCTGCCGAAGTTTCCCTCCTACGATTCGTTCAGAGCCACCGTGTGGCACATCCGCCCTTTCCACAAATTTGAGCGATTAGAGATGCATAGCCAAACGCCGTCCGTGCCGGCGGCGGCCGCGGTCGTCGACCACGTGTGCAGCGCGTCGCAGAAGCGCGACAAGGGTTGCACATTCGCCCGTTGTGAATGCTGCTGTCGGGCAGAGCGCCCGCGCATCTAGCGTGCTTTGCCTTGGACGCGTCGGCATCAAAACGTACCCCGAACAAAGGTCGCCTGAAGGCCAGCAGGCCATCGCTAACGCCTACCAGCCGGCAACGTCGCGCCAGTGAGCCGGTAGCCGGCATTGGCTATGAGCGGGCATGAGGCCGGACATGAAAAAGGCCTCGATGCTGCCTGCCATCGAGGCCTGAGACGCCTGACGCCATTCGGAGGAGACGCCAGATCTTCAGCCTACAATCTAGAGCAGCTACAGGTTCAAGGCCCGTCCGGAGGGGCACCCGGTCGTCAATCCGGAAAAACACTCAAGCGCGAGTTGGGTCGCAATCCGGCCGCTGCAATGCGCGCGGCGCAGTCGGTACGTAAACGTACAGAGACGATCGTGGTCTCGGAGCATGCATTCCACTAACGTTCGGGTAGCAAGGTGCTTGAGGCACCACCATGTCGTTAGACCTTCCCCAACAAATCTCGGCTTGCACAAGCCGCATCGCGCTAGCGCGTGCATTGATTGATGAAGCGAGTGATAGGGGAGACAAAACCTCCGAAGCCGAGCAAGCGCTGCGACATGAAAAAGCTGTTCTTGAGCGACTACATGAAAAGGCCTTTGTTGAGAGACTAGCGCAGTTGCTGTCGGTTGACCGAGGTCGCGGTTCCCCAGCGCCAATAGGCAAGCGTGCTGCACAACTCGTCGATGGCGCCTCGTTCGGACCTGATGCCTTGAAGGCGATCGGGCAAGCCTTTGATGCAGCATGGGCCGAGATAGAAGTCACCTTCGGCGATGTTGCAATCGACATCGACAACGCACGCTACAGGCTCGCGAACGCGCTGCTATCGGTAGCCAGCGAGGAAAGCCGAGACGTAGACGCCTTGAAGCGAGCTGCGCTGCAGCGCATGGCACGCGACGACCGGTTGCCTGCGGCACGCTAAAGCGGGCACTCAAGTCTCTCGCATCGATGCTCGCCTCTCTCCCGACCAACATCCAAGATCGGCGCCCACGCAGACCCGCACGAAGGCTGCCTGAGCATTCTGACGCCCGCGCGTTTGGATGGCTGGCCAGGGGATGCTTGCTGGTTGGCACGCGAAACGGCAACTCGAAGTGTGTCCTCAGCGTGCCGCGCCCGACCGCGGCAGCTCGACGCGGATGGCATTGAGACCCGAGGCGGTCACCGCCGCGGATGCATCGCCACCATGTTGACGGGCGATCTGACGTACCAAGGTGAGGCCCAGTCCGGTTCCCGCCGCTACGGTACGTCCCCGGGCGCGGAAAAACGGGGTAAAAATCCGCTCGCGGTCGTCGGGCGCAATGCCGGCACCGTGGTCTGAGACCAATAGCGCTGCCGCCGTGCCGTTGCCGCTGACCTCCACCGCAATCGGCGCCTGCCCATGCTGCTCGGCGTTATCGATCAGATTGCGCACCATCCGCCGCAACAGAATGGGGTCACCGCGCACCAACACGGGCTCGCCGCCAACGCTACACTGGTCGTAGCGCGCGGCCTCCTCGGCGGCGACCGCAAGCAGGTCGACGTCCTCGCCGCCGTCGACGCAGTCGACCGCATCGAGCCGGCTTGACAACAGAATTGCATCGATCAGGGCGTCGAGCTCGGCGATGTCCTTTTCCAGCTCCGCCTTGCGCCGCGGGTCGGCTGTGGTCGCGAGCAGCTCGATGCCGAGCCGGATGCGGGCCAACGGCGTGCGCAGTTCATGCGAGGTATTGGCAAGCAGCATCCTGTGCGCACCCACCAGCTCCTCGATGCGCTGCGCCGCGCCATTGAAGCTTGCCGCCAGGCGGGCCACCTCGTCCTTGCCCTCGACCTTGACGCGTGCCTTGAGATCGCCCGCCGCCAACGATTCGACGCCCGCCTGCAGGCGCTCGAGCCGTCGCGTCAGCCGGCGCACCAGCGGGTAGGCGCAGACCGCAACCACCAGCGCGATGGCGGCGAGAAACACTACGACCCCCAGCACCGGGCGGCGCTGTCGCGGCGGCGGGCGCGCCACCAGCCAGCGACCATCGGGTATGCGGATCACCCAGGCGGTGCCGTGGCGGCCGTAGACCAAGCCGCCGCCACGGCGGGCCGGCGGCGGCACCGCCTCGCCCGCCGACGCCAGCAACCGACCCTCGCCGTCGAATAGGCCCAAGTCGACGCCGAGCTGGGCCCGCAACTCGGCGAGTGCGGCTTGTTGTTGTGCGGACGGGGCGGCGGCGGGCGCCAAGTGCGCCGCGATCAGCACCCCGGCCATCTCGAAGGCTTGATCGCTCGGCGTCTCGCTCGGCGCAAAGCGCCACAGCGCGCCGGCCGCCAGCACGACGGCGAGCAGGCTGGCGATGATGGTCAGATAGAACTGATGGTAGATGCGCCGCATCACCGCCTCAATCCTGCTGCTTGGCAAAGACGTAGCCGGCACCGCGCACGGTGACGACGCGGCGCGGCTTCTTGCCCTCGTCCTCGATGGCGGCACGAATGCGCGAGATGTGGACGTCGATCGACCGGTCGAAGGCGTCAAGCGGCTCGGCCTTGACGATGTCCATCAGAGCCTCACGCGACATGACGCGGCCGGCATGCTCGGCAAGCGCCAGCAGCAGCGCGAACTGGTGGCTGGTCAGCTGCCTCACCTCGCCGTCGAGGCGGACCTCGCGCGCCGCCCGATCGATCTCCAGACGGCCGAAGCGAAGGACGTCCGGCCGCACGCCACCGCGGCTGCGGCGCAGAATGGCACGCAGCCGGGCCAGCAGCTCGCGCGGCTCGAACGGTTTTGGCAGGTAGTCGTCGGCGCCGATTTCCAGGCCGATGACCCGATCCATGGCATCGCCGCGCGCCGTGAGCATCAGGATCGGAACCGCGCCCCGCGCCCGGATTGTGCGGCAGACATCGAGCCCATCCGTATCCGGCAGCATCAAATCCAGGATGATGGCGGCGAAGCCGTCCCGGGCCGCCAGCGCCAAACCGCCGGCGGCGGTGGCGGCGTGCTCGACCCGATAGCCGGCCGCACCGAGATAGTCACGCAGCATCTCGGCCAGCCGGGTATCGTCTTCAATGATGAGGATGCGATCGGTCACGGCGGCATTCTAGCCGCGATGCCAGCCTTGCCAGAAGCCCCGGCGCTGCCGGAGCTCTGCCAGGCGTGCATCGAGGCTGCGCCGCTGCTCCGGCGTCAAGACGTCAGCGGCATCGGCTAGCGCCTGCGCCAGCCGCTTGCTGGCGCCATCGATCAGGCCGAGCTGTTCGACGCGCAAGGTCTCGATGGCGGCGCGATCGATCACCGGCTGGGTCAGAAGCACGCGGCTCCTCTGCCGCATCGCCAAAGCTCTATCCCGCAGCGGCAGCAAATCCTTGAGCAAGTCCTTGACGATGCCACGCAACTTCTGTTGCTGGTCATCGCTGGCGTCGATTTCGATGGCAAGGTGCCTGACGGCCCGGTCGGCGCGATCCTCGGCGCGCAGCGGGTCGAATGCTGGCCCCATGAAATTGCTGTCTTGCCAATAGTGCTGGCTCACGGCGCGCGAGACTTGCGCGCCGGTTAGCGCCGCGGCTACGGCGATGGTTGCAACGACGGCCCAGCGTCGGCCGCGCCGGCGGAGAGGCGTGGCGGCGGGCGCTGGGGGTTCGGGCCGAGGCTGGTTTTGGTCGATCATGTGAAGCTCCTGATGTGAGCGCGCACGGGTCGGATGGCGCGTGGGAACCCAGGTTGCGCCCGGCGGATTGCTGCGGTTTCTCGCCAAGGTAAAGTTTTGTGAAGTGCCGCTGTCGCGTGTGCGCTCGCCTTGTTTGCTTTTGTGCTTGAGACGCGGCGCCGCTCGGCTAGCATGCGGGCCGGCGCGGTGGGCTCGAGGCTTCGCCTGGCAGCGCTGTGGAACCGAGCGGCGCACGGGTCAGCTGCCCGCCAGTTGAGGGGCGGCCCGGTCGAGCGCGTCGGCTGCGACGAGGCCACTTGCCAGCGCCGCCATGCGACGGCCGACCGTCGGCGCTGCTGCCGACGGCAGCTCGCGCAGGTTCAAAAGGAAAAAGGAGACAGAGATGCGTTCAAGGATCCTACGAGCCGCGGCGCGGCCGACCAAGAAAGCCCCCTCCGCCAGTTTCACCGGCACCGTCTGGCAGGACGAGGTGATTGCTCCCGAACAACCCTCCCGACTGCGCGCCACGCGCGTGACCTTCACGCCGGGGGCCCGGACCAACTGGCACACCCATGCCGTGGGCCAGATCCTCTACGTGCTGTCCGGCGTCGGCCGCTACCAGCTTGAAGGTGAAGCGGTCGAGGTGCTCCTGCCGGGCGACACCGTCATCATTCCGCCGCAGGCGCGGCACTGGCACGGCGCGGCGCCCGATCACATGATGGCGCACCTCGCCATGTCGGAGACGAGCGCCACCGGCGAGGCCACCACCTGGCTGGAGGCTGTGAGCGATGCCGATTACCTCAAGCCCCCGGCCAAGGCCGGCTGACGGCAACGGGCGCCAGCCACCGGCTGGGCGCCCCTCGGTACCCCGTCCGGATCAATGGTCGCGCCTTAGGCAGGGCGCCATTGCCCGCCGCCATCCATGTCGATCACGGTGCCGGATAAATAGTGGACCTGCGGCGCGCACAGCATGGTCGCCAGCGCCGCCACCTCCGCCGCGGACTTGATGCGCCCGAACGGCAGCTTGTCCTCGCCCAGCGCCTCCCGCCAGCGGTTCTCGTCGTCGAAGCGGGTTCTGGCGCGCTGCTTGGAGAGCGCTACGATGCGATCGGTCATGGTAGCCGCCGGATTGATCCCGAACACGCGCACATTGTAGTTGGGGGTTTCGGCGCCGAGCGCCTGGGTAAAGGCGATGAGACCGCCATTGCCGGCCGCGCCGCAAATATAGTCGGGCCGCACGGCGCGTCCGCCCATGCCGATGATATTGACGATCGTGCCCGCCTGGCGCTGCTTCATGGCGGCGACGTAGAGCTGGCAAAGGTGGATATAGCCGAACACCTTGAGCGCCCAGGCCTGCTGCCAGACCTCGAGGCTGACGTCGGCGATGCCACCGCCCGGAATGGCGCCGGCATTGTTGATAAGAATGTCGACCTCGGGGAACGCCTGCTGCAATTGCCTTCGCTGCGCCGCATCGGCCAGGTCGGCGGCATGCGCCCTGACCTTGGCGTTGTGCTTGCGGGCGACATCCCCCGCCGCCGCCTCGAGTACCGCCTGGGTACGCGAGACCATGATAATGCGGGCTCCCTCGGCCGCGAAGGCGTGCGCCAGCGCCAGGCCGATGCCCTTGGAGCCCCCGGTAATCAGAACCTCTTTGCCTTCAAGACCAAGATCCATGGCGCGGCTTTCCTATGGCGCTGACGGGGTTGGGCCACATTCAGGGCATGAACGTGAGGATCGCGGCAGCGACCTCGTCGGGCTTGTCGAGTTCGGCCAAATGCCCGGCCGCGGCGATGATCCGCGTCTCGGTCCTGGCGGCGATCCGGCGCGCGATTTTGCCGGCATAGCTTGGCGGCAGCAGCCGGTCCTCGCCTCCCCAAAGGATCAGGGTCGGTGCCGCAATCAGCGGCAGGCGACGCTCCAGACGGGTGTTGCCGAGCGGCCAGAAAATCCGGGCTGCGGCCTCGGCGGCGCGCGCCTGCTCGATCGGCCATTCGATCGAGTTGGCCCCGGCCGGCATCGCCTTTAACGCTTTGTAGGTGTCGGCATTGACGGTCATCAACCCGGGGATGTCGTCCTGCTTCTGCGCCCAAGGGTCGGTCGCGGGTTCGTCGGCGTCGAACAGGCCGAACGGCGCGATCAACGCCAGCCGCTTGACCTTCTCGGGCCAGATCGCCGCCGTTTCGGCGGCAAATGAGGCCCCGATCGAGCTGCCGACCAGATCGCTGCCGGCCAACCCGGCCTTGTCGATGATTGCGGCCACCGCCAGCACCCAATCGAGATGCGTGTCCAGCACGCTGTGACCGCGATCGCCGCCGGGAAAGCCTGGCAGCGATGGCACGATCACGGTGCGCGTCGCGGCCAGCCGATCGAGGAACGGGATCCAGCGTGGCAGGCCGCCGTAGCCGGCAAGAAAGCCGATGCGCGGCCCCGAGCCCTTGCGCCAGACGCGGGTTGCAAAGCCGTTGACATCGATGGTTGAGGTTTCGGGCTGGCTCACGCTGCTCATCCCACTCAGCTTGGCATTCAACCGTACCGTTGCGTCACTGCGCCGTAGCCTCGGGCCGGAACGCCGGCAACTGGGCGCGCTCGCGAGCCGCCAGCGGCTTGGGCCACCAGCGATTGGGCCAGTCGGCGAACAACGACCTCAGCTTCGGCATCACCCGCTCGGCGAACAGGCGGGTATTGTACTTGGTGAGCTCGCTCGACAGGTTGCCGAACTGCATCAGCAGCATCAGCTGGCCGACGTTGAGGGTGGTGGCGAGCTCGTGCAGCTGTTCGACCACGTCGTCCGGCGAGCCGACGATGACGTAACCGTTCTCGACGATGCTTTTCATATCGCGAGCCAGCGATTGCATCTTGGTGGCCGAGGAGGCGTTGGTGGCCGGACCGGTCTCCGCCTTGCCTTCCGCCGCCAGCCTCACCTGGCTCTCGATGCCGGCGCGCTGGGTAGCCTCGGTGACATAGCCGGGCGGCCCGGCAAAGCGCGGATCGACGTGCAGGCAGCGACCGTAAAAGTACTCCGCCGCGTCGGTATAGAGATCAAGCGCTTGCTGCCGGCTTTCGGCCACGCCCACCACTTGAGCAAAGCCCGCCCGGTAGGGATTGCGGTCCTTGCCGAGCCTGGCCATCTCCTGCCAGAAGCCCTGCATGACGTTGCGCGCCATTTTGTAGCCGTAATAGGACAGGTAGCAGAACACGTAGTCCATCTCGGCAGCCCAGCGCCAAGTCTCGACCGAACCGGCACCCGGAATCCAGATTGGAGGATGCGGCTGTTGGATCGGGCGCGGCCAGATATTGACGTAACGCTGCTGATTGTAGCGGCCGTTGAAGGCGAAGGTGTCCTTCTCCGTCCAGGCGCGCAGCACGAGATCGTGCGCTTCATAATAACGGTCGCGCAGGTGGCTGGGGTTGGTGCCGTAGGCGTAGGTGGTATCCATCGGCGTGCCGACCGGGAAACCGGCGATCAACCGGCCACCGGAGATGCAGTCGATCATGGCGAATTCCTCGGCCACGCGCGTCGGTGGATTGTAGAGCGCCAGGCTGTTGCCGAGCACGCAGATGGCGGTATCGGTGGTGCGGCGGGCAAGCGCCGAGGCGATCAGATTGGGCGACGGCATCAAGCCATAGCCATTGGAGTGATGCTCGTTGCAACAAATCGCGTCAAACCCCGCCGCGGCAGCGAATTCGAGCTCGTCCAAAAACTGATTGTACATGTGATGGGCACGGCTGGGGTCGAACAGCGAGGAGTGGATGTCGACCCACACCGAGGGGTGCTTGGTCTTGAAGTCGTCGGGCAGCTCCTTGTAGGGCATCAGATGGAACCACAGAAACTTCATGGCTTGCCCTCCATCGATCAGAGCTGCCGGCCGCATGCGGCGGTTGCGCGGCGATCGCGGCAGCATGGCGTGTTGGCCATTCTCCGGTCAAGAGCCGCGCCGGCGCGCACCAATCGCGGGCCCAGCACGCCTCGACCTTGCCGCGTCGCCGGCAAATTCCGGCTGGCCGCGGCCGCCAACCTGGCGCAAGCTGCGCGCTGCACGTGGCCCATGACCTTGGGAGATTGCCGGTGGCCCAGTTGCCCGAGTACGAAATCTACGCCATTCGCTATGCCAAGCAGGAGCGGCGCCCGGAGGCGCACATGTTCCTCGGCGGCGACCCGGCAAAACAGATCCAGGGCCTCGACTTCTTCACCTACGCGCTACGCGGCGGCGGTCGCACCTGGATCGTGGACACGGGCATGACCGAACGGCATGCCAAGCGCATGGGTCGTGCCTACGACTTCCTGTGCCGGCCGAGCGAGGCGCTGGCCGCGATCGGCATCAGCGCGGCGGCCGAGCCCGACGTGATCCTGACACACGCCCATTTCGATCATGTCGGCACCCTGGAGGACTATCCGAAGGCCCGCTTCCATATCCAGGATCAGGAAATGTTGCACGTCAGCGGCCGCGACATGACGCATGCCCCGTTCCGTGCCGCCTACCATGCCGAGGACATCAAGCTTTTGATCGACCTCCTGTTCGCAGGCCGCATGGTGTTTCACCAGGGCGACGTCAGCCTGGCGCCAGGCCTCGACTATCTGTTGATTGGTGGCCATGCGCGCGGCCAGGCCATCCTGCGGGTCAATACCGCCCGCGGCTGGGTCATCCTTGCCTCTGACGCGGTGCATGTGTTCGAGGAGGTCGACCAGGAGCGGCCGTTCGCCATCTTCTACGATCTGCCGGGCATGCTCGAGGGCTACCGCCGCATCAATCGGCTGGCGGCCACCCGCGATCTTATCATCCCCGGCCACGACCATCGCGTGAGCACGGGCTATCCGGCCGCGGCAGCGGACCTCAACGGCCGTGTGCTGCGCCTCGACAAGGCGCCGGCGTGGTAGAACCGACAACCGCGAGCTCATCCCTTCAACTCGGAGGCAACGATGCACGTTGGCGTGGCGATGTTCTCGACCGACTATGCGATACGGGCCACCGAGCTGGCGGTGGCGCTGGAGGAGCGCGGATTTGAATCGGTCTGGCTGCCAGAGCATAGCCACATCCCCCTGTCGCGACTGTCGCCCTATCCGGCCGGCGGCGAGCTGCCAAAGAAATACTACGACGTGATGGATCCGTTCGTGGTGTTGGGGGCAATGGCCGCCGTCACCCGCCGGCTCAAGCTTGCGACCGGGATCTGCCTGGTGGCGCAGCGCGATCCGATCCAGACGGCAAAATCGGTCGCCAGCATCGACCAGCTGTCCGAGGGCAGGTTCCTGTTCGGCGTCGGCGCCGGCTGGAACGCCGAGGAGATGGCCGACCATGGCACCGACTTTAGGCGCCGGGGCGAGGTGATGCGCGAACGGATCGAGGCCATGCGCATGATCTGGACGCAAGCCAAGCCCGAGTATCACGGCGAATTCGTAAACTTTGGACCGATGATGACCTGGCCAAAACCGGTGCAGAAACCCCATCCGCCGATCCTGGTGGGCGGCGGCATGCCCTACGGCGCCCGCCGCGCGCTGGCCTACGGCGATCAGTGGATGCCGCATGCGCGCCGGCCGAGCTACCATCTCCTCGACAAGCTGGCAGGGTTTCGCGACCTGGAGCGGGCCGCGGGCCGCAGCCTGCCGATTACCGCCTTTGGGGTCGAACACGATCCGCAGCGGTGGCCGGCCTACCGCGACGCCGGCATTGAGCGCATCGTCTTGAGTATCGAATCGGCGCCGAGGGACGCCATCTTGCCCGCGCTCGACCGCTGGGCCGATGCGATCGGCACCGCCTGACCTGGTGCACCAACGCCCACGTCGATCGTGCGGCGCTGCTGGTGTGTTGCTGGTGTTATATTGCACCGCATCATGACGGTCGGCCGGCGCTGGCCCCGCTTTTAAAGCTACCGCGCGGCGCGGGGTTAGAGATCCTTCCAAAATGCGCGGGCTCACCCAAATGTGTGCGCGCTTCCTACGCCGCGGCCGGCGACAGTCAGGGGACGCTTGGGTTAGAGTGGGTTCCCGCGCGGGTTGCCACCCGAGGCGGTCGCGGTCGACACCGACGGTTGGACGCGCGGGTGCCCTTGAACTTTGACCGGTGAGAAGGGGACCGTTATGCCGCAAACAGATGTTATTCTGCCTACTGAGCCCGCGCTGGCGCTACCCACCGTCCGCTCGATCGGCCTCGCCGATTTGCGCGATGCCCTGGCCAAGGGCCTCGACGATTTCCGGGCGATGCCAACGCACGTCATCTTCCTCAGCCTGATGTATCCGGTGATCGGCCTCATGCTGTTTCGCGCGGTGTTTGGCTACGACCTCATTCCGCTGCTCTACCCGTTGGCGGCCGGCTTCCCGCTGGTTGGACCTTTCGCCGCGATTGGGCTCTACGAACTGAGCCGTCGCCGCGAGTTGGGCCTCGACACCTCCTGGCGCCACGCCTTCGACATCATCCATTCCCCATCGTTCCGGCCAATCTGTCTCCTGGGCGGGCTGCTGTTGGTGCTGTTCACGGTATGGTTGGCGACGGCCAATGCCATCTACGAGGCCAGGTTCGGCGACTATGAGCCGACCACCTTGCGGGAGTTCCTCACGCGCGTGCTCTTCACGCCGTCGGGCCAGGACCTGATCGTGGTCGGCAATGCCGTCGGTTTCCTGTTTGCCGTTGCCGCTTTTGCGCTGAGCGTGGTGTCGTTTCCGCTGCTGCTCGACCGCAACGTCGGAGTGGTGGCCGCGATCATCACGTCGCTGCGCGCTGTCCTGCGCAATCCGATCGCCATGGCGGTTTGGGGCATCTTCGTCGCCGGCCTGCTGGTGATCGGCTCGCTGCCGCTGTTCCTTGGGCTGGCGGTGGTCGTGCCGGTGCTCGGGCACTCAACCTGGCACCTCTATCGCAAGCTGATCGAGCCCGATTCGAGCCCGCGGCCGCAATATGAGCCCAAGCCCAAGGGGCGGCGCTGGGCCGCCGACTTCCCGGTGTCCCTGTTCATGCCGACCACCCCCGCCGACAAGCCCTAGCCCGCCGGGGTCGCAAGGTCGTGCGCCGCAACCGGCGGCGCGCGCTGCCGCGCGCGCGAGCCCCCCGAGCCAACGCGCCGGGGGGCCGATGATCGGCTGGTTCGTTCGCCGTTGCAGAATAGCGTGGCGTCGGGCTTGCCCCGCACCGGCGCAGAGCACGCCTGCAAAACGACAAGCTCCACAAGGTTCGCCTTGCCAAGTAGCCTGGCGGCCGCAAGCATGGCTTGGCGGCCGACCGGGGCGCCGATGGTGGTCCCCGAGGGGATAACGGGCAAGCAGTGGCAAGGTGATGCGAGCTACGGCAGACGCGAACGACAAAAGCTTCGATGCCCTGATCGTCGGCGCGGGCTTTTCTGGCCTCTACCAGCTGTTGACCTTGCGCGACCGTCTCGGCCTCGCCGCCCGGGTGCTGGAAAAGGGCGGGGGGGTCGGCGGCACCTGGTACTGGAACCGCTATCCCGGGGCGCGCTGCGATTCGGAAAGCCACGCCTACTGCTACACCTTCTCGGAGGCGTTGCTCAGCCAATGGCAGTGGAGCGAGCGCTATCCTGGCCATCCGGAGATCAGGCGCTATCTCAACCACGTCGCCGACCGTTTCGATTTGAAGCGGGATATCGCATTTAACACCCGCGTGATTGCCGCCGACTACGATGCGGCGGCCAATCGCTGGCAGGTGACGACCGCTGGCGGCGACCGCTACTGCGCCACCTACCTGATCGCCGCCGTTGGCTGCCTGTCGACCGCCAACGTACCCAACATCCCGGGGCGCGAAAGCTTCGCCGGCCGGATGCTGCACACCGGCGAATGGCCGCACGAGGGGGTCGACTTCACCGGCCAGCGCGTGGGCCTGATCGGCACCGGCTCGACCGGCATTCAGGCGGCGCCGGTGATTGCCGAGACCGCCCGGCAACTGATCGTGTTCCAGCGCACGGCAAACTATAGCGTGCCTGCCCGCAACGCGCCCCTGACCCCCGAGTTTCTCAAGTACGTGCGGGACAACCACGCCGACATCCGCCGCGCCATGCACAGCACACCCAACGGCCACGCTTTCCAGATCGAGGATCGCTCCGCCTTCGATGTGACGGCAGCCGAGCGGCACGCCATCTACGAAGCCGCCTGGCAGCAGGGCGGCCTGCAGTTCCGCGCCACCTTCCGCGATCTATTGGCCGACAAGGCGGCCAATGACACGGCGGCAGACTTCATCCGCAGCAAGATCCGCGCCACGGTGAGGGACCCCGCCACCGCCGCCAAGCTCGCCGATATCGATCATCCCTACGCCGCCAAGCGGCCGCCGATCGACAGCAACTATTTTGAGACCTTCAACCGCGACAATGTCTCCCTGGTCGATGTGCGGGCGGCACCGATCGAAGCCATCACGCCGGCGGGCGTGAAAACCAGCGTCGCGGAATACCCGCTCGACATCATCGTCTTTGCCACCGGCTTCGATGCCATGACCGGCCCGCTGATCGCCATGAACATTCGTGGCCGCGACGGCCTGGCGCTGGCCGACGCCTGGCGGGCGGGCCCCAGCAACTACCTCGGCCTGCAAGTGGCGGGCTTCCCGAACCTCTTCACCATCACCGGGCCGGGCAGCCCGTCGGTTTTGTGCAACATGCCGGTGGCGATCGAGCAGCACGTCGAGTGGATCACCGACTGCATCCGCCACCTGAGGCACGCCGGCGCGGCGTGGATCGAGCCCAGTCCCGAGGCGATGGATCGCTGGCTGGAGGCGGTCGACACCGCCGCCAATGCCACGCTGCTGCCGCAGGTGAAGCACTCCTGGTACCTCGGCGCCAACGTGCCCGGCAAACCACGCGTGTTCATGCCCTACGCCGGTGGCATGGCGCACTACCGCAAGATCTGTGACGATGTCGCCGGCAACGGTTACCAGGGCTTCCGGCTCGGCCGATAGTTGGCGCTGGCCGGACCGCCGAAGTGAGGAAAGGTGAGAGCATGAGCGCGCCTGGGCAGCGACTGGTGGGCAAGGTGGCAATCGTGACCGGCGGCGCATCCGGCATCGGCGCGGAGACCGCCCGCGTGTTTGGCCGACACGGCGCCAAGGTGCTGGTGACCGATAGCGAGGCCGGCTTGGGTGAAGAGGTAGCGGGCGATATCAGACGCAGCGGCGGCACGGCGGCGTTTGCCGTGCACGATGTGCGCGACGAGGCGCGCTGGCAGGCGGTGGTCGCCAAAGCCGAACAGGACTTCGGCCGCCTCGACATTCTGTGCAATATTGCCGGCATCTCCGGGCGCGATCCCAAGCTCAACATCCAGACCGGGCCGACGGCCGGGCCGCGGCTTGCCGAACAGTCGCTGACGCACTGGAACTGGGTGATGGAGATCAACGCTACCGGCGTGTTCCTCGGCACCAAGGCTGCCATCCCCGCCATGCAGCGCGCCGGTGGCGGCTCGATCATCAACATTTCATCGATTTGCGGCATCATCGGCTCGCACGCCAATGCCGCCTATCATGCCTCGAAGGGGGCGGTCAGGATCTTCTCCAAGGCTGCCGCCATCCAATACGCCCCCGACAAGATCCGGGTGAACTCGGTGCATCCAGGCTTCGTCGACACGCCAATGACGCGGCCCGGCCACGCCAACCCCGAGGTGGCCAAGGGCCGGCTGGCGGCAACTCCGCTCGGACGTTTCGGCACCCCAGCCGATATTGCTGCGGGTTGCCTCTATCTGGCCTCCGACGAGGCCTCCTGGGTCACGGGCAGCGAGCTCGTGATCGACGGCGGCATGACCGCGAACTGACGAGGTCATCGACCGCAGCGCGTCGCTGGCGGCCAGCCCAGATCGGGTTCGGCGCGGCAGGATGAGCCGCGGGGCAAGCGGTGTCAGCCGGCCTATAAGCCGGGTTCTGTCTGGAGGGTCACCCCTCCGCGACGGCCATTCATCTGGGGCGCCGCTTGCGCAGCGCCTCGAGCAACCAACCCGGGCGGTGGCCGGGATCGAGCCTGGGCCGGCTTGGCACCCGAAGGCTCCAAACCGTCCCAACCGCCCCTATTCGGTCTTGCTCCCGGTGGGGTTTGCCGTGCCGCCTCCGTTGCCGGAGACGCGGTGCGCTCTTACCGCACCGTTTCACCCTTACCGTCATGGGGGCGTGCCCCGTGCGGCGGTCTATTTTCTGTGGCACTTTCCCTGGGGTCGCCCCCGGCGGCCGTTAGCCGCCACCGCCAATCCCTGGAGCCCGGACTTTCCTCCACCGCGCGCCAATGGCCGCAAAGCCGGTTCGCGCGGCAGCGGCCGTCCGGCCGGCTGACGGTGGCACTAAGGGCCGAAGCCGGGCGCGGGTCAAGGGGGAGAGCCGCCGCCGGCATGGTTTTTTTGCCCGCGGCTGAGCTCGGCACTGGCCCCGAGCCCTTGGGGCCAAACCGCCGGCGTTAGCGCAGCTGCGCGGTTCCCGGCGTGTTGACCCGGATGCGATAGATCGAGGTCGAGGCGGCAATGAAGAGGCTCCTGAGATCGTCGTCGCCCCAACAGAAATTCGCCGTCACCTCCGGCACCTGAATGACGCCCAGCGCCGTGGCATCGGGCGCCAACACGTGGATGCCGCCGGGACCGCAGCAATAGACATTGCCGACGCTGTCGACCTTCATGCCATCGGGCGCGCCGGGTCCCTCGCCCAAGGTGTTGGCCCAGACGCGGCCGTTGGCGAGCGTGCCGTCGGCGGCCACCTCGAATACCCGAATGTGTTGCCGCTCCGTGTCGTTGACGAACAGCCGCCGCTCGTCGAGCGAGAAGCACAGACCGTTCGGCTGCGCGAAGTCTTGTGCGATTAGCCTCAGCGCGCCGGTGTCGGGCTCGAGGCGATAGACGCCGCGAAAGTCGAGTTCGAGCGGCCGCGGCACCCCGAAGTGCTCCATGCGCCCATAGCTGGGATCGGAGAAATAGATGGCGCCGTCGCGCTTCACCACCACGTCATTGGGGCTATTCAACTGTTTGTCGCCGAAATGACTGGCGAGCACGGTGATGCCGCCATCGGCCTCGGTGCGCGTCAGCGAGCTCGAGGCATGCTCGCAGGCGATCAGGCGCCCCTGGTTGTCCCAGGCGAGCCCGTTCGACTTGTTGCAGGGCTGGCGAAAGGTGCTGACCCCGTCGTTGGCGCTCCAACGGCGCAGATGATCGCCCGGCATATCGCTGAACAGGAGATAGCGGTCGCGGCGGTGCCACAACGGACCCTCGGTGAAGATGCAGCCGCCGACCAGCCGCTCAAACTCGAGGCTGGCCGCCACCACTGCTTGGAAGCGTGCGTCCCGGATCTCGACCCCGCTCATGACTTGGCGGCTCGCTTTTGCAACTCGCTCACCCGCGCCTGGCCGACGTACCAGTCGTCGGCGCCAACCTCCTCGAACACCACCCACACCGCCTCCTTCGGCAGCTCGGCGACCTCGCTGATGGTCTCCGTCACGCGGCGCGCGATCTCGTCCTTGCGCTCCTGTGCATGCCCGGCGAGGATGCGGATGTTTACGAACGGCATGACGCTCTCCCTTACAAGGCCAACAGTTTGTGGCGTAGCGCTGCATCGTCGCGCAGCTGGGCGGCGGCACCGGCGAAGCGCACGGCACCTTTTTCCAGAACGTAGACCCGATCGGCCAGCGCCAGCGAAAACTCGACGCCCTGCTCGGCCAGCATGATGGTCAGGCCCTGCCGCTTCAGCTCGGCAATGCGCTCAAACAGCTGCTCGACCACCAGCGGCGCCAGCCCTTCGGACGGCTCGTCGAGCAGCAGCAGCTCGGGATTGAGCATCAAGGTGCGGGCGATGGTCAGCATCTGCTGCTCGCCGCCGGACAGGAAGCCGCCCTGGCGATCGCGCAACTCGGTGAGCTTGGGGAACAGCTCTGATACCGCCTCGATGGTCCATGGCCCGCTGCGCCCGGACACGCGGCGTGCCACATCGAGGTTCTCCCAGGTGGTGAGCTCGGCAAAGATGCGCCGGTCCTCCGGCACGAAACCGATGCCGAGGCGGGCCACGCGGTGCGGCGCCCAACCGGTAATCGGCGCCCCCCGCCACAGCACGGCACCCCGGCGCGGCGGCGTCAGGCCCATGATCGAGCGCAAGGTCGTGGTCTTGCCGACGCCGTTGCGGCCGAGCAGGCACACGCATTCCCCAGCCGCCACCTCGAGCGAGACGCCGAACAGCACCTGCGCCTCGCCGTAGGCGGTATAGAGATCACGCACCTCGAGCAGCGCCGTCAATGCCGCTCTCCCAGGTAGACCCGGCGAACGTCCGGGTTCTGTTGCACGGCCTCGGGGGTACCCTCGGCGATCAGCCGTCCCTGGTGCAGCACGGCGATCTTCTGCGCGATCGAGAACACCACCTCCATGTCGTGCTCGGTGAACAATAAGGTGAGCGCACGCTCCGCCGCGATCCGCTGTATGAGGCGGATGGTGTCGCGGGTTTCCGCCGCCGACATGCCGGCGGTCGGCTCGTCGAGCAACAGGATTTCCGGATCGCAGGCCAGCGCGATACCGAGTTCGACCTGCTTTTGATTGCCGTGCGACAGCACCGCGCTGGTGGCATCGGCCTGGTCGGCAAGCCCCAGCGAGCCGAGCAGCGCCTCGGTCTCGCCCCGATAGAGGCTGTCCGACAGGCTCCAGAAATTGCTGCCGCGCCGGCGATGGGTGATGAACGCGGCTTGTACGTTTTCGAACACCGTCAGCTTTGGAAAGATGTTGGTGCGCTGAAATGACCGGCCCATGCCCATGAGGCAAATGCGATGCGGCGGCGCGCCGGTGACGTCGCGTTGTTTGAACAGCACGCGGCCGGCGTCCGGCTTGAGGTGACCCGTGATCAGGTTGAAAAAGGTCGACTTGCCGGCGCCATTGGGGCCGATCACGGCGGCGATTTCCCCGCGCCGAACCGCGAAATCGACCTTGTCGACGGCGGTGAAGCCGTCGAAGGCCTTGCTGAGCCCGGACACTTCAAGCATTGCGCTTCACCATTGGCGCGGCGCCGGCGGCAGTGCCGCCGCGGCCGGCCCGTACCCGGCCCCGCTCGAGGAGCCCGAGCAGGGTCCCGGCGATGCCGCCGGGAAACACGAACAGCAGCACGATCAACACGGTTCCCATCGTCAGCGGCCAATACTCGGTATAGGAGGTGATCTGCTGGTTGAGCACGATGAACGCCGCCGCCCCGACCGCCGGCCCCCAAAAACTTCCCATGCCGCCGAGAATGGTCATGATCAGCGGCTCGGCCGACTTGGTCCAGAATGCGAAATCGGGAAACACACCGCGGTTGAAGATGCCGAACAGGCCACCCGAAATGCCGGCAAAGAACCCGGCCAGGACGAAGGCGGCAAGCTGGTAGGCGCGGACATTGACGCCGATAAACTGCGCCCGCTCGGCATTGTCGCGGATCACCGTCAGCACCCGGCCGAAGGGAGCATCGACGATGCGGCGCAGGCCGGCAAAGCACAGGGCAACGACGCTGAGCGCGCATAGATAGAAATGATCCGCCACCCTGAAACCGCCGAGCACCGGCACCGAGCCCATCCAGTCCAAGCCGGGATAGGGCACATTGGGCAGGCCCTGCTCGCCGCCGGTGACGTCGTTCCATTTGAAGCAAATGGCCCACACGATCTGGGCGAAGGCCAAGGTCAGCATGGCGAAGTAGATGCGGGTCAGGCGCACACAGAAGAACCCGAACAGCAAGGCTGCGGCGGCCGCCATCAGGCCGGCGGCGATGAGGCTCGGGACGAACGGGGCGTTGGCGTGCTTCATCAGCAGGGCGCAGGTATAGGCGCCGATGCCGAAGTAGGCGGCATGACCGAACGACACGAGGCCGGTGTAGCCCAAAAGCAGATTGAGGCTCATGGCAAACAGCGACAGAATGACGATGTCGGTCGCCACGAAGGTGTAAAAGCGCGAGCCCAGCAACGGCACCAGCAGGCCGGCGGCGAACACGATCAGGGTCCACGGAACGCGTTTCATTTGAGCGGACGCCCGAACAGGCCCCACGGCCTGATGATGAGGATGGCGGCCATCAGCACCGACACCGCGAAGATCGAGAAGCGCGGAAAGATCAAGATCCCGAACGACAGCACCTGGCCGTAGATCAGGGCTCCGAGAAAGGTCCCCCAGAACGAGCCGAGGCCGCCGATCACGACCACGATGAAGGCCTCGACGATGATTTCCACGTCCATGCCCGGCACGATGCTCTTGATCGGCGTCACCAGCGCGCCGCCGAGCCCGGCAAGAAACGAGCCCGCCATGAACATGCCGGTATAGACCCAGCCGACATTGGCACCGAGCGCACCGAGGGTCTCCCGATCGAGCGCGGCGGCGCGCACGATGCGACCGAGCGGCGTGTGCTGCAGCACGTACCAGGCGCCGACCGCGATGCTGGGACCCAAACCCATGATAAACAGGTTGTAGTGCGGGATGGTGACGCCAAACACCTCCGAGCTGCCGGCGAGGCTGGGCGGGCGCGACACCGACAGCTGCTGCGTGCCCCACACGATCTTGGCCATGTCACCCAGGATCAGCACCAGCGCGTAGGTGAACAACAGCTGGTAGAGCTCCTCGCGGCTGTAGAGATGACGCAGCAGCGCCCGTTCGACGATGGCGCCCAACAGCGCGATTGACACCGCCGCTGCCAGCGCCGCCAGCCAGAAGCCCTCCGGTGCCGGCGCGATCAAGTGCACAAACTGCCAGGCCAGATAGGCACCGATCATATAGAATGAGCCGTGCGCGAAGTTGAGCACGCGCAACACGCCGAAGATCAGCGACAGCCCCGAGGCAATCAGAAACAGGAACATGGCGGCGGTGATGCCGCCGAGAAACTGCCCGAACAGGAACGAGAACTCAAACATCATGCGACCTGAGGTGCCGCGTGCCGGCAGCGCGCCGGTTGCTGGCGGGCGGGAGGCTGCGCCCTGCGCCCGCCGCGCAAACCGGCCAGCGTGGCATCAGTTCATGAACGGCGTCGGATCGATGTAGAGGATGTCCTTCATGATCGCGAACGGATACTTGGGATCGATCACCGTTTTGCCCCACACCTGGCCGCGATTGGCCTGATGGTCCTTGCCGCTCATGGTCTGCTTGCCGATCGGCGTGTCGATGGTGAGATCGAGCAGCGCCTTGGCCACCTTTTCCGAATCGACGCTGTTTGCCTTCTTGATCGCCTCGACCAGCATCTGCATGCCGACGTAGCCGGTGACCGGCCAAGATGAGGGCGGGTCCTGTTTGGTATAGGCGCTGATGCGGGCGATGTAGTCCTTGTGTGCTGGCGGCGCCCCGTCCCAATTGAAGGCGTCGTAGGCGTTGCCCCAGATGCCGACCGGATAGTCGGCGCCCATGGCGCGTGTCGACTCAATCGAGGCACCCTCGCCGCCGGCGATGAAGTTGTAGTTGATGCTGTCGAAATACTTGAGCGGCTTGGCCTGCTTGGCGAAGGTCAGGAAGTGGCCGCCCCACAGCGCCGAGAACACCGCTTCGGGCTTCTTGCCCATTTGCGCGTTGATGAATGGCGTGTAGTCGGCCTCGCCCAGCTTTGGCCATTGCTGATCGACGATTTCGACCTCGGGCTTGAGCTTCTTGATGTGCTCGACGAATGCCTTGGCCACGTCCTGGCCATAGGCGTAGTCGGGGGCGATGGTGGCGATCTTCTTCACCGGCCACTTGGCCACGATCTCGGCCGCGGTACGGCCCTCGATGGTGGTATTGGAAGCGGTGCGAAACACATAAGGGTGCAGATTGGCCGGCGCCGTCAGCTGATCGGTCTTCGGGATCGGCGCGATGAAGACGATCTTGTTCTCCTTGGCGATGGTGGAGACCGCCGGACCTTCCGCCGACGTTAAGGTGCCAACCAGGAAGTCGACGTTGTCCTTGAGGATCAGCTCGCGCGACACGCGCACCGCCTCATCGGCGTTGCCCTTGGTGTCGCGGGTGATGAGCTCGAGTTTGCGCCCCAGCACGCCGCCCTTGCCGTTGATCTCTTCGACATACATCTGCGCGCCCTTGAGCGCCGGTTCACCGAACAGCGCTCCCGGCCCCGACAGGATCATCGGGTAGCCGACCTTGATCGGCTGCTGCGCGCGGCTGTGGGCCGGGACCAGCAGCGCCGCCAAGCCGATCACAGCAAGCATGACACGCTTCATCGGTTTCCTCCTTTGGCGTTCATTGTTTGTTGGCCGCTCGTTGTGGGTGTAGCAGCTCACCGCTCACTGTGGATTGGCGCCCGCCGGGCGTCAATCGCCGAGTTGGGCTCGAAGTCAAATCGTCCTTATCGCTCTTATTTTACCTTGGCGCGAAAGTCCGGCTTGCGCTTTTCGCGGAAGGCGGCGGCGCCCTCCTTCGACTCTTCGGTTTGATAGTAAAGGGCCAGCGCCTGCATGCCCAAGGCGCCGATGCCGCGGATATTCTCGCTGTCGGCATTGAACGAGCGCTTGGCAATGGCGAGCGCGGTCGGGCTCTTCTCCATCAGCTCCTGGCACCATTTGGCAACCTCGGCGTCGAGCTCGGCGTGCGGCACCACAACGTTGCACAGCCCCATCGCCAGCGCCTCCTGCGCCGTGTAGCGCCGGCACAGATACCAGATCTCGCGCGCTTTCTTCTCGCCCACGACCCGGGCAAGATAGGCGGTGCCGAACCCGGGATCGACCGAACCCATGCGCGGGCCGACCTGGCCGAAAATCGCCTTGTCCGAGGCGATGGTCAGATCACAGATGGTCGCGAGCACGTTGCCGCCGCCGATGGCGTAGCCGGCAACCCGAGCGATCACCGGCTTCGGCACGTCGCGGATCAGCGACTGCAGCTCTTCGATCGGCATGCCGTTGGTACCGCGACCATCGTAGTTGCCGACGTGCGCCGATTGATCGCCGCCGGTGGAAAAGGCGCGGTCACCAACGCCGGTGAGCACGATCACGCCGATCGACTTGTTCCAACCGGCCTTGAGGAAGGCCTGGATCAGCTCCTCGACGGTATGGGCGCTGAACGCGTTCAAGACCTTGGGGCGGTTGATGGTGATGGTGGCTACGCCGGCTTCCTCCTGGTACAGGAGGTCGGTGAAGGTGGTCGTCATGTCTGCCTCTGTCTGGCTGCTGAGCTATCGAAAAGCTGTCACTTGCGTCGGCTTTTGCGGGCGGCGTAGCGCCTGCGACCGCTGGGGGTGAGGATGCCACCGAGCAGGATGTCAAGGCTGTCGCGGATGTACTGCTCGATCGATAGCCTGGTCTTGAGATACCAGCTCTTCAGCGCCCAGCCGTGGGCGATCAAGACGATCTGGTAGGTGAGTACATCGACATTGATCTTGCGCACCAGCCGGCTGCGGATGCAGTCGGCGATCGCCGCGCTGATCATCTGGTTGGTCTCAAGCTCACGCCGCTGGATGAAGCGCCGGCGGTCGGGAGACAGCGACTTGGTCGAGCGGTAAGCCAGCACGGTGGCGGCGCGGCGCTTGTCGACCACGCGACAGTAGGCGTCGACCGTGGCCACCAGCCGCTCGATCGGATCATCGATGCCCGCCAGCGCCGGTGGGATCTCGCGCGCATAGGCATCGACCACCTCCAGGATCACCAGCAGCAACAGATCGTCCTTCTCGCGCACGTACTGATAGACCAGGCCGGAACTGATGCCGGCGAGGCTGGCAATCTCCTTGATGGTGGTGCGGTAGAAGCCTTGTTTGGAAAACAGCTCGGCGGCGGCGGCGACGATTTCCTTGCGCCGGCGTTGCACCAGCTCGGGATCCTCGACCATGCTGGTGACCTGCATTGCACCCATGTCCGCTGCCGCCCGTCCAGCACCTAATTGACTGACCATTCAATCAATCGTAGGTTGAAAGTCAAGCTCCCGCGCACGGTCGAGGTCGCATGGTATTGACCGAAGAGCAGCTTTTGATCCAGGAGACGGCGCGCAAGTTCGTGCGCAATCAAGTAGCGCCGTACTCGGCCGAATGGGAACGGCGCGCGGCATTCCGGCCGGGGTTGTTTGCGGAGCTCGGCGCGCTCGGGTTGATGGGCATGACGGTGCCGACCGAGTGGGGCGGCAGCGGCGCCGACCACGTTGCCTACTCGCTGGCCCTGCAGGAAATCGCCGCCGGCGACGGCGCGCTTGCCACCGTGGTGAGCGGCCACAACTCGGTCGGCGTCATGCCGATCCTCAGCTACGGCAGCGAGCCACAAAAGCAGCGCTACGTGCGCGATCTGGCGACCGGCCGCAAGCTCAGCGCCTTCTGCCTGACCGAGCCGCAAGGTGGTTCCGACGCCGCCGCCATCAAGACTTCGGCCAGGCGCAAGGGCGAGCACTACCTGCTATCGGGCGTCAAGCAGTTCATCACCAGCGGCGCCACCGCCGACATCGCGCTGGTCATTGCGGTGACCAACCCCGATGCCGGCAAGCGCGGCATCTCGGCCTTCATCGTCGATACCAAGGCTCCCGGCTATCGGGTGACCCGGATCGAGAAAAAGATGGGCCAGAATGCCTCCGACACCTGCGAGATCGCGTTCGATGAGGTCAAGGTCCCGGTTGCGGATCGGCTGGGTGAGGAGGGCCAGGGCTATCGCATCGCGCTTGCCAACCTGGAAGGCGGCCGCATCGGCATTGCCTCGCAAAGCGTCGGCATGGCGCGCGCGGCGCTCGACATCGCCGTCAAGTACGCGCACGAGCGCCGAGCCTTCGGCAAGACCATCTTCGAGCACCAGGCGGTGTCGTTCCGCCTCGCCGACATGGCCGCCAGCCTGGAGGCGGCGCGGCAGCTGACCTTGCACGCCGCCGCCCTCAAGGATGCGGGACAGCCGTGCCTGGTGGAGGCCTCGATGGCAAAGCTGGTGGCCTCCGAGACCGCCGAGCGGGTCTGTTCGGATGCCATCCAGACCCTGGGCGGTGCCGGCTACATGCAGGAATTCGAGGTCGAGCGCATCTACCGCGGCGTGCGCGGGGCCAAAATCTACGAGGGCACCAACGACATCCAGCGCCTTGTCATCAGCCGCAGCCTGGGCGGGGCCTGATGCCGCCGGCCGCGCGCCAAACCCGGGATGGCTGACAGCCATGGCTGAGATCGACGCCGACATCATAGGCCTCAAGGTGGCCGATGGCATCGCCACCGCCACCCTCAACCGGCCGCCGGTCAATGCCTTCAATGCCGACATGTTTGCCGCCTTCAACGGCATCCTCGATGGCCTGGCGACGCGGCGGGATTGGCGCGTGCTGCACATCCGCAGCGCCGGGCGCACGTTTTCGGCCGGCGCCGACCTCAACGAGATTGCGAGCCACTTTGCCAGCGACGACAAGCTTGCGGCCGCCGCCAAGGTGACGCGACCGTTCCAAGCCTTGTTTGAACGCATCAGCTGCCTGCCCCAGGTCAGCCTCGCCGAAATCGGCGGCGCCGCCATGGGCGGTGGCTTCGAGCTGGCGCTCGGCTGCGATCTGCGCATCGCCGCTCACGAGGCCAGGCTCGGGTTGCCGGAGGTCGGGCTCGGCCTGTTGCCGGGCGGCGGCGGCACGCAGCGCCTGACCTGGATCGCCGGCCCGGGTATCGCCGCACGCCTGCTGCTCACCGGCGAACGGGTCGACGGCGCCACCGCGCGCGAGCTCGGCATGGTGCAATGGGCGGTGCCGCGCAGCGCGCTTGCCGCCGAGGCCAAGGCGATCGCGACGCGCCTCGCCGGGCTGCCGCCGCTCAGCTTGGCGGCGGCCAAGGTGTGCATGCGCCTGGCGCGCGATCCGGAACGCAACGGCTTTGCGGCGGAGACGGAATGGACCGGGCGCTTGTTGGCAACGGAGGAAACGCAGCGGCGCATTCACCAATTCCTGGCCGGCGCCGGCCGCTAGCGGCCGACTGGGCGTCCGCCCCGGCGTTGCCGCCAGCGGCCCCGAGCCCCGTGAGAAAACCGGCGTTAAACCCGCGGAAGGAGACCACATGCTGCTCAAACACAAAACCGTGGTGATGACCGGCGGCGCCTCCGGCATCGGTAGGGCCACGGTGCTGATGCTGGCCGCGGCGGGGGCGCGCGTGCTGTTGTGCGACGTCAATGCGGCCGGGGCCCAGGAGACGATCGCGCTCAGCGGCGGCGCCGTCGACTTCATCAGCCTGGAGCTTACCGATGGTGCCAGCGTCGCGGCCTGCGCCAGCGAGGCCCTGGCGCGGACCGCCGGCCGGATCGACGTGTTGGTCAATGCCGCGGGCTGGGACCGGACGCAGCCCTTCATCGACGCCGATCAGGCCTTCATCGACAAGGTGCTGGGCATCAACCTGATCGGCCCGTTGCGGCTGACGCGCGCCCTGTTTCCGGCCATGATCGACCATGGTGGCGGCAAGGTCGTCTTCGTTGCCAGCGATGCCGGCCGCGTCGGCAGCCTGGGCGAGACACCCTATGCGGCGGCCAAGGGCGGCATTATCGGTTTCACCAAGTCGCTGGCCCGCGAGGGTGCCCGACACAAGATCACCGTCAACTGCGTCTGTCCCGGCCCGACCGATACGCCGCTGTTCCACGCCAACCCGGAGCGCATGCGCGAAGCCCTCATGCGCGCGATCCCGTTCCGCCGCCTCGCCACCCCCGAAGACATCGCCGGGGCGATCCTCTACTTCGCCGGCCCGACCAGCGACTACGTGACGGGGCAGATCCTGAGCGTGAGCGGCGGCCTGACCATGGCCGGCTGAGCGGCGATCAGGCGCGGCAGGGGTCGAGAACAGGAGTGGGTCATGGCACCACAGGTGCGGCTGCCGCCAAGCCGGATCGCGGCGGACTCGGCGCTTTGGCCCGGCCGCCTGCCGATCGACGACCTCGATCATGCCGTGCGCACGCATTCCGATCGCACCGCCTTCGTCGGCTGGAACAGCGCGCTCGGCGCCGAGCTTCGCCTCAGCTACGCCGAACTCGGCGAGCGCGTCGACAAGGTGGCGCAGGGGCTGAAAGAGCGCGGCATCGGCAAGGGCGATGTGGTCGCCTTCCAGCTGCCGAACTGGTGGGAGTTCATTGCCCTCACCTACGCCGCCAACCGCATCGGCGCCATCGCCAATCCGCTGATGCCGATCTTCCGGCAGCGCGAGTTGCGCTTCATGCTGGGCTTCGGCGCGGCCAAGGTGGTGGTCATTCCCCGGCTCTGGCGCGGCTTCGATCATTGGGCAATGCTCGATGAGATCCGCCCCGAGCTGCCGAATTTGGCGCACACCTTTGTGGTCGGCGGCGATGGCGATCATGACTTCGCGCGTGCCCTCCTCGACCGCCCGGCCTTGACGCCGGCGGAGAAGGCGAGGCTTGCCGCCGAGCACCCGACCCCCAACGACGTGGTCGAACTGATCTACACGTCGGGCACCTCGGGCGAACCCAAGGCCGTGCTGCACACCGCCAATACCGTGCTCGCCGCCGCCGCCGCGTTCATCGCCGATATTCCGCTCGATCATACCGACGTGGTGTTCATGGGTTCACCCTACGCCCACCAGACCGGATTTCTCTACGGCATGCTGATGCCGATCGTGCTGCACACCAAGACCGTGGCGCTCGACCACTGGTCGGCGCCCCAGGCGGCAGTGCTGATCGAGCGCGAGGGCGCGACCTTCAGCATGGGCTCGACGCCGTTCCTTTCCGACCTGCTGGAGCTGCCGGCGGAGGCGCGGGCGCGCATGCGCCGCACGCTCGCCACCTGGGTGTGCGCCGGCGCACCGATCCCGCGGGTGCTGATCGAGCGGGCAAGAGCGGACGTCGGGCTCGACGTCTTGTCCTGCTGGGGCATGACGGAGAACGCCGGGCTGACCATCACGCGCAAGCGCGATCCGGCGGTAAAGGTGGTCGAGACCGATGGTCGGGCGCTGCCCGGCAGCGAAGTGAGGATCGTCGACGACCACGGCACGCCGCTGCCGGCCGACACCGTCGGGCACCTGCAGGCGCGCGGCATTACCCATTTCATCGGCTACCTGAAACGGCCCGAGCTCAATGCCACCGACCAGCACGGCTGGTTCGATACCGGCGATCTGGCGCGCATGGACGCCGACGGCTACATCCGTATCGTCGGCCGCAGCAAGGACGTAATCATTCGCGGCGGCGAAAACATTCCCGTCGCCGAGGTCGAGAACCTCATCTACCGGCACCCGGAGGTGGCCGAGTGCGCCGTCGTCGCCATGCCCGATGCGCGGCTGGGCGAGCGCGCGTGCGCCTTCATTGTGGCGAAGCCCAACCACACCGTGAGCTTGGCCAGCTTGACGCGGTTTCTCGCCGCCGAGGGTATGGCCAAGCCCTATTGGCCGGAGCGGCTGGTGCTGATCCCGCAGATGCCGCGCACGCCCTC
>DATFXD010000446.1:0-10794 GCA_035258605.1 Hyphomicrobiaceae bacterium | reverse complement strand
GGGTTGGAACGTGAGCTCAGTGTTGTCGGCGAGCCGCTGGGTGACGGTGGTTGCCAACGCCGCGGTCTGCTGCTCGGTCTGCGGTTCTAGCCGGACCACCTCCAACAGGCCGCGCAGCGCCGGCCGCAACTGGTAGAGCCGCGCCATGCTCTTGGGTGAAGCCTCGCTCCACACCAGCAAACGGCCGGTCTGGATCGCCGGCAGCAGCTGGTCGAGAATGCTGGCGGCCTGGCCCTGGTGCGTGCCGCTGCGCGCCAGCTGCAACAGATCGGGGATGTACCAGACGAGTTTCTTGACCACCGCCGCTTCCTCGATGGTGCGCTGAATGCGGCCCTCGAGCTGCCCGAACCATTGTTGTCCGGCCATCAGATCGGCACCGCCCGCCTCGAAGATGGTCCAGCCGTCGTGCTCCAACCGGCGCGCCAGCAGCATCAGGAAGGCGGTCTTGCCGACCCGGTGCTCGCCACTGACCAAGAGCGAGCGCACCGGTGTCAGCTGGGCTGCAGCCTGGGCGGCATCGAGCGCCTCGCCCCAGTCGTCGAGCTCGATCAGGACCTCGCCGTCTTTCTTGTCCGACCAGAAGCGGCCAAAGGCGGCAAGAAAGCTGCGATCGATGTTGGTCCTGGTGCGGCTGTCGAGCTCGGCCAACAGCGTCTTGGCCATGGGGTGGCCAACCCGCTCGAGGAATGCCCGGATCGCCGCCGTCGGGGCACCGGTGCGCTCCAGCGCGGCGCCAAATGTGGCGTTATCGTCTTTGGTCGCCCGCAAGGCGAAGTAGTCGCGGAAGAAGCCGGTGATCAGCACGTTCTCCGCCCACCACTCCTTGGCGCCGGTCAAGGCCTCGCCGACGGCTGGCCGGTTGTCGAGCGTGGCCAGATACTTGAGGGCAAAGAACATCGCCCACAAATGCAACTTGTCGAAGTCGGCACTGATTGCCGGTGCCAGCTGGGCGCCGTCGGCACGGTCGGGAAGCGCCGCCAGCGCCGCACAGGAGAGCGCCCAGTTGCTGCCCAGCGCGTACTGGCTGACGACCTCGAGCGTCACCTGCGGATCGGCCAACAGCTTGGCCGCCTCGCAGAACCCGACCTGGTCCTCGAGCTCGCGGGGATGGGCGTAGTTGCTCGAATAGGCGGCGAAGGTCCCCTCCAGGCGGTGCAGTCGGGCCGTCAAGGTGACGGGTTCGCCGCTCGCCGGGGCCGCGGCGGGCGCCGGCGCCGGGCTGGGGTGGGAGTGAGGCGGCACGGCGGTGGCGGTCGCCCGTCGGCGCGTGGCAAGCGCCATCACAAAACCGGCGACGAGACCGATGATGATGCCGACGACCGTGTCCACCCGATCCCCCCTGTGCCGCCGTGGCGTGCCGGGCAGGAAACGAGTTCCGCGGGGTCGTTGTCAACGCCGCCTGGCCACCGCTGGCGCCGGCCCGATGGGCTGAGCGCGACGGCGTCGGCGGCGGCGGGGCGCCGCCGTCTAACGGACGCTGCTAGCGGCTGAGACGGAACGATGCCGAGCCACTGCCGCTGGTGAGCCGCACGCTCTGGCTGCTGCCGCGCAAGATGACGTAGATGCGCCCGGAAATATCATACTCGCTGTTATAGAAGGTGCCGGAATAGCGGTTGTCGCCAACCTTTTGCAGGGTAGCGCTTTGTGCCGCCTTGCCCGAGGCCGTGGCGCAAGTGGCGTGCAGCACGTAAACGGCATTGGAGCGGCGGCTATAGTGGGCGCGACAGCGCGCCTGCTCTTCTTGACCCGAGGCGAACCTGACGGTTCCGCCACCCGACCAGGAGCCTTCGAGCCCGGCCGCGACCGCCGACGCCGGTGCGGCGGTGCCCAACAAACACAGGCTCAGCGCCGAGCCCGCGAGGGCAAACCTGAGCCTCGGTATCCAACGGGCTGTGAAGGGCTGGCTCGCATAGGTGTGAGACATCGGGTCATCTCCTGGCGGCGCACCAAGCAAATCCGATTCGGTGTCGCGCGTGTATGCTACGGGGGCCCTGCAAACAGCTATCTTTTACACACTCCACCTGAATACCGAGCTCCCAGGTTAGTTCCCCGCGGCCACCGTCGAAATGGAGATTCGCGGCCCGGAGCGCAAGGAGGCAAGGGCGCCCGTCAGGTTCACGAAAAGCGGCGCTCGCGCTTTTTGGCAAGTGGCGTGGTTCTCTAAGCCAGCGCCCGCCGCCGCGTCAGCCGGGCAGGCCGCCGCTTGCCGCTGGCAAATAATGGCGCGCCCTACTATTTCGGACAGATGTAGCCGGCTCCGGTCGGACTGCGGAAGCAGCCAACGGATTCCGGCAAAAACAACTTCGGCAGATACAGCACCACACTGGGAAAGAGCACGGTGAAGGCGATGGTCGCGAAGAACACGACATAGATCGGCAGCGAGGCGAACATTGCTCTGGTGAAGGCGACACCAACAAATTTCGAGGCGACGAGCAAGGACAGGCCGTAGGGCGGTGTAATTAGTCCGAACACCAGGGTCGTGATCAAGACCACGCCCATGTGAAGCGAATTGATATCGCCCAGCTCGTTGAGCTTGATGACAATCGGCATGAAGATGATGATGGCGGGGACGGCGTCCATGAAATCGCCGATCACAATGAACAAGATCACCAGCAGAAACATGATGATGCGACCGTCGTGGCCGGCAACCTGCTCGATCCACCCCGACACGATGTCGGGGCCACGCAAATAGGCGAGCATCCAACCGAACGCGGATGCGGCCGCGACCAGCGCAAGGGGAATGGAGTAGAGCAGGCCGGTGTAGACGAAATCGCGCGGCAGATGCCGGATGTGGCCGCGGGCGAGCAACGGCACCAGCACCAATATGATGTAGACCGCTGCCACCATACCGGCCTCGGTCGGAGTAAACCAACCCGTGAGAATACCCCCCATGATGATGAGGGGGATCATCAGCGGTAGCGCCGAGGCCCGGGTCGCGGCCGCCAATTCGCACAGCGTGGCGCGGGGCTTGCTGAGGCCGGCAGGGCCGAAGAAATGCGAATAGAGCATGAGGCCGATGCCGATCAGGACCCCCGGGACGATGCCCGCCAGGAACAGTCCGCCAATGGAAACGTTGCCGGTGGCGCCGTAGACCACGGCCATGATGCTGGGCGGGATCAGGTTTGCCATCGTCGACGCGCAGGCGATCAACGCCGAGGTGAAGGCGCGGTCGTAGCCTTCTCGCGTCATCTCGGGAGCGACGGTACGGCTGAGCACCGCCACATCGGCCGTCGATGAGCCGGAGATGCCGGCAAAAAACATGCTGAACAAGGTGACGACCTGCGCCAATCCACCGCGCAGATGCCCAACCATCGCCTGGGCCAGGCGGATCATGCGGTTGGTAACGTCCGCCGACGTCATCAGTTCGCCGACCAGTAGAAAGAACGGCACCGCCAGCAGGATCTCCGAGTCGATGCCATGGAACATCTGCCCGACCATTGACTGCATGCTGATCGGGGTGAGGCCACAGGCGACCAAGACGCCGGCCATCAGCGCGAATGCGACTGGGACGCCCATGTATCCGAGGCCGATGAACAGGGCGGTCATCAGCAGCAAGATCCAGCCGTTGCTCATTTGACGATCCCCGCGAAATCGTCGGCGTCTTCCGGCCCCTCGAAGCCGTGGCGCCAGCCGTTGACGATCTGCTCGACCGCAAACAGCACGATCAGCGCCCCGGCAATCGGCACGCTCGCCGTATAGGTGGCCAACGGGATCAAGGACGGGGCGCGAAAGCTGCCCATGTCGTTGAGACAATTCTGGGTGCCGAATACCAGCATTGCCGAGCCGACCGCCAGGATGATCAGGCGATTGGTGATCTCGATGAAGCTGCGTCTCGGGCCCCGCATGCGCTTGGTGATCTCGACGAGATTGAGGTGGTCGATGCGCCTGGTGGCGGTGGCCATGCCAATAAACACGCCCCAGGCGAAAAACCCGGTCGTGACCAGCTGCAGCCACAGCCAGGGGGTGCCAAGCTCACGCGTTACGACGTCGCACAGCACCGAAAGCGTGAATCCGGCGATCGAGATGCCGCACAAGATCATGAGCAGGTGCTCGAGTGGATCCAGCGCCGGCCATTTGAGATGGCGATGACGCCCAATGACTAACGAGAGCTTCACGGGATGTCCCTTGCTGGATAAGCATTGGGCGACGGCGCATCTCGGCACCGTCGCCCATCGGTCGATCGGTCGCGATCCCCGTCACTTTATGTTGCGGACGAGCCCCAGGATCTTGACGGCGTGCGGCCCCAGTTCGGCCGCAAGCTGGTCCTGAATCGGCTGGGCCGCTTTGGCGAAGCCGGATTTGTCGACGCCGTCCACGACCTTAACCCCCATTTTCTTCAGCTTTTCGGCGGAATCGGCCTCAAGCTGGAGCGCCTTGGCGGGCTCGACCTTGGCAACCTCGTCGGCGGCGGCCTGAACCCACTGCTTTTCTTGATCGCTCAGGCTGTTCCAAGTTTTGTCGCTGACCCAGATGCAGTTGTTGTTGGCTTCGTGCTCGGTCAGCGACAGAATGGGCGCCACCTCGTAGTGCTTGTTGGCCATATAAACATTGACGCCGTTCTCGGCGACATTGACGACACCGGTTTGCAGCGAGGTATAAACCTCGCCGAATGGCATGTGTACGGTCTGCGCACCATAGGCCGGGAAGTGCGTATCCTCCGTCTTGGTGGCTTGCACGCGAACCTTCTGACCCTTCACGTCCTCGACGCTCTTGATTTCCTTCTTGCTGTACATGTTACGCATGCCCATGGTCATCAGCGCCAGCACCTGGGCGCCCTGCACCTGCTCCTTCACCATCTCGCGAAACGCCTTCGATACATTGGCATCGGCGATGGTGTTGGCCAGATGTTTCTGGTCGCGGAAGATAAAGTGCAATGACAGCACGCCGGCCTGCGGCGCAACCGTTGACGCGTTGGCCGTCGAGCTGATGACGAAGTCGATATCCCCCGAGCGGATTTTCTGCAGCATCACCGGTTCCTGCCCCAACTGGGCGCCAGGGAACTGATCGATGCTCATCTTGCCGCCGCTCAGCTCCTTCAGTTTAGCATCGAAGATATCGGCGGCGATGCCGTACGCGGTGGCGCGTGGCTGGTCGTAGGCAAATGTGAACTTTCTCTGCGCCTCGGCGTGCGAGCAGTGCGCAAGCCAAACCAAGACGGCCAGCGGCAGTGCCGCGGTCCGCCAGGCGACAGTGAGGGCACGCATTTGGTTTCACTCCCAGAAAGATCATTGCTGTTTTGTGAAACCAATGGTCACAGGCGCATGCCGGGGTGTCAACAAGGTTTGCGCAATCCTCGGCCAGAATGCCTACAATGCCCGCATCGGCTCTGGTTAAGGAGGCATGCATGCAGAAGTCTAAGATAAAAGGCAAAGCGATCGGCCCACCCAGTCCCGAGGTGCTCGCCGTATGGGACGACATCAAGCGCACCCGCAACGTCCCCGACGTCAATAATTTCTGGAAATGGCTGGCCCGCGATCCGGCGCTGTTGCGGCGGACCTGGCAAAGCGTCAAGGAGGTGATGGCCCCAGGCGCGCTCGATCCCCTCGTCAAGGAGATGCTCTACGTTGCCGTCAGTGTCACCAACGGCTGTGGTTATTGCATTGCCAGCCATACGGCGGCCGCACGCAAGGCCGGCATGAGCGATGCGATGTTTGGCGAGCTGATGGCGGTGGTCGGCATGGCCAACGAGACCAACCGCCTCGCCAATGGCTATCGCGTGCCGATCGATGCCGCCTTCCAGGCAGATGCCATGTCCGACCAGTAAGCCACACCCGGCACCCAGCAAGGACCCGCCCGCACATGATCCAAGCGACGACATTTGCCGCCGATGCCCTGCTCGCCGAGCTGATCGACTGGGTGCGCATCGAAAGCCCGACCTACGATGCGGCCGCCGTCAATCGCATGCAGACATTCATCAGCCCGCGCATTGCCGCGCTCGGGTTTAGCGTCGAGCGGCTGCCGGGCCGCGATGGGCTCGCTGACAGCTTGCGCTGCCGCCGCCCGGGAGCCAGCGATGGTCCCGGCCTCCTGCTGATCGCGCACGCCGACACGGTGCACCCGGTGGGTACCCTGACAGGCAAGCTCCCGGTTCGGCGCGAGGGCGACAAGTGCTTCGGTCCTGCCATCTACGACATGAAGGGCGGCACCGTGATGGCGCTGGCGGCATTGCGGGCGGTGATCGAGGCCAAGGCACTGAAGCTGCCGGTCACCATCATCATCAACCCGGACGAGGAGATCGGCAGTCCGAGCTCGCGCCAGCTGATCGAGGAAGAGGCGAAGCGGCACAAGTACGTGCTGATCCCGGAGCCCGCCAAGGGTGCGGCCGGTGAAGTGACCACCGGACGGCACGGCTTCCAGCGCTTCTTTCTCACCACCCACGGGCGTCCGGCGCATGCGGGATGGACCAACAGGGACGGCCGCTCGGCCGTGCGCGTGATGGCGCAACTGGTCGAGGAGCTCGAAAGCAAGTCCGACTTCGACCACGGCCCGACCTATGCGGTCAGCGTCTTCCACGGCGGACAGTGGGTGAACTGCGTGCCGATGACCTGCACCGCGCAAGCGCTGTGCGTGGCGCGCGATCCTGTGACCTTCGCCGGCATCGGCCATGTCATGGATGGCCTCATCGGCAGCCGCGCCGATGTGACGATCGAGGTCGAGCGCGGCCCGGTGCGGCCGCTGTGGACCGCGCAGCCCGCCACCATGGCGCTCTACGCGCGAGCCAAGCGCATCGCCGCCGAGATCGGCTTTGCGCTGCCGCACGGCCAGCATGGCGGCGGCTCGGATGGCAACTTCACGGGTGCCTTGGGGGTTGCCACCCTCGATGGCCTGGGGGTGATGGGCGGCGGCGCGCACACGCTCGAGGAGCATATCCTGGTGTCCTCCCTGGTGCCCCGCACAACCTTGCTGGCGCGGCTGATCGCCGAGCTCGACTAATGGCCGCTACGCGCTGGGTGCGGCGCTCGCGCCCGGACCCGCGCGCGCGCCCCAAGCAACTTGCCGGTAGCGCCCGGCCAAGTCCGGGGCAAGAGCAGTTCGTCCCGCGGTAGGCTGCGGTGGTGTCGGCGGATTAGGGAGAGGCGAGGCCGCTCAAGCCGGCCGGCGCCTTTTCGCCCGTAGCCCCCGGCGCGGCGTGCGCGTATGCTGTTGGCTCGCCGAGCCAGCCGCCACAGAGGTGCCCAAATGGATCGATCAGCCCGCAACTATCCGCTCGAGGACGTCGACCGCGAGACCATGTTCCACCCGAACACCTCGATCGTCGACCACCTCAAAAAGGGCCCCCACATCATGGCCGAGGCGCACGGCGTGCGCGTCAAGGACCGGCAGGGCCGCGAGCTGATCGACTGCGGCGCCGGCTTGTGGTGCGTCAACATTGGCTACGGGCGGCCGGAGATGGGCGAGGCAGCCAAGCGTGCCATCGACAATCTGGCCTACCACCACATCTTCGGCGGCACATCCAACGAACCCATCATCCGCCTGGCGGAGCGGGTGTTGGGGCTGTTCCACGAGAAGGCCGGCGCGCCGCACCTCTCCAAGGTGTTGTTCGGTTCCGGAGGGTCGGATGCCAATGACACCAACTTCAAGCTGGTTCGCTACTACAACAATCTGCGCGGCAAACCGAAGAAGAAGAAGATCATCTCCCGCCTTGGCGCCTACCACGGCCTCACCTACGCCGCCGGCAGCCTGACGGGCATTCCCGTCTACCACAAGGCGTTCGATTTGCCGCTGCCGGACGTGCTGCACACCTCCTGTCCACATTATTTCCGTTACGCCGCCGCCGGCGAAAGCGAGGAGGCCTTCGGCGCGCGCATGGTTGGCGAAGTCGAGGCCATGATCGCCAGGGAGGGTGCCGACACCATCGCGGCCTTCATTGCCGAACCGATCATGGGCACCGGCGGGGTGCTCTTGCCCCCCAAGGGCTATTTCGCCAAGCTCAAGCCGCTGCTCGACCGGCACGACATCTTGTTCATCGCCGACGAGGTCATTACCGGGTTCGGGCGCACGGGACATTGGTTTGCCACCGGCGGCATGCGCTTGGCCCCCGACATCGTGACCCTGGCCAAGGGCATTACCTCGGCCTACTTCCCGGTGTCCGCCTCGGTGATTTCCGAGAAAATCTGGACCGTGCTCAAGGATGCCTCGCCGGAGTTCGGGCCGGTGATGCACGGCTTCACCTATTCGGGGCATCCGGTTGGTGGCGCACTCGGGCTTGCCAATATCGATATCATGGAACGGGAAGGCCTGGTCGAGCAGGCCGCCGAGGTCGGCGGCTACCTCAAAGGGCTGCTGCAACAGCGGGTCGGCGGCCATGCCTTCGTCGGTGAGGTCAGGGGCGAGGGCCAGATGCTGGCCGTCGAGTTCGTGGCCGACAAGTCGGCGCGGCGCTTCTTCCATGCCAAGGCTGCCGCGCACCGCCTGGTCGCCGCCAAGGCGCTCGAGTTCGGCCTGCTGACGCGGGCGCTGCCCTTCATCGAGGTCAACTCGTTTTCCCCACCGCTCAATATGACGCGCGGCGAGGCCGAAGAGGCGGTGGAACGCTACGGCAAGGCGCTGGATGCGGTCACTCCCGAACTGGCAAAGCTCTCCGAGGCAGCTTGAGGTCAGCCGGAGCAACCGATCGATGAAGCTTGGCATCTACCTCAACTCACAGCATCCCGAAGGCGACGATCCGGCCCGGCGGCTGGCCGAGACCTTGGAGCAGGTTCGGCTTATTCGGTCGCTCGGGTTCGATTCGATTTGGGCCGGCGAGCACCACGTCACCCCCGGTTTCCACTTCTTCCCGCAGTTGAGCTTGCTGAGCCGGGTCGCCGCCGAGGCCGAGGGCTTGTGGCTCGGCACCAACGTCAGCTTGCTGCCGCTGCACAATCCCGTCGAGCTGGCCGAGGTGGCGGCTTTTCTCGACGTCGCCACCGGCGGCCGCTTTCTATTTGGCATCGGGCTTGGTTATCGGCCGGAGGAGTATGCCGTCTACGGCGTAGCGATGGCGGATCGGGTCGGGCGCTTTACGGAAGCGATCGGCATCATCAGACGACTGTGGAGCGAAGACAACGTCAACCACGCCGGCCGCTATTGGCAGTTCAGCCAGGCCAGCATCCGGCCGCGGCCGCTGCAATCGCCGCACCCGCCGATCATCATCGGCGCCCAGGTCGAGGCCGCGATCGAGCGCGCGGCACGGCTGGGCGATGGTTGGCTGATCGTGCCGACCCCGACTACCGATCAGTTGGTTCGGCACATGACCACCTATCGCACGGCCCGCGCCTCGGCCCAGCTGCCGCCGAGCCCGCACATCTGCCGGCTGTTGGAAGTGGCCTGCGCCGCCAACGAGGAGGACGTGATCCGCCGGGTGGCGCCGTTTCTGATCGAAAAGTACAAGGCCTATTTCGCCTGGGGATTGGAAGGGCTGACCCTTGATCCGGCGGCGGCGCCCGAACAGCAGTTCCGCACACTCGCCCGCAACCGGTTCGCGGCCGGGACGCCGGCGCAGGTGATCGCCCAGCTGTTAGCGCAAGCGAGCGCCGGCGTACGCCACCTGAGCATGCGGGTGAGCTGGCCCGGGATGCGCCAGGACGACATTCTGGCAGGGATCGAGCTCTTGGGGCGCGAGGTGCTGCCCGAGGTGCGCCGCCAGGCGCGCACCGCGCCCTGATCGGGTGAGACCGCAACGGTCGCTGAGGCGGCAAGCGCTGGTGTTTGCGGGGCCAAGCAGGGTCGGGCCGGCGCCAAAGCTGGGCGGGTCTAGGCCGCCCGGCTGCCGCCGGGCCGCCACGGCGCGCCGCCAACGCAGGCGCCATCACAGCGTTTTACGCGTTGCTTTGGTCGCGCCAGCCTGCGAAGCTTGCGCTTCGATCTATGAAATGCCGCATTTTCGGGGGAATGCCTAAGGCAACGTGAGGAGCACCGCCCACATCGCCGCTACTGCCAAGGAGAAACCGCTCGCGCTAGCGAGCCTTGGTCTGTGTGCGTGCGTGATCGGGCTCGGCGCGGCCTCGGGCCAGGAATACTGCGTCGCCTGCACCGAGCCCGCCGCCGTCTACCGCTGCGTCATCGAGAATGCCCGGCCCGGCGGCCAGTCGCTGACCCGCCTGTGCTTGACGGCGCTGACCAAGGACGGCGGCCATGCCAGCTGCAGCCTGAAGGGCGGTACCGTGTTCGACTGCAATGGTCCGATCAAGCGCGTGCCTTGGACGGCGCAGGAGACCGGCCGTGTGCTGGATCCGGCGGCGGCGGATGCGGCGCCCTCCAAGCCCGATGCCAAGGCCGATGCCAAGAGCGAGCCCAAGACCATGGTCGACCTGGCCAAGCGGGCCAACGAGAACCTGCAAAAGGCCGGCGAGGATGCCAAGCAGCAAAGCCAGTCTACGGGACAGGCGATCGGCAACGCGACCAAGAAGACCTGGGAGTGCATGTTCTCCCTGTTCTTCCGCTGTTGATCGAAGACCGATCGGCGTCACGGCCGCGCCGACCACGGGGCCCGCGCAGCCGAGCGCTTCGCACCGAAGATTTGACGCGCTGAGACAATCGACGGCTTAAGCAGCGCACCCGGCGCACGCATCCCGCAATGCCCTGGTCGCGGAGCGCATCTGCCACCGCGGGCGAGTCGTCCGGCATCACATCCGGGGCTCCGCAGCCCGCCTCCGCGCCGCTTCGCCCATGCGCTGTCGTCGGCGCCGCGGTCGGCGGCTTGCCGTCCCGCGGCTTGCCTCGAGAGGCCGCACCCAAGAAATTCCGTAGACCCTCGGACCATCGCGGCGGCACGACCAACAGCTGGCGTCGCCGGCCCGGTGGATGTACTTTTTA
>DATFXD010000445.1:0-3731 GCA_035258605.1 Hyphomicrobiaceae bacterium | reverse complement strand
ATGATGCCCTGCATCAGCCCGAGCTGCCCATTGAAGGTGATACCCTCCGGCGGTGTCAGCGGCTTGCCGTTCTTGTCGAACACCGCAATCGACTTGCCCCCGTAGCTGGAAAGCCAGGCGTTGTCCTTGGCGTCGACCGCCGCGCCGAAGGTGCCGCCCTGCATGCCGCCCCCGGCAAACCCGGTGGTGATCGGCGACAGCGGCTTACCGTTGGGGTTGAACTTGGTGGCGTTACCTTGCCAGAACGCGTCCTGCCCCTGCCAGCCCACCGTAAAGTTGTCGCCGACCCACAGGTTGCCCTCGCTGTCGAACATCGCCTTGCCACCAGCGCGATACCCCCCGCCGTCGAACTTGAGCGGCAGCACCCAGGCGCTGGGCGCAAAATTGAGGTACGGCATGTACGGCACCGGCCGCATCGTCTTGCCCTGCGGGATCGGATAGAACGCCTCGAGCAGCGCGAACACGCGCTGCGGCTGGTACCAGGGATAGCGAGCGATCGACTGGGCTGCCGTCAGCGTGTCCGTCGGGAGGCTACCAGTCGGCGGCGTGGCCGCCGCGAATAGCTGGCTGCACGCATCGTTCGATACACGCGTGACGCAGCCCGAGAGCAGGTCGGCCAGCGTGGCGAAGTTGGCCATTGTGGGTGTCTGGCCGCTGTTGAGCGGATCCTGGATGGTCGCGCCCCAACCGCCAGTTTGAAGGTCGACGAAGCTTGGCACGTTGCCGGCAGCGATCTTGAGACCGAGCGCGTGACCTTTGATCGCGGCACCATTGAGAAATTGCACGTGCGTCCACACCGACGCCACCGTGGTCATCTCGTTGATGACAACCTTTGGCGGCGGCATATTGCCAAGCACCGCGAGCAGTGCAGCCGCCGGGTTGTCGCCAGCGTCCTTGTTGACTGCCGCTTCGCCGCCTTTTGCGACGACGTAGAGGATGACATCCGCGCCAAGCATTTCCTGATTACCCAGCTCAAAGCGGCCATCGTTGTCTGTTCGCGCTTGCGCGAGCTGCCTGGGTTCGCCAGCGCTTGCAACCCAAAGAGTCACGGTCGAATTTGCGAGGGGACCACCGCCCCCCTGGACTTGTCCCTCGATCCGAACGCCGGACCGCTGCTGCGCGAACAGCTCCGTGCTCGCCGCCGTCACGGCGACGAACGCAACAAGCACACCAAACCAGATAGTCTTGGCCATGCTCATGGTTCGCTCCCTACAATACAATGCATCATGATGAGGGAGCCAACAGTTTGGCCCTAGTACGAACCGTTCGCTAGTAGCCGGGACAACCGTCTTAGCATCGTCGCCAAAGATTGCCGTGGCCGATGAAGGCGGGGTGAGCTTCTGGCTGCCCGGGCTCTTCGCCAGCCTCGCAGCAGCGCCGCAGCAGCCCGGATGGTCGCTCACGTCGGTCTATTATCACACCAGCGTGTCGGCCGGAGCCGACGTCGCCAGAGCGCGCGAGTTCCAGATCGGCAGAATCCCCCTCACGGCCACTGCAAATCTCAGCGCGAGTCTCGATGCGCGAGCCGACCTCGCATTTGCGATGCCGACCTACACCTTCGCCACACCGGTATTCGGCGGCCAGCTCAGTCTGGGTGCCATTGGAATATATGGCCGCGAGAACACGTCCCTGGCGGGGACGGTTTCAGGCGCATTGGCAACCCCGTTGGGCACACTCCCATTCTCGCGCTTCGACAGCATCAGCGACTCGGTGACGGGCTTCGGAGATGTGTGGCCGATCGCGACGCTGCGCTGGAACGCGGGCGTTCACAACTACATGACGTACATCACCGGCGACATACCGGTCGGGGCCTACGACTCCACCCGCCTCTCGAATATCGGCATCGGCCACGGTGCGATCGACGCCGGCGGCGGCTACACCTATCTCAATCCGCAGACCGGGCACGAATTCTCAGGCGTGCTCGGCTTCACCTACAATTTCACGAACCAATCGACGCAGTATCAGAACGGCGTTGACATGCATTTCGATTGGGGCGCGTCGCAATTCCTAACGAAACAGTTTTTTGTCGGTGCCGTTGGCTATGTCTACAAGGAGGTCGGCTGCGACAGCGGCTCGGGCGATCGTGTTGGTTGCTTCCAGTCACAAGTCGTTGGCGCTGGCCCGCAGCTCGGGTTCATTATTCCCCTGAGCACCACGACGCAGGGCTACCTCAATCTCAAAAGCTACTGGGAGTTCGCCAGCCATGACCGGCCCGACGGCTGGAACGCCTGGGTCACATTCGTGATCTCGCCGGCGGAACAGACGCCGAGCGCCGCGCCGCGACGAATGCTCACGAAATAGCGGCCGCGCGGCCAAATGTGCGGTTCAGGTCATTCACGTCGGCGGCGGTAGGGGCGGATCGTCCGCACATGCACCCAGAAGGAATGAGGGCTGGATGATCACCTGGGATAGCTGTGTGGCGGAGGCTGTATCCAGAGCCATGGTACTATGGTCCAGATAGAGATGCCGCGAATTTGCCGGGCGAGCGCCACACCGACTTAACGTTGTATTTCTGCCACAGGCTTTCAGACTTTTTCCTCCAAACGATTCTGGCTTTTTTTTACCCCGTTAGAGGGTAAGGACTCGAACGAGTTTGACGCAACGGTGGGGGAAAATCATGCGCAAGCTATTCCATACTACCGCAGCGCTCTCGGCGTTGTTGGCAACGTCGATGTCCGCTAATGCCGCTGATCTGAGGGCGCGGCCTGCTCCTTATGCGCCTCCGCCTCCGGTCTATGCACCTCCGCCGTTCAGTTGGACCGGATTTTATGTCGGCGCCAACATTGGCGGGGCTTGGGCTCACCGTGATGTGACCGACACCTTCTTCGGCGCGAACTTCGGCGGCGGAAACAACAACGGCGTATTCATCGGGGGAGGCCAACTCGGGTACAACTGGCAGATCGGCTACGCTGTTCTCGGAATTGAGGCCGAGTTCGATGGGGCTGCGAATAACAACAACACCGGTACCGTATTCATTCCGGGTGCTGGAACTATCCAGGTGACTTCCAACAATAGATGGATCACGACCGTGGCTGCGCGGTTCGGCGTGACGAATGGCCCCTGGCTGTTTTATGGCAAGGCCGGTGGCGGTTGGGTCGGAAACGAAGACTTCACTATCACCAATCTGACAACCGGCGCATCAATCACCGCCTCCAACAACAGCAACAGCGGCTTCCTCGTGGGCGCGGGCATCGAGTGGGCTTTCGCGCCCAATTGGTCGGCAAAGTTGGAGTATAGTTTCCTGGGGCTGGATGACCGGACATTTATTGCTCCTGGTGGGTTCCAACGCCTCGCCGGAGACACTTTCTTTGTGACGAACCGAGATATCCAGACCTTGAAGGTGGGGATCAACTACCGGTTCAATTGGGGCGGCTATGGCTATGGCTACGGCTACGGCCGCGGCTACGGCTACTGATCGGCGAAGCTTCAAAACATATAAATGAGGTCCGACCTGGAGAGCGAACGTTCGGCTCCGGCGACGAGGGATGCAGGAATCCGGCCACCGGCATCGCCGGTTGCTGCGCGCGCGCCGCGAGCGGCCACGCGATCGTCGCGCCGCCGAGCAGCGATATGAACTCGCGTCTTTTCACTCGATCACCTCGTCGGCGCAGGCGACTCAAGTCGTTCGGCTGCGCGCGCCGGGTAGTATATCAGTTTCAATTTTTGGTTGCTGCTGTTGCTGCTGCTGCCGCCGCTTCAGCCGAAGTTCGGCACGTCTCGCCAGTTCTTCA
>DATFXD010000444.1:0-2211 GCA_035258605.1 Hyphomicrobiaceae bacterium | reverse complement strand
ATGGTGGTCTCGTTCGCTGCCGGCAGCTCGATCGACGTCGCCGGCCGCATCGTGGCGGCGCGGCTGGCTGAACTCCTCGGCCAGTCGATCGTCATCGAGAACATCGGCGGCGCCGGCGGCATGACCGGGGCCGCGCGCGTCGCCAAGGCGCCGCCCGACGGCTATCAGATCCTGTTCGGCGGCAGTGCCACCCACACCTACAGTCAGATCCTCTACAAGGCTCCGCTCTACAATTCGACGACCGATTTTGCCCCGGTCGCGCTGGTCGCCGACACGCCGGCGGTGCTGATCACCCGCAAGGAACTGCCCCCCAACAACCTGCAGGAATTCATCGCCTACACCAAGGCCAACCAAAGCAAGATGCAGTACGGCTCGGCCGGCAGCGGCTCGGCGAGTCATCTCGCCTGCGTGCTGCTGAACGCGACCGTCGGGGTCAACCTCACGCACATTCCCTATCGCGGCGGCCCGCAGGCGATGCAGGACATGATCGGCGGCCGCATCGACTACTGGTGCCCGCTGGCGGCGAGCGCGATCCCGCAGATCGAAGGCAAGACCGTGAAGGCGATCGCGATGATGAGCAAGAACCGCGCCCCGATCCTGCCGGCGCTTGCCTCGGCGCACGAGCAGGGCCTGACCAACTTCGAGGCCTCCTCGTGGTACGGCATGTTCACGCCAAAGAGCACGCCGGCGCCGATCCTGCAGAAGCTTAATGCCGCCACGGTCGCCGCCCTGAACACGCCGGCGGTGCGGCAGCGCATGAGCGAGGTCGGCGCCGAGGTTGTCGAACCCGAGCGCCAGAAGCCCGAGTATCTGCCGAAGTTCGTCGAGGACGACATCAAGATGTGGGCGGCGATCGTCAAGGCCGCCGGCATCCAGCCGGAGTGACGGGGAGACCATGATGGCAAGGATGATCATTGCGGTGCTCGCGCTATTGGCGGCGTTCACCGGCGCGGCGAGCGCGCAGGACTGGCCGACCCGGCCGATGACCATGGTGGTGGCCTACGCGGCCGGCGGCCCGGTCGACACCATCGGGCGCATCTTCGCGCAGCGCCTGAGCGAGATCCTGGGCCAGCAGGTCCTGGTCGAGAACGTCGGCGGCGCCGGCGGCATGGTCGGCGCCGCGCGCGTCGCCAAGTCCGTGCCCGACGGTTACACGTTCCTGTTCGGCGGGCTCGCCAACCTGGCGCAGAACCAGACGCTCTACAAACAGCCGCTCTACAATGCCGCAACCGACTTCACGCCGGTCGGGCTCGTCACCGATTCGCCGCGCGTCCTCATCACGCGCAAGGATTTTCCGGCCAGCACGCTTGCCGAATTCGTCAGCTATGCGAAGGCGAACAAGGACAAGCTGCAATACGGCTCGGCCGGCGGCGGCTCGGGCTCGCACGTGTGCGCGATCCTGCTCGACGGCGTGATTGGCGCGCGCATCACCCACGTGCCCTATCGCGGCGCCGCGCCTGCCATGCAGGACCTGATCGGTGGGCGGCTCGACTACATGTGCGAGCAGATTTCGACCGCCTTCCCGCAGATCGAGGCTGGCGCCGTGAAAGGCATCGCGATCCTCGGCCCCGAGCGCGTCCCGGTGCTGCCCAATCTGCCGGCCGCGAAGGAAGCGGGGCTCAACGACTTCGACTGCGGCGCCTGGAGCGCGGTGGTGCTGCCGCTTGGCGCCCCGGACGCGATCGTGCGCCGGCTCAACCAGGCGGCGGGCGAGGTGATCGACAGCAGGACGGTGCGCGATCGGCTGTCCAGCGTCGGCGTCACCGTGGTGGCGCCGGAGCGGCGGAGCCCCGAATACCTCGCCAAGTTCATCCCGGCCGAGATCGAGAAATGGGCCGGCCCGATCAAGGCGAGCGGCGTCAGCGGGGAGTAGCACAGCCCGGCGGCGAACTCCGTAACCCTCGTCCGCTGCGCAGGGAGAGGGTCACGGAGTGCGCGGACCGATCGGCGCAAAGCCGCGCGCGCTTGCATCGTATTCAATTGTCAAACAGCCGAGCTTGAGCGGCCCCAGGTTTGGTCGGGCTTGGGGTTTGCCCGTCTCTTTTTCCATTCCCCCAAAAGTGAGGGGGCGTGGCGCGCCAGAGCAGACGCGGAAGAAGGAAACGCGCCTGTCCAGCGCGCCACCGGCTTTTCCCGCTTTCGCGTTCCACGGTGCCCGGACCAGGGCCAGCCCTTAGTAGCTGGCGGGGTTCTTCCGGGGTCCGCCCGGGG
>DATFXD010000443.1:0-4999 GCA_035258605.1 Hyphomicrobiaceae bacterium | reverse complement strand
CAGTGCCGGCGCGCTGGCGATCAGCAGCGCCCTGCAGGAGAAAGTTCTCTACGACCCGCTTAAGGACCTCGCTCCCGTTACGCTCGTCGCCAAAGTGCCCGAGTTGCTGGTCGCCTCGACCACGGTACCGGTCGCCAACGTAAGCGACCTGGTTGCCCTTGCGAAAGCCAAGCCTGGCACCATCAATTACGGGTCGACCGGCCCGGGCAGCATGCCGCATCTCGCCGGCGAGCTGTTTCGCACCATTGCCCAGATCGACATCGTCCATGTGCCTTATCGCGGAGCCGCGCCGGCGGTGAACGACCTCATCGGTCACCAGGTTCAGGTCATGTTCCTCGATGTGCCGATTCTACTGCCGCAGATCCAGGCCGGCGCCATCAAGGCGCTCGCCGTTGGCGGCCGGTTGCGGGTGCAGTCGCTGCCGGACCTGCCGACGATGAGCGAACTTGGCTATCCGCAGATCGAGGCCGACAACTGGTACGGCATGGTGGCACCCGCCCGAACGCCGCGTGCGATCATCATGAAGTTGAACGCCGCCGCGCTTGCTGCCATGCGGGCGCCTGAGGTGAAGGAAAAGCTCGCCAGCCAGGGGGCCATTCTGGTCGGCAACACGCCTGAGGAATTCGCCGCCTATATGGCGAGCGAAATCGCAAAATGGGCCAAGGTGGTGCAAGCCGCGGGCATTAAGGTCAACTAGCGCTCGCTTCAGCCATCTGAAGAGATCAGAGCATCGTAAAAGCAATAACAGCCGATTCGTGCCGCCGTAAGCATCATATGGGGGCGACCTTGCTCTAGAGGCGGTGTTGGTTTCGTCATCACTGCCGTTCCGTGAGGCACCATGTTGTGCCATCTTTACTTGAGAAAAGCCACAGCCTACGTCCCGACCGTGGCGCAGACTGAAGCAGGCTTCTTCCTCGACGCGAACGCCGTTGAGGTAGATCCTGCTAGGCAGTGGCGACGTATCCCAAGTGGCCGGCCTGATGGGAGGGGGCGACAGCCATGCGCATTTCGTTGACAGGCCAGATATCAGCTTCAGAGCGGCGTTCCATGCGCGGAGCGGCAACACGAGCTTCGCTGGTGCTTGTGGCGCTCGTTGCCGTGTCTCAATGCGTCACCGCATGCAGCCAGGTGTTTCTAACCGGGTGGCAGATCGTGACGGCCAAGCAGGAGGCGTACTGGTTCCAGGCCGAGTACCGCAGGATCGCCGCAGTTCTTGCGCCGGGGCCGCTCCGATATGCCGACAACCACGCGGTTCAGTACGGGCCGGCCAGTGACGGCAAGCCCGGGAGCTTCGTGTCGTGGGACAAGGCACAGGTCCCGCCCTCTGTCCGTGATGAATTGCGGGCCATCTTTGCCGAGCAGCGTGCCCAGGCCGTATTGATCGACGGCCGCCGGGTGAATTTCGTTATCCGGGGACTGGGCCTCCCCATTGTACTGCACGAAGGGTGGGGCTCCCCCATAGGGCGCGGGGACGTCTACACCAGGACCGGCGTCATCGTGACGTCCTCGGACGAACCCGGGTGTGAGGAGCTCGCAACGTCCATCGAGATGAAGCGGTGCGAGCAGTTGGATGGCCAGACGTACTTCTATTTGTTCTGATGCAAATGATCGGATGCCTTCGCCGGAGCTGGGGCCGGTTTCGGACATTCAAACCTGTGGGGTGCCAGGCTATGAGAGGCGACAAGTCAGATGTCGTCATATCCTTTTGAGCTGTCATAACCCCCAAAGAGGCGACAACTCAACCGGGTGTCCATTAGGACCACTACAACGGGGGTAAGGTTGGAGGGCGCCGCTATGGCGGGCAGGCTGGACGGCAAGATAGCAATCGTCGTTGGCGCGGGCTGCGTCGGTCCCGGCTGGGGCAATGGCCGGGCAGCGGCTGTGATCTTCGCACGTGAAGGGGCCAAGGTCTTTGCGGTCGATCGCGATGCCGATTCGATGCGAGAGACGGTCGAGCAGGCGCGCCAAGTCGGCGGCGAGATCACCACCTACTTGTGCGACGCGATGCAGAGTAAAGCCGTTGCCGCCATGGCCGATGCGTGCATGGAGGCCCACGGGCGGATCGATATTCTGGTCAACAATGTCGGCGGCTCCGCCGCCGGCGGTCCAGTGGAGTTGTCCGAGGACGCCTGGCATCGGCAGCTCGATTATAATCTCGGCACCGTGTTCCTCGCCTGCAAACACGTTCTGCCCATCATGGTCCGCCAGAACGGGGGCGCCATCGTCAACATTTCTTCAGCTTCGGGAATTCGTTTCAGCGGGTCGCCGCAGGTCGGATACGCCGCCAGCAAGGCCGGCGTCATCCAATTCTCCCGCGTGGTCGCGGTGCAATATGCCAAGCACGGCGTCCGCGTGAACACCGTAATTCCTGGCCAGTTGCACACGCCCATGGTCGAAGCACGGCTCGCCAAGCAGCGTACCGGCGGCAATGTCGAGGCCCTGCTCAAGCAGCGCCTCGCCCGCATTCCGATCGGGTTCATGGGTGACGGACGCGATACCGCGCATGCGGCGCTGTTTCTTGCCTCCGACGAAGCCCGCTTCATTACCGGGACCGAAATCGTCGTGGATGGCGGCATGACGGCCCGGTGCGATTGAAGGAGACAGTGGAGGCATTTAAAAAACACTTCTCCGCACGTGTGGCGGAAGTCCGCGCGACGCTTGCGCCAGGCACGCGGTCGTGTGGTTCCAGGATGAAATGCGGGGGTCGGGCAGAAGAACAAGCTCACCTACCGCTAGGCTCGGAAGGGCTCGCGTCCCCGCGCCGCGCACGATCAGCGCACCCCAGTCGACCTACTTGTATGGTGCAGTTTGCCCCGACCGCGGAGCCGGTGCAGCCCTCGTGATAGCGGCCTGCAATGTCCGGGGAAAGACGGCCAGGTCGCAGCCTCGATAGCCCCACCCGCAGCAATCGAAATCGCCCAATCTCTTTCCATCGCTCAACCCATCCCGTGCTATACTGCACAACATGAAAGTCGAAGAAATCGCCGAAGCTGTTGCCAACCTGCCGCCCGATCAACTCGCCCGCTTCCGCCGCTGGTTCACCGCATTCGAGGCGAGGTCGCACAATCACGCGGAGGAGCTCGATTCCGCTGCGACTAAACTCGGCCGCCTCGCCGGCCGCGCGTTTGCTGAATTGAAAAGGCGCGCGAAGGAACCGTGAGTTATTCTATAGGCGCGACGGTCGCAGTGCTGTCGAGTCCTTGCCGATAATGGCCTCGCGGTGGCACATTTGTCGCGTCCGCAACCAGGTCCGGAGCCGAATGGCCGGGTCAACCGCGTCGATCTTGCCGTGCGCCGGCCATTTCCGGTCTAATCCCGACGGCCGACATGTCGATGAGCGCTGGATTTCGCCAGCATGGGGCCGATGCTGTCGAAAAGAGATTTTGGGGGATCTCGAGCAACATTGATTGAAAACGAGTGGCGCTGCTTCCGCAGTTGAAGGTGCAGCGGTCATGAGACGGCGCGAATCACAACCGCCGCTCGTGACCACACCCGCCGGCCGCCAGATACCTGGGTTGCGACAACCTTCGATGTCAATGTGCCTGAATGGGATCGGGATGATGTGACCAGCGAGGCAGCCGGCAGGCAGCGAAGCCAGCGGTGGGAGTGGTTCTTGTCACCGCAAGATGCAGTGTCGGCTAAAACTGTCGCTTAGCGACTTTGTCATCTGACGCGGGCTGGAAAGCCGGAGACTGTCTGTTGCCTTGAATTAGCACATCGAGTTGTTGACCCGGCCAGAGCGTATCGACATCGCCGACGATTTCGTAGATGACCTGCAGGACGCGTGTGTCGGTGCGCTCGGTCAATTGACCCGAAAGGCTGCGCTTCGGCACCACCAATGGCTCGACGCGTACGAAGTGGAGATCTAAACGCGAGCGGGCTGAGCCCCGCAATGATGCTGTTGCTGCCGCATCGAGGAGGAGGCGGGCGATATCGGCCTCGTCAATATCGACCCTTGCATACAGTGGCGTAATCCTTCCCATGACGATTAATGGCACGGAAAGCGCACTCGCTTGCGCGAACTCACCAGGGCGCACATTGACCTGGAGCACGGTTCCATCCTCGGGGGCGCGGACGGTGCGAAGCTCGACCTCCATCTCGGCCAGACTCACCGAGCCGCGCTCCTGCTCGACGGCGGCGATCTCCAGCGCAATCGAGGCACCTCCGCGGACCTCGTCGAACAGGCTCAGATTGGCCTCAGCCAGAACCACCCTGGCGCGCGCCTCGCTCAATCGTGCCAACGCAGTGCGCAAAGCATTCCTTCTTCGCGTCGCCTCCCGCGCGGTGATCGAATTGCCGGTCAGCAAGGCTGTCGCAATCTGCGCCAAATCCGACGCCTCCTCATAATCCGATTGGGCAGCCTCGACCGTCGTTCGCGCCGCCTCGACCTCTGCCTGCAAGCCGGGAACACGTGCGCGCGCCTGAGCCAAACGAGCCTGCGCGGTTGCCAGATCACGACGGCGTAGGTCGAGTGTTGCCTGGGCGATTCGCGCGTCGAGGGCAAATACCTTGTCACCGCGAGACACCTTCGCTCCCGGCGTTACGAAAACATCTGTGATTGTGGCCGACACGTTGGCGCCGATATTGATCTGTTGGCTCGACGGCTCGACGACACCAACGGCACCTATCTGGATACGGTCGGGGTCGCCAGTGCCGGGCGGTGTCGTAGCGCTCCTTATGCCCGGATCTATGTGCCCCGACGCAGGTGGATTGCGGAGAATGGAGCCGAACGTGACCGTCAACGCAATCGCCGCAACGAGCATCAGCCCGTATGCCAGCTGGGGAAGTCGGACGGCTATCATGCCACCTCTTGCCTGCTAAGCTTCTCGACGTGTGTGACGCGACCATCGCTCAAATGCGCAATGCGGTCAGCAAAGGGCAGGATCCGGTCATCGTGCGTAACCACGACCACCGCCCGGCCCGGCTTGACCGCGATGCGCCTCAGCATCAGCATCGCAGCTCTACCCGAGCCGGCATCGAGAGCTGCCGTCGGCTCATC
>DATFXD010000442.1:0-2177 GCA_035258605.1 Hyphomicrobiaceae bacterium | reverse complement strand
AGGAGGATCGCATGGGTGAGGGCGAGTTTGAGGCAGCCCTTGGCGCGCGCATCGACGACATGCTCGAGGCCTGCACCAGATGCGGCAAATGCGTTGCGGTCTGCCCGAGCGTCGCGCCCGCCGGGCTTGCGGCGGCGGACCCCGGCGCCGTCGTGGCCGGCCTGATCGAGGTGGTGCGAACCGGTGACGGCCCCGAAGCCTCGCGACGTTGGGCGGAGGCCTGCACGTTCAGCGGCGAGTGCATCAAGGCGTGCGACTATGGCGTCAATCCGCGCTTTCTGTTGGCCATGGCCCGCCTCGCCATGCGGCGCAAGCACCATGATCTCGCCAAGCGGCGCCGCGACGGCGTCACCACCTACCGCAACACCAGCCGGGATGTCGCCGTGCTGTCGCGGCTGCAGCTCGACGGCACGCTGTTGGCGCGGCTGGGACAGGGGTCTGCCGCCATGGAGAAGCCCAATGCGGCGGCGGATTTCGTGTTCTACACCGGCTGCAATGTCCTCAAGACGCCGCATATCGCGCTGCTCGCGCTCGACATCATGGATCGGCTCGGCATCAGCTACCAGGTGATGGGGGGACCCAGCCATTGTTGTGGCATCCAGCACATGCGCGCCGGCGACCTCGAGGTGTCGGGCCGCATGGGTGCCAGCACGATCGACAAGATGTCGCACAGCCGGTCCGGCCAGGTCCTGACGTGGTGTCCCAGCTGCACGGTCCAGTTCAGGGAGACAACGCTCCCCGCGCTCGAGCGGCAGCGCGGGTCCAAACCGTTCGAGATCACGCCGTTTTTGCATTTCTTACGATCGCAGCTCGACAAGCTCATGCCTGAGCTCACGGCGCGCGTGGAGTTGCGGGTGGCGCTGCACAAGCACCCGGGGGTGGCGGGCGTGGTCGAGGCCGCCACCGAGATCCTGCAGGCGATCCCGGGGATCGAGCTTGTCGACCTCAAGCAGCCCGCGGTCGGACTGCAGAGCGTCAACCTCAACGTGCTGCCGGCCTACCAGCGCGAACTCCAACTCAACGAGCTCGAAGCCGCGCAAGCGGCCGGCATCGATGCCCTGGTGGCGGTCTATCACTCCGATCATCGCCAGCTTTGCGCGCATGAGCGCGACTGGCCGTTCCAGATCGTCAATATTCTGGAGGTGCTCGGTCAAAGCATGGGGCTTCGCCGCGCCGACCGTTTCAAGGCCCTGAAGCTGATGCAGGACGCCGACCTGATCGTGGCCGATTGCCAGGATTTGATCACCGAGCATGCCCTCGACCCGAAACTGGCGCGCGAGGTGATCGCCGCGGCGATGCTCAAGGACCAGCCGCTGCCGCTCAAGGGCGCAGGCGGCGATAGCAAGCCCCGAACCGGCTGATCCACCACCCCACGCATGACACCGGTGATGGCCGCGACCGGCCGCCGAGCATCAACAGCGACGGCGCGTTCGCCACCAAACGCGCACCACTCGCGGCCCCGCGGGGACCGCTAGGTGGCAATCGGCCGATCGGGAAAGGCCAGCTGCTCGCGCGCTCGCCATTCGTTGGTGACATAGTTGATAATGATCGACTTGCGCACGCCATCGATCGTTCGGCGCTCAAACCCGTGGTAGGTGGTCGAGGACGGCACGAATATGAAGGCGCTGTTGGGGAGGAACGGCGATCGCCCGACTGGCGTCTTGTCGAGGTCGTAGATGTCGGTCCCCAACGACTGGTGCTGCGGATCGTTGGAAATATAGAGCAGCATGGTGAAGGTCTTGACGCCGAGGTCGGTGTGGGGCTCGAGCCAAAAGCCGTCGATATCTTGCGCGTACTCCACGCGCAAATAGGTGCCACCCAATGCGGCACCGAACTGGCCGGCGATGCGATCGGTCAGCCGCGGATCCTGAAAGGCGGCGCAAAATTGTGCGCAGACCGGGAAGCTCTTCTGATTTTCGGCATCGAAGTATTTGCGCGTCGCATTGTGGAGCTCGCGCTTGCCGGAAACGCCCTCGAGCGCGGGGGCCTCGAAGGGCAATGCCAACACCGATCCCAGCATCGGCGCCGGCAGGCACTCGCTCACCAGCCAATGCCGGTAAGGCTGGTCGCTTTGCTGGGCGGCGTCGATACTTGCGAGCATGGTCGATACCAGCGCGTCTTTGTCATGCATGCTCTCTTCTCCCAGATCTGACAGCACCGACCGCGCTCACGCCGGT
>DATFXD010000441.1:0-4552 GCA_035258605.1 Hyphomicrobiaceae bacterium | reverse complement strand
CAGCCGCTGGGCACGTGCACCGGCATTGGCGGCGCGCTGGAAGCGGGGCGAACTGATGAGCTCGCGATAGGCCCGATAGGTGCGTTGGGCGACGGCGATGCCGAGCCGATTGCTGAGCTCGCTCGGGACCTTGCCGCTGACCGCCACATCCCAGCGGCTGACAAACAAGGATGCGACCGAGGCCACGGCCGGGTTCAGCCCCGCGGCGATGCGCCGCTCGACCCCACGCAGATAGGCGTCGGCAGCAGCCAGGTACTGCTCGCGCGAGAACAGCAAGGTGACGTTGATCGGGACGCCCTCGAAGATTGCCGCCTCGATGGCCGGCAAGCCCTCTTTGGTGCCGGGTATTTTGATGAAAAGATTGGGCACGCCACCGCGGCGGTGGAGATCGCGCGCGGCAGCGACGGTGCCGGCGGTATCGTGGGCCAGCAGGGGCGAAACCTCGAGCGAGACCCAGCCATCCACCCGGTCCGTGCGCTCGTGGATCGGCCGGAACAGCGCTGCGGCACGGGTGAGATCGGCCAGCGCAAGGTCGAAGAACAGGTGTTCTCGCGCCGTTGCCGCGTGCGCCTTGGCGGCGATATCGGCATCGTAGTCGGGGCTGTTCTTGATGGCTTGGTCAAAGATCGTCGGATTGGAGGTGAGCCCGGTGACGGACAACCGATCGATGTAGCGCTGCAAGGTGCCGCTGTCCAACAGCGCGCGTGTGACATTGTCGAGCCACAGGCTCTGGCCAAGCTCTTGCAGAGTGCGGGTTGCCGTCATCACGTCGCCTCCACCCCGATATTGGCTCGCCGCGGCGCCATGGCAAGCTGCGGCAAATCGCAACCCAATAGGTCGGCGATCTGATCGATCGTCACGTCCGGCCGCGGCAGCGAGGCCAGTGTCGTGTCGTGAGCGTAGCTGCCCTGCCGCGCGAACACGGTTGTCACTCGCTCGCCCCAGCATTGCTTGACTGCCGACAGTATCCGCAACTTGTCGTCGATCAAAACGTAGTGGGCGGCGGGGTACCTGCGCTCGATGTCATCGAGCGCCTGTTCCTTGTGGACGTAGATCAGCACGCGTCCATCGACGGCCTCGAACAGCCCGGCGCGCTCCACCTTACGCGGCTGGAACACGACGTCGCCATCCGACAGGATGACCGTCAGACCGAAGCTGCCGAGCCGCTTCAAAACGGCGAGTGCGCCGGGGAACAGCCGGTCGGCAAAGGCATAGTCGACGAGATACGAGGACATCGACAACAGCTCGACGTCGAGCGGATGCTCCAGACGATAGCGCTGGAGGGCCCCGAGGTAGTCGCGGTAACCCAGCTCCTGGAACAGATCCTCCAGGATCTTCCAGTAGCGGACCCGCGCGCCAGGACCGTAGACACGCTCAAGGTGATCCTTCAGGTCCTGCTGAATCCTGTCGTTGTCGAGCAAGGTGTTGTCTACGTCGACGAGAAAAACCGTGGCATGGGGCAGCGTCATTGGCGGCGTCCAGCGCGGCTCTCCTGACGCGGTCGCAAGAAGAGCTGGCTTCAAATTTTACCTTTCGCGCGACGAGCTATCGAGCATGCGGTGTTCGAGCTAAGCTGCCCACAACCGGAAACGCTCTACCTGTCTTGCTGAAACTTTCGCAATCTTGCCGCAAACGCCCCAGAACCAGGTCGTTGCTTGGGTGCCGGGGCGCGCGAGCGCTCGCCACCTTGAGCTTTCGGCCGGTTAACCGCGCCGGAGGTGGCTTGGCCATCAACCGCGTACGGCGCTGGCTGGCGGAGTAGCCAATTTAGTCTCGGGCATAAAGAGCCAACAAATTGCCAGCGCCAGCAATCCCACAGCGGTGGCGCTTAAGAAGCCGGCCGCTTGGCCATAACTGGCCACGACCAGCCCCGACACGAAGGTGCTGAGCGCGGCACCAATGCCCGAACAGGTGCCAACAAAGCCCTGGGCCAAGTTGAACCGGCCGGTTCCCTTGGTGACGTCGGCAATGACCAGCGCCGTGAGCACGCCCAGCGTAGCGCCGGTGATGCCATCCAGCGCCTGCACCAGCAGGAGCGGTGCTGGGTTCGCGCACAAGGCGAACAAGGCAGAGCGGATTGGCAGCGCTGCAAGGCCAGCCAGCAGCAGTGGCCGGCGTCCCCAGCTTGCCGCCTTCCGTCCGACCCAGGGGGCGAGGATGGCGACGATCATCATCGGGATCACGACGAACCCGGACAAGAGCAGCGAGGAGAAATGGGTTTCGTGGTGCGCCAAGGTCTGCGCCACCAGCGGCAACACCGAGGCGTTCGCAAGCTGAAACAGAAAAAGGCAGGCGGCAAAGGTCAGCAGACGATAATCGCTGAAAAGTGCGCCGCGATTGACCCGCTGCGGGTGGGTCGCATGTCGGTCGTGCGCACCGCAGGATCGGCCGAAGTGAATGTCGGACGCGCGTATTCTCGCCAGCGTGATCACTACCGGCAGTCCCAATGCGGCGGTCAGAAGAAAGATATCGCGGATTGGTAGGACGGAGCCCACAACGCCCATCGTCCCGGCCGCTGCAAGGCCGCCGATGGAGGCGTATTGCTGATTGCGGCCGAGCCGGCCAGCCAGCGCGTCGTGCCCGACAAGCCCGAGGCTGACGGCGGCAATTCCCGGGCCGATGACGCTTCCGGCGATGCCCTGCATGAGCGCTGCCGCGAACACCGATGACAAGTCGGGTCGTAGCGCAAGCAGCAACAGCGCCAACGTGGCGGCCGCGGCTCCAGCCCCCACCAACACACGCTTCGACCTGACCACGTCAATGAGTTCGCCGGCGGGAAGCTGGGTCAGCAGGCCGGCCAGGCCGCTCGCGGTCAGGACGAAGCCGATGTTTTGCGGCATCCAACCCTGATCGGCGAGATAGAAGCCGGCAAACGGTCCAAAGCCCATTAGCAGCGCGGCCAGCAGTAAATTCAGCCAATCCAAGGCACGCAGGCTGGCCGTCGACGGCGGCGTACCCGCGGCCTGTGACGAGTGGATGCGCCGATCGCCCCGCGCCAGCCGCTGGCGCTTGCGCGCCACCGTCGCGCTTGGACGAAAAACGCCACCCGACACCTGAATCAGCGGCACGCTCATGGGGGACCCGTGCGCCTGGCAGCAGCGGTGTGCTGTACGAGGATCTCGAGGATCTCCTCGTCCTCGACGCTGGCTACCGCGGTAAGGCTAGGGCTGCCGGAACGCTGCTCGCACGGCTTTCCTGCGGATGCAATGTTGTAGGCGGTGTTCACCAGCGCGATGTGGGAGAAGGCCTGCGGGAAGTTGCCGACCGCCCGCTTAGCGCTTGCATTGTACTCCTCCGCCAGCAGGCCGACGTCGTTGCACAAACCGACCAGCCGCGCGAACAGGCGCCGCGCGTCGGCCACGCGTCCGGTGAGGATATAGGCATCGGCAAGCCAAAAGCTGCAGGGAATGAAGGCGCCCTCGCCCGGCGGCAGTCCGTCCTCGCTGGTGCTCGTGTCATATCTGAGCACGAGCCCATGGCGCAGCAGCTTTTGCTCGACCACCCGGATGGTGCCCAGCACGCGCGCATCGTCCGGCGGCAGGAAGCCAACCTGTGGGATCAGCAGCGCGCTGGCGTCCATCTGATCGCTGTCGTAGGACTGGGTAAAGGCGCCAAGCGTCGGGTTGAAGGCTCGTCGACACACCTCCTCGTGGATCTCCGCGCGCAGCCGTTGCCACTCCTCCACCGGTCCGCTCAACCCAAACATCTCAGCGCCTTTGATGCCGCGGTCGAAGGCCACCCACGCCATGACCTTGGAGTAGGTGAAATGCCGGCGTCCCCCGCGCACCTCCCAGATGCCTTCGTCGGGCTCGCGCCATACCTTCTCCAGATGCGCGAGCGCCGCTCGTCCGAAGTCCCAAGCGGCGCCAAGATGCTGGATGCCGCCGACCCGTGCCTGGTGAAGAGCGTCCGCTACTTCGCCAAAGACATCGAGCTGGAGTTGGTCGGCGGCGGCGTTGCCGATGCGAACCGGTCTCGATTTCTCGTAGCCGCCGAGCCAGGGGATCTCCCGCTCGGCGAGCCAGCGCTCGCCCGCCACCCCGTACATGATCTGGATGTCGGCGGGGTTTCCCGCCGCGGCGCGCAGCAGCCAGTCACGCCACGCCCGCGCCTCTTCGTAGTAGCCAGCGTTCATCAACGCCAGCAGCGTTAGCGTCGCGTCACGCAGCCAGCAGAAGCGATAGTCCCAGTTGCGCGGCCCGCCGAGCTCCTCCGGCAGCGACGTCGTCGGTGCCGCGACGATGCCGCCGGTCGGCGCGTAGGTCAGCGCCTTCAACGTGATCAGCGAGCGGGTCACGATCCCGTCGGGATAATCGATCCGCCGTCGCTGGGCGGTCCACGACTGCCAGAATTCCTGCGTCGCGCGCAGTGCCGCTAGCGCATCAACCGGCTCGGGAAGCGCCAGATGAGATTGCCCGTAGCTCAGCACGAACGGCACCTGCTGCCCGGCCGTGACCGTGAAATCACCGATGGTGGTGAAGCCTTCGCCCCGCAGTTTCACCGGCGTGCGCAACACCATCAGGTCCGGGCCCGCAATCGCCAGCAGCTCGCC
>DATFXD010000440.1:0-6027 GCA_035258605.1 Hyphomicrobiaceae bacterium | reverse complement strand
GGGGTTTAATCGGCGACGACGGGCATGGCGAGCAACATCAAGCAGATCATCTACTTCCATCACCGCCTCCACGCGACGGCGGCCGCAATCCGAGCCAAGCGCTCCGACATCGATATGTTCCACCGCGACTTCGGCGGGCCAGAAATCGAGAATTGGGCCGACATGAGCCGGGCGCACGGCTACCATGCGTGCGCGCGCACCGAGATGCGCGAACCTTGGTTTCCGGACGCCAGACTGTTTGAGCGGGCTCCCAACCTGCTTGCCGTCTGCTCGTTGGGCGCCGGATACGATGTGATCGACGTCGACGCCTGCACCAAGGCCGGCATTCTGGTCTGCAACCAATCCGGAGCCAACCGGGAGGCCGTTGCCGAGCACACCGTCGGCCTCATGCTCGCCATTTCCAAGAAGATCATCGAGGCCGACCGGTCGATCCGCAAGCACAGCACGATCGATCGTTTCCGCTACATTGGGACCGAGCTGCTCGGCAAGACCGTCGGCATCATCGGCCTCGGCAATATTGGGTCGCGCGTTGCCGAGATTTGTAAGACCGCCTTTCGCATGACCGTTCTCGCCTACGACCCTTATGTGTCGAAGGAGAAAATGGCGGCGCGGAGCGCCGAACAAGCCGAGCTGAAGGACCTGTTGCGGCGTGCCGACTACGTCAGCATGCACTGTCCGCGGACGCAACAAACCTTGGGGTTGGTTGGATACGATGAACTCTGCTTGATGCAACCGACGGCATTCTTCATCAATACGTCGCGCGGTGGCACCTACAAGGAGGCTGACCTGGCCCGGGCGCTGACGGAGCGCAAAATCGCTGGGGCGGGAATCGATGTGTTCCTTGAGGAACCGCCGCCAACGGACCACCCGCTGATGGCCTTCGACAATGTAATCCTGACGCCGCACAACGCCGGCAGCACGCGCGAAGCCCACCAAAACGTCGCCCTTTACGCCTCCGAGCAATGGATTGATATTTTTGACGGTAAGGTGCCGCCGCGCCTGGTCAATCGGCAGGCATGGCCCAAGTATTGCGAGCGCTTTCAAACAATCCTCGGTTTCAAACCCGAACCCCTGCCGGAGGAGTGAGCAACCCTGGCGCGGATATTTGCGATCGGCGGGGTTGGTTGACCTCTCCGCTGGGCCGGCGTTGCCCTCCGGGGGCGCTGCAGTCGCTCCGCATGCAACGATAGCAGCGCTTCTCGCTTGAGCCCCAGGAGCCGTGGCGCGGGGCGGGGTCATCTGAACTTCGAGATGCGCTCCGCATTCTCAAGAATGACCCTGGCGCTGTCGGCCGCTGCGGTGCCGGTCGGCTCACCGTTGTACATCACCCTCGGGTTCGACCAGAAGGGTATGCGAGGGCAGCCACCGCAGCCATGATTGTAGCTCATGATGTCGCGCCATTTGTCGCCGTTGACGTAGCCGTGCCCATAGGCGAGCGGCGCGTCACTCGTATCGGCAAATCGATCATGCCTGATCCCCAGGATGTGTCCGATCTCGTGCGCGATCGACATGGAGACCGTAACGCAGGCGTGATGCACGACGAAATAGGCCTCGTCAGAGTCGGGACCCACGCGCGTCGACAACCCGCAGCCCTTCGGATTGTCAATCACGAGCCCAACAATGTCGGCGTGCTTCTCGTCACGAAGTCGTCTTACGTTCTGGAACGCTCCCAGCCCATCGACCATGCTATAGAGGTGGGTGAATTGATCTTCGACTGACCCGTCATAGTTGATGGGTTGCGTGTGCACGAGCCGCAACCTGATATTGCCAAGACCGCTATTTCTGAAGGTCTCGTTGGTTTCGTCAATGGCCACCGCCAGCAAGTCGGCAGGATCGCGGACGTAGCGCGCGGCCACGTTCGGCGTATAGAGCAGCATGACATCAATGGTGATGTGCTTGGCCTCCAGCGCCAGCCGCTCGGCGTCGGCAAACGAAGCAACCTTGGGCTCGATGGGCATTGCGCCCGGCGGCTCGGGGCTGGGCACCGGAGCCGCATCGCGCGCGGCGGTTGGGGCGGGATGGTCCGGTATCGCCTTGTCTCGCCCCAATTCGGCAAATGCGGTGAGGCCGCCGCCCAGGTTCTCGATGGCAAAAATGGTGCCGTCATAGGCAAAATAGCCAGTCAGTACCGCTTTGCCCCAGACCATCAGCGCAGCCCGCTCACCGGTCTCCTTCACAACGCCCCGCCAGGAAATGCTGCCATCATCGCGGACCACGGAGCTGGTTCGGACCAGGGTGATGGTTCCGCCCCGGAATGGCAACGTGATCTCACCCGCAAGCGGATCGGCGGGTGCCCTGCCGTAGGCAACATTGTCGCCGTGAACGGACCTGGTGACCTCTTCAATGATCGCCCGCTCGTCGGGCGCCAGGGACGGTTGAGCCTGGGACGGTGCGGCGCCCACTAAGCACGGTGGGCAAGCGGCGACGCCGCCCAGCCAGAGGCCCGCAAACAGTGGCCGTGTGTTCATCGCAATCCCCCCAAGCGCAAGCCTCGCGGCAGTGGCGGGCACCATTACGGTGGGCACCGAGCCGACAACATCGGGAAAAACCCTGAAGCCTGGGGGCTGAGAACTGCCCGCACTGGGGGCTACCCAGGTCGGGTCCGATCAGTTTGGGCTTGCCGAGCGTTGCATGGATCCGCGTGCGCAAGCACCAATGGAAACTTACAACAGCGTCCCGCGCAGCACGAGATAGGCGACGCTGAAGTAGATGATCAGCCCGGTTACGTCGACCAGGGTCGCGACCAACGGCGCCGATGCCGTCGCCGGGTCGAAACTCAGTCTCTTCAACATGAACGGCAGCATTGATCCCGTCATCGAGCCGAAGGTGACGATCGCGGTCAGTGCCAGCCCGATGGTCAATGCGACCAGCGCCCAATGGCTGCCGTAGTCATAGAACCCCAGGGTCTGCCACAGGAAAATGCGTGCCATGCCGATCACGCCAAGGATCGCACCAAGAGTGAGCCCGGCCGGCAGTTCGCGCAGCGCGATGCGCCACCAATCCGCCAGCGCGATCTCGCGCAGTGCCAGCGACCGGATCACCAACGAGGTCGCCTGTGATCCGGAGTTGCCCCCCGAACTCATGATCAACGGAATGAACAGCGTCAGCACAATGGCCTTCTCGATCTCGGCCTGGTAGGCCTGCATTGCACTGGTGGTCAGCATTTCGGAGAGGAACAGCGCGCAGAGCCAGCCGGCGCGCTTTCTGATCATGGTTAAGAAATCAATCTTCAGGTAGGGCTCCTCGAGGGCCTCGAGGCCGCCGAACCGCTGCACGTCCTCGGTGCCTTCGGCGATGATGGCATCGATTACGTCGTCGACGGTGACGATGCCCAGCACGTGGCCGTCGTCGGTCACCACGGGAACGGCCAACAGGTCATATTTGGAGAGAAGCCGCGCCACCTCCTCGCGATCGGTCAACGGTGCGACCGTGATCGGCTTGTAGGGTCGTGCGGCATCAAGAACCATGAGCCCAGGATCGCTGGTAACCAGTCGGCCAAGTGCGATCACCTTCACCAGCCGCTGACTGGCTGGATCGAGCAGACAAACGGTATATATCGCCTCTCGATTGCGGCCGACGTCGTGGATGCGGCGCAGCGTTTGCTCGACCGTCAAATCGGCTGGGACGCTGACGAAATCGGTCGTCATGAGGCCGCCGGCCGACTGCGGAGGATAGCGCAGCAGTTGGTCAAGCATGTCGCGCATTGGACCGGGCAGCCGGGCTTTGAGCTGTTCGCGCGCGGGTTCGGGCAGCTCGCGGAAGATGTCAGCCCGACGATCGGAATGGATGCCGCCGAGAATGGTCGCGGCGCAGTCCACCGGCATCAATTCGATCACCTTCGCCGGGGCATTGAGGTGTGGCTCATTGAAAGCCTGCACGGCTGCCGCTACCGGCATCGCCCCCAGCACGCGAGCAGCAAGCTCGTGATCGAGGCTGTTGAGCGCCTCGGCCACGTCGGGCGCTCGATAGGGGGCCAGGTTTTGGGCGATATCCCTCGCCTCGCCTGCCAGCAGGATGGCAGGCACCAACTCGGCCGCAAGGCCGTTGAAAGCACGATCGTTCATGGGTCTCACCTCGGCTGCGGCCGCCGCCCGGCACCGGATGAGCGTCTCAGGGAGGGACGACTAGGCTCCGGTCACCGCCGACGGCTCAATTGGATAACTGTCGCTTGGCATTGCGTGGAGCGTCCTCTCGAATAAAGGGCGTAGTTCGGGCTTGTCGCTCCGCCACTCTAGGGTGTCAAGAGCCCGACAGGGGATGCTTCACGGCATGCGTGGGATCGTGTCGAGGTCCAACACCGCCCATTTGCCGCGGCCGTTGCCGCAAGCCATCGCGCCGGGTGGCGGGCCCGCGCCGGCACCAGTCGCCGGGGCTGGTGCCAGCCGCGCATCGGGTGCCCGTCTGGCGCTACTGCGGGCGTGGCGGGTCGGCAGGGGCCGGCAGGCGCTTCGTCGTGATCGGGTCTGGGGGAGGGGCCCTACCCCCTCAGCGACTTGGGCGAGGTCTGCTCACCATTAGGGCAATGCCGCCTTGCCGCCGGGCAGCTCAGCGTTTGCAGCCGCAGTTCATTTGTGCAGGTAGGCCACCGCAGCGACGGCATCGATCTCGACGTTGCGCTGCTGGGCCAACTGCGCGGCGCGCTCGGCTTCGACGGCGGCGATGGCGGCGTCGATCTCGGCGTTGCGTTCCTCGGCAAATCGGGCAGCACGCTCGGCCACGACGGTGGCGATCGAGGCGTCGATCTCGGCGTTACGCTGCTCGGCAAATCGGGCGGCACGCTCGGCTTCGACGGCGGCGATCGAGGCATCGATCTCGGCATTGCGCTCACGCGCAAATTGGGCGGCGGCGCGTTGGGCCTCGACGGCGGCGATCGATGCCTCGATCTCGGCATTGCGCTCACGGGCGAATTGGGCGGCACGTTCGGTTGCAACGGCGGCGATCGATGCCTCGATCTCGGCGTTGCGCTCACGGGCGAATTGGGCGGCACGCTCGGTTGTAACGGCGGCGATCGAGGCGTCGATCTCGAGATTGCGCTCACGCGCGAATTGGGCGGCGGCGCGCTCGGCTGTAACAGCGGCGATGGAGGCGTCGATCTCGGCATTGCGCTGGCGGGCGAATTGGGCGGCGCGCTCGGCTTCGACGGCGGCGATCGATGCCTCGATCTCGGCATTGCGCGCGCGAGCGAATATCGCGGCGGTGCGCTGGGCTTCGATGACGGCAATCAAGGCATCGATCTCGGCGTAACGCTCACCGGACAGTGTTGCGGTGAGCTCGGTCTCGACCGTGCCTGTGGTCCAATCGACGGACTGACTGTTCGATGGTTGACCGGAAACGGAGATGAGCCACGCGGCGGCCACCCCGACAGTTATCGCACGACGCATCATGGGTGAGGTCCTCAAAAGCGCTTTGTGGCAATTGACATAGCGCGACTTTGCTTAAAGTTTGGTGGATCTCCAGCGGTCTCTGTTGATTATATTCAGCACTCGTCGCAATGGTAAGCAAAGCCTTACGCCGACCAGTGTGACGATGCTACCAGCATGCAAATGAGGCCAAGTGCCCGCCGGAGCTCCTGGCACGGCCCTCCACGCCTACGCAACATCCGCACCGGGTGGAAATCGAGCTGCTGGCGATGGCGCCAGCCAAGCCGATGGCGAAACGTGCCAGCGCCGCGACGGAAGCGAGCTTGAGCTTGCGCGTGATCGCCGCCCCGGTGGGTTTCCACCATCCTCACGCTGATGTTGAACGGCTTGGCACCCCTCAACACCGGCGCGCCCGGCCATGCCGGAAGCCGGCTGCCCCGGAGGCGCGCTATGCTGAAGGAAGTCCTAACGCTTTCCCGGGTCGACGCGCCCAATCTGCCACAACCCAACGGCGGTGGGCGAGCCTTGGCTCAGAACGGAATCTCGAGCTCGAGCCTGGTGCGCAAGGTGCCTTTTTCGGTCTCCGAGGTGGCGCCGAACAGATATCCCGCCTCGTACACGAGCTTACCCGTGCCAAAGATGTTGGCCAGGCTGGTGCTGCCGTGGA
>DATFXD010000439.1:0-5928 GCA_035258605.1 Hyphomicrobiaceae bacterium | reverse complement strand
AAAGGCGCCGCCGAAACCAGCCGCGCCGCGCGCGGCCAACGCCTCCGCGACCTCCGGCAACAGTCCTCCTCTCACCAATACCGCCCAGCCATCGGCGACGCCGGCCGTTGGTCGCGCCGACGCTCAGCGGGGCGCCCCTGCCACCAGCAGCACGATCAGTTACGGCCCCCATACCGGGCAGGGGCCTCATGCCGCGGGCCACACAGCAACGAGCCCAACGGCGACCCAGGCCACGGGCCACGGCGCCAATAGCGGCCATGGCACCAACGCCGGCACCAGCACCGCCGCCAGCAGTGGCGGTAGCAGCAGCGGGTCCGGGAGTAGCGGCGGCAGCAGCGGTAGTGGCAGCAGCGGTAGTGGCAGCGATGGTAGCAGTGGTAGTGGCGGTGGCAGCGGGAGCGGCGGAGGCAGCGGGAGCGGCGGAGGCAGTGGAGGGGGAGGAGGCAGTGGAGGGGGAGGCGGCGGCAGCGGCAGCGGCCGCTAGGTACCCCCGAGCGTCTTGCAGCGCAACAGCTGGCATTGGTGACTTCTTGCCCCCGGTCTCGGCTTGAGAGCCCCCGGCGGGGACGGCGGCGGAAGCCAGACCAGCCGCGCGCGAACCCCGGCACCTCGGCGCACGCCCAGCATCTGGCTAACAGGATGCTCAGCGCGTTGCTTCAGGCAACGCAGGAGCGCGTGGTCGCTTTTCAGTCATGGTTTGATCATTGCTGGTGGGCAGGTCGCCCCAGCCCGAAAAGGCGTCGCATGATAGTTCCCCACCGGCCTTGCCGACCCACGGCGTTAATCGGCTCCGGCCAACCCGCGGGGCGATCATGGTTTAGACCCAAGCACTTTCCGCTGACCAATCTCAGGGTATTCCCTGATGCCCGTGTCGCAGGTTGGGCGCGTACGCATGCTAGAAGCCCTCGGCTGAGCCACCGATTTCGTGCTGGCAAACCCCTATACGTTGTTGGCTGGTCGCAGGAAATGACACCATGCAGAGCCTTGAACAACAGACGCCGGGCGCTATCGCATCAGGCACACACTGGCTTGGGTCGGTCGGGCTCACGATTGCGATCGGAGCCGCCTACTTCGTTGCCGCGCAATTCAGCTTGGCCTTCCTGGCAAAACCCGATGGCCTCGCGGTGTTTTGGCCAGGATCGGGTCTCGCCGCCGGATTGCTTATCGCCATCGGCGCCACGGCGCGGCTGCCGGTCGCCATTGGAGTGGCGACCGCGAGTGTCGCTGCCAGCCTGTTGAGCGGGCAAAGCCTCGCCGCCGCCATTGTGTTCGCGCTGTGCAACGCCGGTCAGGCGTTGCTGGTGGCGGCGCTGATCCGGCGCCGCTTCGGTCGAGACTTCCGATTGGATAGCCTCGCCAACATTGTTGGATTCATTGCCGCGGGCGTCGTTGGGCCGGCGATCTCGGCTATTCCGGCGACCACCGGGTTCATCCTGCTGCACAGCCCGGCCTCGCCGGCCTTGACCACGTGGTTGAACTGGCTCGCCTCCGATGCCTTGGGCGTCATTATGGTGGCACCGCTGTTCATCGGTCTCAGTACCATGCGGCACGATCCGCCGGAGAAATGGGAGCTGCTGGAAGGCGTGCTCACCTTGGCGGTGCTGGCGTTGATGAGCGTCGTCGCCTTTGGTTCACCCCTACACTATTGGTACACCGTCCTGCCACTCGCGCTATTGCTGCCGGTGCTGCTCGCGGCGCATTGCCGGCCGGTATTTGCCGCAGCGGCGGCGCTTATTCTTGGCTTCGCCGTTGTCTGGACCACCACCTTTGGCATGGTCGAATTGGATGGACCCAAGAGCCTGCACGATCGCACCTACGCCGCACGGGCGACGCTGTTGGCAATTTCGACCTGCATGCTGGTGCTCGCCGCGCTGTTCGCGGAGCGGCGACGCAACGAAGCGGCCATCAAGGAGAGCAGCAATCGGCTGCAACTTGCCCTAGATGCGGCAAAGCTCGGCGTTTGGAGCGTCGACTTGAAGACCGATCGCTTTGAATGCGATGCCCGTGACAGCCAAATCCATGGCCGTGCTGCCGGTTCGGTACCCAAGACCACCAACGAGGCTCGGGCCTGCGTGCACGTGGAGGACCGAGCCAACCTGGAGCAGGCATTGGTCGCCTCGCACCGCCTCGGCGACAACATTCGAGCCGAGTACCGGCTGATACCGAGCCCTTGTGGCGCTGCCTTCCCCGAAGAGCGCTGGGTTGCCATCGAGGGTGCATTTACGCGCGCCCCCAATGCCGAGCGCGGACGATTGCTCGGCGTCAGTCGCGACATCACGGACATCAAGCGCGCGCAGCATGCTTTGGCCGAACGCAACCTGCAGCTGGCGCTGGCGGGCAAGGCTGCCCTGGTCGGTAGCTATTCCTATGACGTCAACGCCGATGCCATGCAGGTTTCCGAGGGCTACGCCGCGGTACATGGTTTGGCCGAAGGGACCAACGTGAGTACCCGCAGGCTGTGGCGGGCGCGCATTCATCCAGAGGATCTGGAGCGGGTCGAAGACTGTCGTCTGCAAGCATTCCACGAACGCAGGCGCGAATACGGCATCGAATACCGCCTCATGCGCGAACGTCAACTGCGCTGGATCGAGGCGCGCAGTTTCATCATGTATCGCGACGATGGCTCGCCACAGCGCGTGGTAGGCGTCGATATCGATATCACCGAGCGCAAGCAGGCGCAGGAGCATCGGGATATCCTCAATGCCGAGCTCGACCACAGGGCGAAGAACCTGCTCGCCACGGTCGGGGCAATCATCACGCAAACGCAAAACGCCAATGCATCGATGCCCGATTTCATTTCCGCCCTCAATCGGCGCATTGCGTCCTTGGCAAGAGTGCACGAACTGTTGAGCTGCAGTCGCTGGCAAGGTGTCTCGCTCAAGGAAATCGTGGGCTGCGAATTCGCACCCTACGCCGCCGACAATGTTGCCGTGCGAGGCCCGAGCGTGACGCTGACGGCGGAGGCGGTGCAGCCGTTGGCTATGGTGCTGCACGAGCTTACCACCAATGCGGCCAAGTACGGGGCATTTTCCAACCGCAACGGCCGCGTGCTGGTGCGCTGGTGGTGGCTGCAAAAGGAATCGCAGGAGCGACTGGCCATCGATTGGCGTGAGACCGGCGGTCCCGCTGTGCAGAGCCCAAGCCGATATGGCTATGGCACCAGCATTGTTCGCGAACTGATACCCTTTGAGCTCGGCGGCGAGGTAGATCTCGTCTTTGCCGCCGATGGTCTGCAATGCCGTTTAGAGATTCCTGCCGATTGGATCAGCACCGACGGACCGCAGGACCATATCGGCGATGGCCGTCACCAGCTCGAAGCGGCCGAGAAATTGTGGCCGCTGTCATCTTCCGTTTGAGCGGGCGACGACGGCGGCGGCAACGCTGGCATCGCGCCCAAGCGGCCCGCTTGCGCCTCGACCACTGACGGCGTAGGCGCGCAGTTGGGCCACGCAGCGCCGGGCCACGATCGAGATAACAGAGCCGATGGCGGATGTTGGCGAGAGCCCACGGGCGACAAGATGGCTCTACCGGGAGGATGGCCGGCGGCGCTGCCGCCACGGGCGCGACTTCCTCGTGTCATCGTGTCATCGGTCTGTCACCGACTTCAAGCAGCTTGCAGCCATTCGCAAGGGGGAGCCATACCATGGTCCGATCCATCCGTCGCCCGATCTCGCGCCGCGCAGTCGTCGGTGGCCTCACGGCCGTTGCCGGTAGCGGCATCTTCGCGCCCTATCTGAGCCGCGCCGCCGATCGACCGCAGCTCACGCACGGCCTCCAGTCCGGGGATGTGTCGGCGAACTCGGCTGTGGTGTGGGCACGTGCCGACCGACCCTCGCGCGTGCACATCGAATTAGCCACCACCGATAGCTTCAAGGACGTCCTGCACAAGGTCTGGGTCGATGCGCTGCCCGAGAGCGATTTGACCGCCAAGGCCGCGATCGACGGTCTGCCGGGCGGTCAGGATGTCTTCTACCGCGTGACGCTGCAAAATCACGCCGAACCCACCATTTTGAGCGAAGCAGCGGTCGGCCGCTTCCGTACCGCACCGGTTGACAAGCGTAACGTGTCGTTGGTGTGGTCGGGCGATACCTGCGGGCAAGGCTGGGGTATCGACGAGGCACGCGGCGGCATGAAGACATACGCCACGATGCTCAAGCATCGGCCGGATTTCTTCATTCACAACGGCGATACGATCTATGCCGATGGCCCCATTCCGGCCGAGATCAAGCTGCCGAACAACGAGATCTGGAAGAACCTGACCACGGAAGAGAAGGCGAAATGCGCCGAAACGCTCGCCGAATTCCGCGGCAACTACAAGTACAACCTGCTCGATAAAAACCTGCGCGCCTTCAATGCCGAGGTGCCGATGTTCGCGCAGTGGGACGACCACGAGGTGACCAACAACTGGTGGCCCGAGGAACCGCTGACGCGCGACGAGCACCGGCGCAAGAAATACACCGAGAAAAATGCGCTGGCGATGGTGGCCCGGGCGGCCAGAGCATTCCATGAGTATATGCCGGTGCGGCCGGAGCCAACCGAGCCAGGCCGCGTCTATCGAAAGATTGCCTACGGTCCGCTGCTGGACGTGTTCATGCTCGATATGCGCAGCTACCGTGGACCCAACGGCGAGAACCGGCAAACGAGCTATGGGCCCGACAGCTATTTCCTGGGACCGACCCAGGTTGCCTGGCTGAAGCGCGAACTCAAGGCTTCACGCGCAACCTGGAAGATCATCGCCGCGGACATGCCGATCAGCCTTTATGTGGTCTATGACGGCGATCGCAAGTTCGGTAGCGAGGCCATCGCCCAGGGCGATCCCGGTGAGCCGCTTGGTCGTGAACTGGAGATTGCCGATCTCCTCGCCTTTATCAAGCGCGAGAAGGTGGGCAACACGCTATGGTTGACCGCCGATGTGCATTACACCGCCGCCCATTACTACGATCCGAACAAAGCCAAGTTCCAAGATTTCGAGCCGTTCTGGGAATTCGTGTCCGGGCCGATCCATGCCGGTTCGTTCGGTCCGAACGATCTTGACCCCACCTTTGGCCCGCAACTCATGTACGTGAAGGCACCAACCAAGGAGCAGGGGCAAAATTTGTCCCCCGCCTTTGATTTGCAGTTCTTTGGTCATGTGGCAATTGATGGCACGACCGAGCAAATGACCGTGACCTTGCGCGACTGGAATGATGTGGCGCTTTGGACCAAGACGCTTGACCCGCGCAAGGCGTGAGCCGGGCCGCGTACGGCGGCCGACGCGGCGACGGTAATCGGCACCGGCGGCTGGCGATCAGGTGTTTGGCGATCAAGCTGTCGTGGTCGCAAGCCGCACATAACTCGACCCCGGTCGGCATGCTGCGCCGGCGGCCTTGTCCCTTGTCGCGGGCGCAGTTTGGTCGCGGGATGTCAGCGTTGCCCGCGCTTGGCGGCCCTGGCGGACAACAGGAGGAGCCCGCACAGAATGAGGCCATAGCAAAGCACCTGTACGCCCGATGGGCGTGCCTCATAGCCCACCAGACTGTGCAGCACCTTTCCGACCAGGCTCTTCTCGCTCAGGATGGTGGTGGTGTCCCAGACCGGACCGCCCAGCGCGGGAATGATATCGGCCTGCACCAGGAAGCCCGCCGCCTGCGCCGCCAATCCGGCCGTGAGCAACACGATCATGACGTTGGTCACGGCGAACAGATAGCGCAGCGGAATGCTGAGCAGCCCGCGGTAGAGCAGCAGGCCGACGCCGATGCCGGCAAGGACGCCGAGCACACCACCGCTCAGCATCTCGGCAAGACTGTCGTCGCCGGAGGAGGCGACGCCAAACAGGAACAGCACCGTCTCGGAGCCTTCGCGCAGCACCGCCGCACCGGCGGCGATCGCCAGCGCATAGAGCGGCCGATCACCGGCTGCGACCGCCTTGCCGACGTCGCCCATCTCGCG
>DATFXD010000438.1:0-12526 GCA_035258605.1 Hyphomicrobiaceae bacterium | reverse complement strand
GCTGGTGCCGGCGGCGCTGCTGACGGCGTTCACCACCCACATCACCACCGATGTTGCCTCCGCGCCGCTGCTGTGGGTGCTGCCGCTGGCGCTCTATCTTCTGACCTTCGTGCTGGTGTTCCGTGAACGGCCGCTGCTGCCCCGCCCGGTGCTGCTCGGCGCGCATCTGGTGGCGGTGGCGGTGGCGCTGCTTGCGATCGCGCAGACCAAGCATGAGACCTGGTTCATTACCGCGGCGACCGGGGTCGCCGTGTTCTTCACCTCGGCTATGGTCGCGCACCGTACCCTCTACGAGGCTCGGCCGGCGGCGCGCTACCTGACGGAGTTCTACCTGTGGATGTCGTTCGGCGGCGCGCTCGGCGGCTTGGCGGCGGCGCTGGTGGCGCCCAGGATCTTCAGCGAGGTGTTCGAGTATCCTCTCCTGCTCGCGCTGTCGATGGCGTGTCGCCCCGGCGTATTCGATCGCGCAGCGTTGCAGCGCCTCGCGGGCAGCTTGGCGTCGCGGTTCGGGGGTAAAGCAGCGGCGGGCAATGGCCGGCCGCACTTGAGCGAAGCCGACAAGCAGGAGATGCTGACGGGGTGGCTGATCATCGCCGGTGGCCTGCTTGCCATCTATTGGGTGCCCTGGGCGATCGCCAAGCTCAACATCGACGTCGGCGAGTGGGGCAGCACGCCGGTGGTGGTGGCCATGCTGGTGGCGGTGCTGGTCGCGGCATTACGCTGGCCGGTGCGGCAGTTGCTGGCCGCGCTGATGATCTTTGTGGCGCTGGTGATGCTGCCGTCGGGGGTCAAGCGCGGCGAGGCGCAGCGCAGCTATTTCGGCGTCTACCGGGTGCAGACCTCAAGCGACGGCGACTATCACACCTTGATCCACGGCACCACCTTGCACGGCGCCCAACGTGTCAGGGACGAGGCCGGCAATCCGGTCGACGATCCAAGCCCCGCTACCTACTATTACGAGATGAGCCCGATCGCGCGCACGGTGGCCAAGGTCAGGGCCAGCCTGGGCGAGCGCAAGGGGCGCTACGGGGTCACCGGCCTCGGTGCTGGTTCGCTTGCCTGTCATTCGCAAGAGGGCGAATCCTGGCGCTTCTTCGAAATCGATCCGGTGATCATCGGCATCGCCAGCAATCCCAAATACTTCACCTTCCTTGCCCACTGTCAGCCGCGGCCCGACATCGTCTTGGGCGATGCGCGCCTGACCATGGCCAAGGAAGCCAATGACAGCTTCGACCTGTTGGTGATCGATGCCTTCTCATCCGACGCCGTGCCCGTGCACCTGATGACGGCCGAGGCCATCAGGCTCTATCTCGACAAGATCAAGGACACAGGCATCGTGCTGTTGCACATCTCCAACCGCTACCTCGACCTCGATGCCGTGCTCGGCGCCACCATCAAGGTCATTCCCGGCGCCTATGGCTTCATCGTCTCCGACGACAGCGCCGACGGCAGCTATGCCCAATCGACCTCGACGGTGGCGCTATTCGCCAAGAGCGAGGCGGCGCTCGATCAATTCCGCGATCTTGAGGAGGTGAGCGACTTCGCGGTCAGCGACCTGCGCCCCTGGACCGACGACTATTCCGATATTCTGGGTCCGTTTCTGCGCAAGATGCGCCGGCGCGGCGGCTGACCCGGCTCAGGTGACGCGGATCACGCGGGCCTCGGTCGCCACCCGCAGCCGATCGGGGGCCACCGGGAACACCGCATCGGGTGTGCCGGCTGCCGCCCACACCTCAGCAAAGGCGAGCAGCGCCTCGTCCATGTAGGTGGCAAGCGGCGCGCGATGGCCCAGGGGTGGGATGCCGCCGATGGCAAACCCGGTGAGCTCGCGCACGGTGCGGGCATCGGGCCGCTGCAAGGCCTCGCCGAGCAAGACGGCAACCGCGGCCTCGTTCACCCGGTTGGCCCCAGACACCAGCAACAGATAGGGCCGGCCGGAGGCGGCGCCGCGAAACACCAGCGATTTGACGATCTGGCCGATGGCGCAGCCGCAGGCCGCGGCCGCCTCCTCGGCGCTGCGGGTGGCCTGCGGCATGTGCCGCACCTGCGCATCCAGTCCCTTGGCGCCCAGCGCGTCCTTGACGCGCTGGGCGGCTGGCTTGAGGTCGGCCATGATTTGCGCCCCTCCGGAGCCCCGAACTTTCGCCGCTTCCTTGCCGCCGGTCATTGCCACCGTTATGAGTGCAGCGCAATCAGGTTGAGGCAACCGGCGCGGGTAGGGTGATGGACGTCGACGAGGCGACAGTGCGGCGGATTGCGCGACTGGCACGCATCAAGGTCACCGATGCCGAGGTCAGCGCGCTCAAGAGCGAGCTGTCGGGTATCTTCGAGTGGATCAGGCAACTGGAGGAGGTCGACACCACCAATGTGGAGCCGATGACGAGGGTGGTGGCCAGCACCTTGAAGCGGCGCCGAGATCAGGTCAGCGACGGCGGCATCGCCGATGACATCGTTGCCAACGCGCCGGCCACCGCCGATCATTTCTTTGTCGTGCCCAAGGTGGTGGAGTAGCGGCAATGGCGGTCATCATCGCCTCCGAGAGCCCACTGCAGGACGAGGTGCGCGGGCTGCTGGCACGGCTCAATGCCACCTTGCTGGCGCTGACGCCGGCCGAATATTGCTCGCACATGACGGCGGAGGACATGGCCAAGCCCGACACCACCCTGTTCGTGGCGCGCAGCCAGGGGACGGCGATCGCGATCGGCGCCCTGCGCCGCCATGGCTCGGCGCGGGTCGGTGAGGTGAAACGCATGTACACCGAGCCCAGCCATCGCGGTCGCGGCATCGGCGCCGGCATCCTCGATCGGATCGAGGCGATGGCCAAGGGCGAAGGCCTGATCGGCCTGGTGCTCGAGACCGGGCATCGCCACGAGGCGGCCTGGCGTCTTTACGAGCGCGCCGGCTTCAGCCGATGCGGCCCGGTGCTCGACTATCCCTCGACGCCCTATTCGGTGTTCTACGCCAAGACCCTCGACCTTGCGGGGGTAGCGCCATGAGCGAGCTGACCAGGCTGACCTTGGTTGAAGCCCGGCAAGGCCTGCGTGCCAAGCGCTTCTCGGCGGTCGAGCTGACGCGCGCCTTCCTCGACGCCATCGAGGCCAGCAACAAGTCGCTCAATGCCTACGTGCTGCCGACGCCCGATCGCGCGCTGGCGGCGGCGAAGATCAGCGACGATCGCTTGGCCAGGGGCGAGGCGAGGCCGCTCGAGGGCCTGCCGCTCGGCATCAAGGACCTCTATTGCACCCGCGGCGTACGCACCACGGCGTGCTCGCATATCCTCGCCAGCTTTACCCCGACCTACGAATCGACCGTCACGCAAAACCTTTGGGATGCCGGTGCGCTGATGCTGGGCAAGCTCAACAACGACGAGTTTGCCATGGGCTCGTCGAACGAGACCAGCTGCTTCGGGCCGGTGGTCAACCCATGGCGCCGCCAGGGGTCCAATGTGGCGCTGGTGCCGGGCGGCTCGTCCGGTGGCTCGGCGGCGGCGGTGGCCGCCGACCTGTGTCTCGGCGCCACCGCTACCGATACCGGCGGCTCCATCCGCCAGCCGGCGGCGATCACCGGCACGGTTGGCATCAAGCCGACCTATGGGCGCTGTTCGCGCTGGGGCATCGTCGCCTTCGCCTCCTCGCTGGATCAGGCGGGGCCGATCGCCAAAACCGTTCGCGACGCCGCGGTCCTGCTCCGGCACATGGCGAGCGTCGATGCCAAGGATGCAACCTCGGTCGATGTGGCGGTGCCCGATTACGAGGCCGCGATCGGTGCACCGATTGCCGGTCTCAAAGTCGGCGTGCCGAAGGAGTATCGCCTTGCTGGCATGCCGCCGGAGATCGAGGCGCTTTGGCAGCAGGGCATCGACTGGCTCAGCGCCGCCGGCGCCGAGATGCGCGAGGTGTCGCTGCCGCATACCAAGTACGCGCTGCCGGCCTACTACATCGTGGCCCCCGCCGAGTGCTCCTCCAACCTGGCACGCTATGACAGCGTGCGCTATGGCCTGCGCCGTCCGGGCCGCGATCTGATCGATACCTATGAGATGACGCGTGCCGCCGGCTTCGGTGCCGAGGTGCGTCGGCGGGTGCTGATCGGCACCTATGTGCTTTCCGCCGGTTACTATGATGCCTACTATCTCAAGGCTCAAAAGGTGCGCACACTGATTGCGCGGGATTTTGAGCGCGTGTTCAAGGAGGTCGATGTGCTGTTGACGCCAACCACGCCGGGGCCGGCGTTCGGCATCGGCGAGGTGTCGGGCGATCCAATCCAGATGTATCTCAACGACATCTTCACCGTGACCGTGAACATGGCGGGCCTGCCCGGCATCTCGGTGCCGGCCGGGCTGTCGGGCGAACACACCCCCTTGGGCCTGCAGCTGATCGGCAAACCATTCGACGAGGCAACGTTGTTCCGGGTCGGGCAAGTGATCGAGGATGCCGCCGGCCACTTTGCGGTAGCCGAGCGGTGGTGGGATGCGCGCCTTGCCACCACCAGGTCGACAGCCGCCGGCGGCAGGTCGGGAGGAGGCCATCGGACATGAGCGTCAGATCACCCCAACAGTGCCGCGACCTGGCCGAGGTCAGGGTCGAGATCGATCGCATCGACAATCAGCTGGTCGACACCATCGCCGAGCGCATGGGCTATGTCGAACGCGCCTGGCAGCTCAAGCTGGGGTCGCGCCAGGAGGCCAACGTACCTTGGCGCAATCAGCAGGTGATCGACAAGGTGCGGGCACGCGCCAGCGACAAGGGCGTCCCGGCAGATTTGTGCGAGGCCCTGTGGCGGCAGATGATCGGCTGGTTCATCCAATACGAAGAGGAGAAATTGCGCGAGGAGATCGAAGGCAAACCCTCGCCATAGTGGCGAGCTGGTCGCCAGGCACGCATGCCACCCGTCGAGCCAGTCGCGCTCAGTGCCGTGTTTCTCACCGCCCTGCTCAATCCGGCAGTGGTGATCGTGGCGCTGTGGTTGGGGCGCCGCGCCGATCAATGGCAAAAGCTGCCGGTGGCGGCGTTCGCCGCGGCCTTGGTGGGTTCGGCCTTCGTCTATCTGGCGGTGCTGGTCGGCCTACCGGGAGTGAGCGGTGTCGGGCGCGCCACCGCGGGCGTATTCGTGGCCGAGTTCCTGTTGGCGCTGCTGTGGGCGGCGCTGGCCTGGCGTTTTTGCCCGCTCCGCCCATGAGCTTCCTGCGCCTATGGTTGCTGGCGACGATGGTGCTGCTGGCGGCGGTGGCGGTGTGGGCCTTTGCCCCGGTGCTGGTGTTCCTCGCCTTGCTGACGGTTGGGCTCGGCGGCGTGTCGTTGGTGATGATCACCCTGGCACGCGGGCTGGCGCGGCTGCGGGGGAGGCCGCGGTTCGAGGACCGCAACCGGCATTAGCCGCCTTTGGCAGGGTTGCCTTCAGGCCGCGGTCGGTGTGGCCTCGAGGTTGGCGAGACAGGGCGTGATGGCGGCCAACCTTGCTTGGCGCGTGCCGTCGCCGAGGATGGCCTCGATCAGCAGCACACCCCCCAACTCCGGGCTGCGCTTGACGGTGAAGCCCGCCTTGCGGGCGAGCCCGATCATGCGCTGGTTGCTTGCCAGGGTTTCGCCCACCAGGCGCTCGATGCCGGCCGCGGCGGCGCGGCACATGAGCTTTGCCAGCAGCAGCCGCGCCAGGCCCAGCCCCTGCCAGGGTTCGGCAACCGAGATCGCAAGCTCGGCGCTGCTGCCGTCCCCGAGCCGCGCATAGCGCGCCTCGGCGATGACGCGCTCGCCGCCGTCCCGGAACACCTCCGCCACCAGCGCCATATGGTTTTGATAGTCGACCTGGGTCAGGCGTTTGGTAAGCCCCGGCGGCAGCCACCGCATCGGCGCCAGGAAACGCTGATGGCGCGCCGTTGCCGACAGGTCGCCAAAAAACGCACCCGTCAGGTCCTCGTCCTGCGGCAGAACCGGGCGGATCACCACCCGCTCGTGCGCCAAATGAACGACGTCGATCAACTCGGCCGGGTAGCGATCGATCTGGTAGGTCATCGCCATCACTCCCAAATCGCCAGCGGTCCCCGCGCCCACAGGCACGGGAGCCGATCTACTCATGCCGCGCGCAGGTGTTGGCCTGCCGCAGCCGTGCCCGGGGTGGCCGTGATCCGCATGCGTGCCGGCTCAAGCCCATAGACCACCGCCAGACCGTCGCGATCGAGCCGGAAGCGTTCGCCGGCCAGCAAGGTGATGTCGCGATGGTCGCCCTGCTGGGTGATCCACAGCGCCCCAGCCACACATTCGATGAGGACGCCGCGACCAGCCTCCAGGCGGTGAATGCCGCGCGCCTTGAGGGCGATCAATTCTGCCTCGACAACCGCTGCCATGGCCGGCTCCCCTGTTGCATGCGCCACGCGCATCTGAGGTTGCTCTTGTGCATCAGTAAGGTGTAGACATAGTTGGGCTTGTGCGGTGCGACAAACGATCATTTCTCACCCGATACATGAGTTCTGCGAATGCCGAGGCGCTTTCACCTGCCGCCGCTTGACCTGATCCAGGGCTTTGAGGCGGCGGCGCGCAACCTGAGTTTCACCAAGGCTGCCGAGGAGCTGCTGGTGACCCAGTCGGCCGTCAGCCGGCAGATCAGGGCGCTGGAGGATCACCTGGGCGTGGCCCTGTTCCAGCGCCGCGCCCGTGCCATTACCCTCACCGAGGAGGGCCAGGCGCTCTACCGTGCGGCGAGCGACCTGCTGGAGCGCCTGCAGCAGGTGACCGATACCCTGCGCGCGGACGGCGCGGCGCGCCATCTCACCGTCACCACCACCAGCGGCTTTGCCTCGCTGTGGCTGATCCCGCGCCTACGCCGCTTCACCCAGCTCAACCCAGACGTCGACGTGCGGATTTCCGCCACCTACAAGTCCGTCAACCTGGAGCGCGACCTGGTCGACGTGGCGGTGCGCTACTGTCGCACCGATGCGGCGCCGGACGGCGCCCGGCTGCTGTTTGGCGAAGAATTGTTTCCGGTCTGCAGCCCGCTGTTGCAAAGCGAGGGCGAGCGGCCGCTGCGCCGCCTGGAGGACCTTCGCCATCACGCGCTATTGCGCATCGACGATGCCGGCGGCTTCCTGGATTGGGGCACCTGGCTTGAAGCACAAGGCTTGACCGACTTCAAACCGGCGGCATCGTTGCGCTTCGACAACTACGAGCAAATGATCGCCGCGGCGGTGGCGGCGCAGGGCGTGGCCATGGGGATCAGCAGTCTGGTCAGCCGATTATTGGAAAGCGGTCAGCTGATCGCGCCCTTCAGCCGCAGCGTGATCGGCACCCGCTCCTATTACGTCATCGCCTCTGCCACCACCGGCAAGCGTCCCCATGTCGAGGCCTTCGTGGCCTGGCTCCTGGCGGAAGCGGCCGCGGCCCCGGTCGCCCGAGCCGATGCCGCCGCTACGTCCCCACCACCAGCGGTGCCGTCAGCCGGCGCAGCGCCGCGACCGCGCTCAAGGCCGTGATCGCCCCGGTGCGCGGGTTGTCGAGTGAGGGAGTGTTCTTGATGCTCATGGCGAGGTCGGAGGAATCCGAGGTGACGAGGATGGTGTGGGTGTTGTGCGCCAAGCTCGGATCGGCCCAGATCTCAACCCGGGTCCGATCCGGACCGATACCGGCCAGCGACAAGGCAACGGCGATGTTGACGTTGGCGGGAAAGCCGGCAATCGCCTCCCGGGCGCTGCCTTCGAACACCAACAGCGGCTCCTGCAGGTTGTCGAGGCTGATGTTGCGCTGAACCAGCAACGGCGCCCCGGCAAGGCCGGCCGGCGGCTTGCGCGTCACCATTTTGACCGACGTGATGGTGCCTTCGGCCGCCGCGCGGACCGCGTCAAGTCCCAATACGGCGCCAGTCGGCACCAGGATGCGGGCGCCGGTTGCCCGCGCCCGTTCGATCAGATCAGGGATATCGAGCAGGGCGCCGACCGACAGCGGCATGAAAATGCGGCCCTTGGCGATGGCGGGCTCCGCCACCGCCGCGAACACCCGCGCCGGCAGGCATTCGAGGATGACGTCGGCGGCGTCGGCCAGCGCGCCGAGCTCGATCAGCGGCGGTGGCGTGCGGAAGCGGGCGGTGGCGGTTGTGGCCTTATCGTGGTCGCGCGCGGCGGCCGCCACCAGGGCGATGCCAGCGACCTCGCCGGCATCGACGCGGCGGGCGACGGCGAGACCGATGGCGCCAAGTCCCGCCACCGCGAGCTTGAGGGGCGGCCGATCCCTACCAGCGTCCATGCCTGCGCTTCCTTGCGTTTGCGTTTGGCGGCGGGTGGCCCGCTCGCATCCGCCTCGAGGTAGCGCATTCGAGGCCCGCAACAAATGGATTTTTCTCGTCCACCGGATCTGCGACACTGGCGGCGGGCCAGCCTCCTAGTCGGGACGAGCGAGGCAGGTCCGGTCGATGGCTAGCCCCGGCGGCGCTGAGGGATCGCTGTTAGGGGGCAAGCCCAGGGCCAGGTGTTGGCGGCACGGCCCATAAGGCACGTTAGCCAAGCCCTCAGTCGGGCGGTGAAGGCAACCGATGGACGATCGCGCGCGGCCGATGGCAGCGACGCGCCGACAGGCGTTGGGCCTGGCGGCCAGCCTCGGCGGCGCCGCCCTGTTGCCGCCACCACCCTTTGGCCACGCCGCTCAACCCGCGCAAGCCGGAGCCGCCATCATGCACACGCGAGCCATCCCGCACAGCCAGGAGCCGCTGCCGGTGGTCGGATTTGGAACCTGGCAAACCTTCGATATCGGTGATGACGCCCGCGAATTTGAGCGCCGCAAGCAGGTGTTGGCGATCCTGTTCGAGGCTGGCGGCAAGGTGATCGATTCTTCCCCGATGTATGGCAGCGCCGAAGCCGTGGTGGGGCGGCTGTTGACCGACATGCAGGCGCACGCCAAGGCGTTCCTCGCCACCAAGGTGTGGACCACGGGCCGAGCCGCGGGGGTCCGCCAGATGGAAGCCTCGCTGGCCAATTTCCAGACGCGCACCATCGATCTCATGCAGATCCACAACCTGCTCGATTGGCGCACACACCTTGCCACCCTGCGGGCATGGAAGGATGAGGGTCGCTTTCGTTATATCGGGCTTACGCACTACACGGTGGCCGAACTCGACAGCCTGGCCGCCATCATCGCCAACGAGCCCGTCGATTTCGTGCAGTTCGGCTACTCCCTCAACGTGCGGGAAGCCGAGGCCCGCCTGCTGCCGCTGGCGGCCGAACGCGGGGTGGCGGTGATTATCAATCAGCCGTTCGACAGCGGTCACCTGTTCGCCAAGGTGCGGGGCAAGCCGCTGCCGCCCTGGGCCGCGGAGGTCGACTGCACCAGCTGGGCCCAGTTTTTTCTGAAGTTCATCCTCGGTCATAGCGCCGTCACCTGCGTCATTCCCGGCACGGCCAAGCCCGAGCACGCCCGCGACAATGTCGCCGCCGGCGTCGGGCGGCTGCCCAACGCCGCCCAGCGCCAGCGCATGCTCGCCTACTGGGAGGCGGAGCTGCGCTAGCCATTGCTACCAGACGGCGCCGAATCTGGGTCAGCAATTTTCGCTAGAAGATCGAGTTTTTTCTTTTTCTGCCAAAAGCTTAGGTTTTTGCTCAGCCAGCCATGCGTTGCGCAGGAAACCATTGCCACAAGGGTGCCTAACCCATCGGCACCTTGCCTCGTTAATAAGGAAGCGCGAGGAGGTGCCCCCGATGGCAAGAACAGCAAAAAAAGCCAAGGCCAAAGGTCGGTTCGCGCAGGCGGCGATCGCCGGGGCGCCCGAGGTCCGCTCGGTCATCGTCGATGCCGCCGGCAAGCGTTGGCGCTGGGTGGTGGACAACCGCATGCGCGACTACGGCGCCATCAACTACGACCGGCGCATCATCCGCATCAATCGCGATATCCACAAACGTGAGGGTGAATCGCTGATCGACACTCTGTTCCACGAGGAGCTGCACCGGCTGTTCCCCTACCTTGGCGAGCGTACCATCTGCGCCATGACACGGCTGCTGCTGCCGACCCTGACCAAGCGCTACCGGGCCTGGCTCTACGCGCGCATCAGGTCGCGGTAGGACGCAAAGCTCGTGGGCCCCGGCCGCTGTTGTGGATTTCATCGTTGACTTGTGGGCGGGGTTTGGCTCCCGTGCCGCGAGCCGTAGCCACTCGCTGCCCTAGGAGCCGCCGATGCCCGATACGTCCGACACCGCACCGGGATTTGCGACACTTGCCGTCCACGCCGGCGCCGCGCCCGATCCCTCGACCGGCGCCCGCGTGACCCCGATCTATCAGACGACCTCTTACGTCTTCAACGACGTCGATCACGCCGCCGCGTTGTTTGGCCTCGAGGCGTTCGGCAATATCTACACCCGCATCGGCGGTCCGACCCAGAGTGTGCTCGAGCAGCGCGTCGCCGCGCTTGAAGGCGGCACCGCGGCGCTTGCGGTGGCTTCCGGGCACGCCGCCCAGGCCGTGGTGTTCCACACCCTGCTCGAACCCGGCGATGAGTTCGTGGCCGGCCGCCAGCTCTACGGCGGCTCCATCAACCAGTTCAACCATGCCTTCCAGAAGTTCGACTGGCGCGTGCGCTGGGCGGATGCCACCGATCCCGCCAGCTTCGAGAAGGCCATCACGGCGAAGACCAAGGCGATCTTTTGTGAGTCGATTGCCAACCCCGGCGGCATCGTCGTCGATCTTCCCGCCATCGCCGCCATCGCGCGCCGGGCCGGCGTGCCGTTGATCGTCGACAATACCTTGGCCACCCCCTACCTGTGCCGGCCCAAGGACTTCGGCGCCGATATCATCGTACACTCCTTGACCAAATTCCTGGGTGGGCACGGCAACTCGATTGGCGGTGCGATCGTCGACTGTGGCAGCTACGATTGGCTCGCCGCCAGCAAGAAATACCCAACCCTGGTCGACCCGAACCCGAGCTACAACGGCCTGCGGCTGGCGGAAACCTTTGGCAATTTTGCCTTCGCCATCGCCTGCCGCGTGATGGCCCTGCGCGACCTCGGACCGGCGCTGTCGCCCTTCAACGCCTTCCTGATCCTGACCGGCATCGAGACCTTGCCGCTGCGCATGGCCAAGCACTGCGACAACGCGCTGGCCGTGGCCAGACACCTCGAGCAGCACAAGACCATCGAATGGGTGAACTATGCCGGTCTGCCCAACAATCGCTACCATGCGCTGGCCAGCAAGATTTGCCCGAAGGGGGCCGGCAGCGTGTTTACCTTTGGCGTCAAGGGTGGCTACGACGCCGGGGTCAGGCTGGTCTCCAACGTCAAGCTGTTTTCCCATCTCGCCAACATCGGCGATGTGCGCTCTCTCATCATCCACCCGGCCTCCACCACCCACCGCCAACTGACCGACGATCAGCGCCACGCCGCCGGTGCCGGCGCCGATGTGGTCCGGGTCTCGATCGGCATCGAGGATGTGGCCGATATCATCGCCGATTTGGACGCCGGCCTTGCCGCCTAACGGGCTCAGTACGCTCGTTGCGTTGCGGCAAGTGCGCAATCAGGCCGGCGGTATGCGGCCGGCCAACACCTCGGCGAACGCCTCGCGATCGATGTTGCCGCCGCTCAAGATCAGGCCGATGCGCTTGCCCTGCATGCTGGCGCCTTCCTTGATCAGGGCCGCCAGCGCGGCAGCACCGGCACCCTCGGCCAGATTGTGGGTGTCGACATAGTAGGCGCGGATCGCATCGGCAATCTCTGCTTCCGTCACGCGCACCACCCGCGCGGCGCCGCGGCGGATGATGTCGATCGGCTCGGCGACCGGGACGCGGCACGCCATGCCGTCGGCGAAGGTCGCCGCCGTGTTGGTGTTGACGAGCCGTCCTGCTTCGATCGAGAGCGCGATCGCCGGCGCGCTGTCTGCCACCACGCCGATGATGTCGGTCTTGAGACCGCAAAGGTCGCGTACCGAGATCAGGCCGCAAATTCCCGAGCCCATGCCGATCGGGGCATAGACGGCATCGAGATCGGCAACGGCGGTGAACAGCTCGAGCGCGTAGGTGGCGACGCCTTTGACGAGATCGGCGTGGAAGGAGGGCACGTAATGGCAGCCGTGCTCGTCGGCAAAGCGCGCCGCGTGCGGCCGGCATTCATCGAAATCGGCGCCGATCACCACCAGCTTGGCGCCGAAGGCCTGCATCGCCGCGTTCTTCTCGGGCGAGTTGCCGTGCGGAATGAAGATCGTGCAAGGGATGTCGGCGCGCGCCGCGGCGAGCGCGATCGACTGGCCATGGTTGCCGCGGGTTGCCGTCACCACGCCGTGGCGTGCGCCGCCGGCACGCTTGAGCGCGTCCATATAGGTGACGCCACCGCGCACCTTGAAGGCGCCGATCGGGGTGTGGTTCTCATGCTTGACCCAGACCTCGGCGCCGGTGCGTTTGGCGAGCAAAGGCCAGGCATGCTGCGGCGTCGGCGCTACCACGGTGCGCACCAGGCCAACCGCTGCTTCAAGCTCGCTCAGGGTGAAAAGCATGCAAAAAAACCCTTCCTCGGCCGGCTACCGGCGGTTGGCATGATGCGCAAGTTCGGGACGGCGGTCTAGGGCGCGGC
>DATFXD010000437.1:0-14485 GCA_035258605.1 Hyphomicrobiaceae bacterium | reverse complement strand
GGCCGGCCAAGCCCCGCACCACGATCGAGCGTTGTCGGGCCGCCGATCATGGGCCGGCGGTCGCTTCCGACAAAGCACGCTGGCGATGAGGGCCGCGACCTCGGTCGGCGAGCCCTCAAATGGCCGCCGGCGCAAAGAGCCCCCTTTTCACGGCGCGTCGGAAGCGGCTATGACCGCGGCCCATGCCGTTCAGGCATCGCAACAAAGCTGCAGGAGTTATGCCCCTTTTCAAGCTCCGCATCGAGGCTGCCGACCTCGACGCCGGCCGATCGGCGGCGGGCCACATCGGCGAAGTGATCGCGCCGGAGCCGCTGGCGGTGACCCTATTCGAGGCACGGCCGCCTGCGGTCGTCGTCGAGGCCTACTACACCACGCCTCCCAACCTGGCCGGGCTCGGTTCGCAACTTGCCGCCATTGCCGGTCTCGGCCCACCAACGCTCGAAGCCGTCCCCGATTGCAATTGGGTGACCCTGTCGCAGGCGGCGCTGCCGCCGGTCGAGGCCGGGCGCCTCACACTCTACGGCAGCCACCACCGGGCGCGGTTCGCGATGCGGCGGCTGGCGATCGAGATCGAGGCCGGTGAGGCCTTCGGCACCGGCCATAATCCCACCACCGCCGGCGTGCTGGTTGCCCTCGATGATCTCACGCGGCGGCACCGCTTTGCGCGCGTGCTCGACCTCGGCTGCGGCACCGGCGTGCTCGCCATCGCCGCCGCCCGCCTCATTGCCGACATCCCGGTGTTCGCGGTCGACAATGATCCCGTTGCCACCGCGGTCGCCGGCGCCAATGCCCGCCTCAACCGCGTTGCCGCGCGCCTCCACGTGCTCACCGCCAATTCTCTCGCGCATCCGGCGTTGCGGCGGGCGCAACCGTTTGATCTGGTGCTCGCCAACCTCCTGCCGCGTCCGCTGCTGGCGCTCGCCGCTGAGCTCTATGCCGCGGTCGCCCCGGGCGGCATCATCGTGCTTTCGGGGCTGTTGAACCACCAGGCGCGCGAGGTTGCCATGACCTACCGCGCCCACGGCTTCCGGTTGCTCAAGCGCCAGCAGTGCACCGGTTGGACCATTCTGACATGCCAGCGCCGCGGGTGAGACGTGCGGCGCGGTCCTGGCCGCGCCGGCTATAGCACAGCCTCGACCAGATAGGGACCGTTGCGCGCCAGGCCCGCACTCAACCCCTTGCACAACGCCGCGCAATCTTTGGCACGCACCGCCTCTACACCCATGCCGCGCGCCAGCGCCACCCAATCAAGGTCGGGCCGCCGCAACGACAGCATGTCGACGGCGCGCGGACCCGGGTTTCTGACGCCGACATTGGCCAGCTCGCCGCGCAAAATGTTGTAGCTGCCGTTGGCTAGGATCAGCACCGTCACGTCGAGACCCTCACGTGCCATGGTCCACAGCGACTGCAGGGTGTACATGGCGCTGCCGTCGCCCTCGAGCGCAATCACCTTACGGTCCGGACAGGCGATGGCGGCGCCAATCGCCACCGGCATGCCGTAGCCGATCGAGCCGCCGCGGTTATTGATCCAGTCGTGCGGCGGCGCTCCCGCGGTTTCGGGGAAGAACTCGCGCCCGGTGCTGACACTTTCGTCGACGACGATGGCGTTCTCGGGCAGCAGCGCCCCCAAGGTCGCGGCGATGGCGGCGGGCGTAATGGCGCCGGTGGGCAGCGCCGGCCGGCGCGGGGCGGCCAGTCGGGCGGGTGGCGTCGCGGTGGCCCCGAGCGCGTCCGCCAGCGCCTTCAGCGCTGCCTCCAGATCCTCATCGATCCCCGCCAGTTTCACCGATCGGGTGCCCTCGGCCATCAGCAGGCTGGGCTTGCCGGGATAGGCGAAGAAGGCGACCGGCTCGCGCGCGCCCACCAGCACCAGGTTGCCGGCGGCGCGCATCACCGCCAGCGCCTTGTCGACGACGTAGGGAATGCGATCGACCTCGACGCGACCGGCGCCGCGTTCGAGCCGCGCGTTGGCCCCCTCGGTGAGGATGCCGCAGCCGGTCTTGGCGGCGATCCTGCCCGCGAGCTCGAGGCCCTGTTGCTTGAGGGCGTCGCCGCCGAGCAGCAAGGTGGCGCGCTCGCCCGAGCCGAGCAGCGCCGCCGCCGCGCTGACGGCGGCCTCCGAAACCTTGCGCGGCGCCGATCGAGGCGCCGGTGCGGCGATGCCGTCGGCGCCGGCCACATCCCAGGCGGTATCGGCGGGCAGAATGAGGGTTGCGACCCGCCCCGGAGTTTGCCGCGCCACGGCGATTGCCTCGGCACCATCGGCGGCGATGGCGCTGGCCGTGCGCGAAGTTTTCACCCAATCGGACATCGGCGCCGCCACCCCCTCGATATCGGAGGTCAGCGGCGCATCATGGGCAATGTGATAGGTGGCGTGCTCGCCGACGATATTGACGATGCCGGAATGGGCCTTTTTGGCGTTGTGCAGGTTGGCGAGCCCGTTGGCGAGGCCGGGCCCCAGATGCAGCAAGGTTGAGGCCGGGCGCCCGAGCATGCGGTAGTAGCCGTCGGCCGCGCCGGTCACCACACCCTCGAACAAGCCCAGCACGCAGCGCATCCCCGGCACCTTATCGAGCGCGGCGACGAAGTGCATTTCCGAGGTTCCCGGGTTGGTGAAACAGACGTTGACCCCGCCGCCGATAAGGGTCCGCACCAGGCTTTCTGCCCCGTTCATCTGATCGCTCATCAACGCCGACGCTCCCTGTTGCCATCGACCGGCCGCGGCAGCTGGCTGCTGCCATCGGCGGGCATAACATCACGCTAACGCCATGGGAACCTCGCGCAAAGGCGCGCGGGCGGATCGCCGGGGTTGCCTTGAAGGGCCTAGAAGGGGCTCAAGCCGAAACTGAAGGCCTGGGTCTTGTCGTAGGGCTGCTTGACGATCGGATAGGCGTAGTCGGCCCGCAGCGCGCCGATCGGGGAATCCCAGAGCAGTCCGACGCCCAGCGAGGCGCGCGGGGCCAAACTGTTGCCGGCGAGACCCGGCAGCGATGCCGCGGTCTGATTGACGCCCCACAGCGAGCCCGCATCGGCGAACACGGCGCCTCGGAGCCCGAAATCCTGCGGCAGTCCGGGGATCAGGAACTGCAGTTCGGCGGTGGTGGCAAAATACATGCGCCCCCCCAGCGCGTCCTGATTGGCGCTCAGCGTATCGCGCGGCCCAATGCCGGAAAAGGCGAAGCCGCGCACGGTCTCGCTGCCCTTGTAGAAGAGATCGAGCAGGCGTACGTCCTGCCCGCCCCAGCCGCCGATCACGCCGCCGGAGGCGCGTCCGACCGCGGTGATGGTATCGGAAACTGGATAGTAGCCGCGCGCTTCTCCCACCGTGCGCAGGTAGCGCACGTCGCCGCCGATGCCGGCGAGGTCCTGGGTCAAGGTGTAGTAGACCCCCTCTCGCGGCCGCCGCTTGTTGTCCCGCGTATCGTAGGCCAAGGCGTAGCCCACCGAGGACGTGTCATAGGTGTTGGACGGGTTAGTGGGGAAGCCCGGGACCGCCTCCTTGATGGCGGCAGAGGCGTTGGCACCAACATCGTAGATGGTATTGCGCGAGAACGTATAGTTGACCGAGGTCGATAATTCGTCGGTCAGCTGATAGCCGACGCGCAGGTCGCCGCCGACCCGCTGGCTCTTGTAGGATGATTGCACGGTGTAGTCGGTATCGCGGTAGAAGAGGTCGAAGCCGCCCGACACATTGCTGCCGAGCAGGCGGGGCTCGGTGAAGCCAAGCTCGGCCTGCAGCCGCATGGCGCTGCCGGTCAGCTTGAGGCGCAGGGATTGGCCATTGCCCAACAGATTGCGCTCGGTGACGGAGATGTCGCCGACGACGCCCTCGGTGGTCGAATAGCCCGCGCCGAATGACAGATTGCGGGTATCGTCCTCGACCACCTCGACCACGACGACCACCCGATCCGGGCTCGAGCCCGGCTTCTTCTTCATGCTCACTTTCTTGAAGAAGCCCAGCCCCTGCACGCGCTTGCGGGCCCGCTCCAGGATGAAGGCGTTGACCGGATCACCCTCGGCGAAGCGCAGCTCGCGGCGAATGACGAAATCCTTGGTTTGCGCGTTGCCGGAAACCTCGATCCGCTCCACGTAGATCGGCGTACCTTCGGCAATCTCGATGACCATCGCGATCGTATGGCTGACGTCGTCGCGCTTGGGCAGCATGCGAACGTTGGCGGAGGCGTGTCCCTGGTCGCTGAGCGAGAGCGTCACCCGCTCCAGCGATTTTTCCACCTGCTCGGCATTGTAGGTCGCGCCCGGCTTGATGGTGACGGTCGACTGCAGCGCCGCGCTATCGACCTTGGCGAGCCGCGATTGCACCGTCGTCGGCCCGAACGTGTAGCGCTCGCCTTCCTCGATCGTGAACTTGATGGCATAGCCGGTGCCCTGCTCGTTCTTGACCGCCTCCGCCTGGCGCACGCGAACGTCGGGAAATCCGTTCTTGAGGTAGAACTGACGCAGCAGATCGCCATCCTGAGTGATGCGCTCGGGATCATAGAAGGCCGCCGCCTTCAGGATGTCGAACCAGCCGGACTGGCTGGTGGTGATGACGTCGCGCAACTGGCTTTCACTGAAGCTGCGATTGCCGATAAAGACAATGCTGTCGACCTTGGTGACCTCGGCTTCCTTGATCCAATAGGTGAGATCGACCTGCCCATCGGCGCGCGTGTCGGCCTTGGGCTCGACAACCGTGGCAAGCCGTCCCTGGCTTCGGTAGAAGTCGCGAATCTTGATGGCATCGGCGTGGGCTTTGGCCGCGGTGTAACGCGCGTGCGCCTTGAGTTCGAGCAGCGGCCCGAGCTTGGTCTTGTCGGCGTTGGCATTGCCTTGAAAGCCGATGCTGGCGATCACCGGGTTTTCGCTCACGGTGATCAGGAGCCGCTTGGCCTTGCGCTCGATGCGCACGTCGGAAAAGAGGCCGGTGGCAAACAACGACTTGAGCGCCGCATCGATCTCGGCCGCGGTGATGCTGCCGCTGTTTGCCAGATGCACGTGGGTGCGGATCGAAGCCGCCGAGACCGTGCGGTTGCCGGCGACCTCGACACTGGTGATGGCATCGGCTGCGACGGCGCGGCCTACCAGCAGGCACAGCACGGCCCACACTTGCAGTCCCAGGCTGATCCGCAAACGCCGGTACACGCGACAGGTCCTCAGCATCCCCGCCCCGGACGATAGCCAAATGGCATTGCCCGGGCTAGGCCTTAAGCATTTGATGTAGATTGCAATCTGGGCGGGATTGGGCAGGCGGCGAGGCGTTTCGGCGGCGCGGCGCGGGCGAGCCTAGGCGCGGGCACGGGTGGCGTTGAGCGGCAAAGCCCGCCCAGGCCCTCCGCTCGCAGCCTTGCCCCGCCCGCCGGGTGGCAACCCTGCCGCCCGCAGCGGGCCGATCTTAGGCGAGCTTTTCCGGCTGCGCTCGCGGGGCGCGGGCGGCACCCAGCTGGCGGCGTCGCAGGGCCGGTGCCGGGCACCGGACGCGGGCTGCGCCCGCCGCGGCGGCCTTTACGCGGGGGGCGCCACCGACAGGCCGCGCACCTTATGCTTTTCAATCAGCTTGCCGACAAACCCCGATGCCTTCGCCTCGGCGACGAAGGCGCGCAGGTAGTCGGCGCTGGCGGCATTGCGGCGCGCGGTCCCGATCGCCTGCTGCACGGCGCTGAACTGGCCCTCGAGGATGCGGGCGCCGGGCAGCCTTTCCACGTCCGTCAGCAGCCGCGGACGCAGACCGGCCAGCGCGTCGAGCTTGTCGGCAACGAACTGCTCGTAGGCGCTGTCAAGCGTGTCCGATTTGACGAGCTGGGCCTGCTTGATATTGCGATCGAGCCAAAGGCCATAGGCACTGCGCCCGGTGACGGCGATCCGCACCCCGGGCTTGTCGACATCGCCGATCGACTGCAACGGCGAGCCGGCCGGCACCAGATAGGTCGCCTCGATTTCCACGTAGGCCGGCGTAAAGGCGATCTTCTCTGCCCGCTGCGGCTCGGCGCCGATCAGGCCGATGTCCCAGGCCCCGGTATCCGCCATGTCCGCCAGTTCGCCCGGCGTCTTATAGGCCACGTATTTGATCGGCACACCCAGGCGCCTGGCGATTTCGGCGGCCATGTCGGGGGCCACGCCCACCGGATCGCCGGCCTCGGTCTTGCCGGTGACCAGCAGAAAATTCGATAGATTGATGCCCGCGCGCAGCACGCCGCTCGGCGCCAACTCGGCTTTGACTTGTTGCGACATGGGCACGTCCTCCTGCTTGGCCGGTGCTGATTGTGACGAGGCGGGATGCGGTCACAGGCCGACAAGACCAATGGCGATCGCGGCAATTCGCGCAAAGCACGGCTTCACCTCGCCAACATCGAAGCCGGCACTCTAGCCGCTCGGGCCGGGGCAACGCCAGGGCGCGACTTGGGACGGGGGTGCGGCATCGCCTCTCGCCAACGTCGCAACGGGCTTTCAGGGCACGATCGACCGCTATGGAACCGGATATCCCGGGCACGGGGCGCGCGCGCGCCGCCGCCGGATACCAGCGCCAGACTTTCGGCCAGACGCGGCATGGGGAACCTATTGCCGCGCCCGACATCCAATTGGCCAGCCCCTACGGCACGGTGAGGAAAGAAACATGAACACGCTTGCAAGACTCGAGCCGCGACCGGTGAGCGCAGATGCGGCGCCGACCGGCGCAACCCTGACCCGGGAGGGTCGTCCGTCGCGCGCCGAGGCCGAACAGGCGGTCCGCACCCTCATTCGCTGGGCCGGCGACGATCCCTTGCGCGAGGGTTTGATCGACACCCCGGCCCGCGTCGTGCGCGCCTATCAACAATGGTTTGCCGGCTACGACCAGGATGCGGGCCAACACCTCAAGCGCACCTTCGAGGAAGTTGCCGGCTACGACGAGATGGTGGTGATGCGCGACATCCGCTTTCAGTCGCACTGCGAGCATCACATGGCCCCGATCACCGGCCGGGTCCACATCGGCTATCTGCCCCGCAACAAGGTGGTCGGCATCTCCAAGCTGGCACGGCTCGTGCAGGTCTATGCGCGGCGGCTGCAGACCCAGGAGAAGATGACGGCGCAAATCGCCGACACGCTCAATAGCGTGTTGGCGCCGCACGGCGTCGCCGTGGTGGTTGAAGGCACCCACGGCTGCATGACCAGCCGAGGCGTAGAGCAGGCGACCGCCACCATGCTGACCAGCCGCATGCTCGGCGTGTTTCGCGACCGCACCGCCACCCGCCAGGAATTCCTGGCCGCGCTCGACCTGCGCGGCAATATCCGGCCAGTCGCGCCACTGCTCTGAGCACCCCCCGGACGCTAGCCCGCGGCCAGGCTGCGGGCAGGCCGGGAGTAGCAGCGGCACAACCTGGCCCATCTGTCGCCGTGTTCGTGGGGCAATCCCTCAGCCTTGCCGCCGGCCATGCGCCGAGACCCGCTTGGGCACAGCACCAGGCCGCCGGCGGCGAGTGTCAAGCGAGGAGGAGGCGGACATGGGATGAACCTGCCCGTCCCGCGCGCCGTCTGCGAGCATGGCTTTAGCCGGCGGCGCCCACCGGGTGGCGCCGCCACCGCATCGGTTGCGTGCGCCACCCTTGCCGGCGACCGGCGCACCGCGTTCTGCACCTTGCCCAATCGGCCGCACTGCGATGCCGCGTGCGCGTGTGCGATAACTGAGCCATGACCGCGTTCGATTCCTTCCTGGACTGGTTCGGCCGCAGGCTCGGCGAACGGCTGCGCCGCGAGCTTCCCGGCCAGGAACCGTTCGTGCCCTCCAACCCGACCGCGCTGCGGCGGGTGCTGCGTCCAGCCGACGTGCTGTTGGTCGCCGGCGGCAGCAAGCTGTCCACTGCCATCAAGTATCTGACGCAGTCCACCTGGTCGCACGCCGCCATTTATGTCGGTGACTGGTTCGAGCTGCCAAGCGCCGGCGAGGAGCCGCATACGCTGATCGAGGTCAATCTCGGCGACGGCTGCATCTCCGCGCCGCTCTCCAAGTACGATCGCTTTCACACCCGTATCTGCCGCCCGATCGGGCTCACCGACGCCGATCGCGAAAACGTTCTGGCCTACATGGTGTCGCGGCTCGGCACCCAGTACGACATGCGCAACATCTTCGATCTGCTGCGCTACCTGTTGCCCGAGCCGCCAATCCCCACCCGCTGGCGTCGGCGCATGATTGCGTTGGGTTCGGGCGAGCCGACGCGCGCCATTTGCTCAACCCTGATCGCGGAAGCCTTTGGCCGGGTGCGCTATCCGATCCTGCCGCGCGTTGAGCGCCGCGAAAGTGCCAACCGCGGCGTCAGCCGCTTTCAGCGCGGCGAAATCCTGCACATCCGCCATCACAGCCTGTACGCGCCGGCGGACTTCGATCTCTCCCCCTACTTTAACATCGTCAAGCCCACGATCGAGGAGGGCTTCAACTATAAGGGCCTGACCTGGGCGGAGGACGATGCGGCACCGGCGCCGCCGGCCAAGGCCAAACGCCCCGCGCACTAGCCGGCGGCCGCACCCTTGCTGTCAATGATCGCCAGGCCAGCCTCAGGCGGGACTGGTCTTCAACTTGAGAACAATGGAAATGATGACGGTGGTTGGTTTGGCCGACTCGCCACCGGGGGTTTGCTGCATTTCCTTCTTCACCGCCTGCAGCATGATCGGCGACTTCTCGCCGATCAGCGGCGCGGCCTGGTTGGCGGCTGCGCCGGCGTCGACGGCAAAAGCTTGCTGCAACAGGCCCGGCTGAATTGCCGTCGCCGCCGGCCCTTTCACCGTCCACATCAACACACCCCGGTCGAAGGGGCGGTCGTCGCCGGCGCTTTGCATGGTGCCGGTGTAGGTCTCCTCGGCACCGCGCGTTGCCGGTTTGAACGTGCACAACAGGTCGCGGGCCTGCCCGGTGCCGACTTCGCTGTCCGGCGCGGCGCTCTGTTCGGCGAGACTGCAGGTGAGGTTGCCGATTTCTGCCAGTTCCTGCGCCGAGGCCGGCAATGCCGCAGCGACAAGGAGTGTAACACCGATCAAGCGAGCAGCGCGCATGGCCTGGGCCTCCTGTGACTGCCGCAACAACGCCTGGCGCAGCCATAGGTTGCACGACGACGCGGGTGCTCCAGGAAAATTGATCAGTGGTCACTTCCAGCGCCGCAGGCCACGCGCGGCAAGGCGGCCACTACACCAGGGGTTTGGCAGATGCGACCGACTGTACGCTGCGGCTATCGGCGCCAAAGGCGTATCCAGCGCCGCGCACCGTGCGCACGGGATCGGCCTCCCCATACTGCATCAGGGCCTTGCGCAACCGACCAACGTGGACATCGACCGTGCGCCCATCGATGAACGCATCCCGCCCCCAAACCCCATCGAGCAGCTGCTGGCGCGACAGCACGCGACCGGCGTTCTCCATAAAGTAGGCGAGCAACTTGTACTCGGTTGGACCGAGGCGGACCTCCCGGCCACCGCGGGTCACGCGATGCGCCAGTCGGTCGAGCACGATATCGCCGCCCTGCAGCGCGTCGGCGACACGATTGGGCGAGGCGCGCCGCAGCAGCGCCTTGACCCGCGCCAGCAACTCCGGCAGCGAGAACGGCTTCACCACGTAATCGTCGGCGCCAATGCCCAGCCCCCGCACCCGATCGTCCTCCTCGCCGCGGGCCGTCAGCATCAAGATCGGCACGCTGCGCGTGTCCTCGCGTCGGCGCAGCCGTCGGCACAGCTCGATGCCGGATAGACCGGGAAGCATCCAATCGACGATGGCGAGGTCGAAGTGGTCCTCGGCGACCTGCAGCTCCGCCTCCTCACCGCTCATCACCACCGTGGAAAGGTATCCCTCTGCTTCGAGATTGTAGCGAAGCAGCTCGGCAATGGCAGCATCGTCCTCGACCACGAGGACGCGGGGAGACATATCGATGCCGCCCGGCATCAGCTGCTACTCCTTGCGAATGAGGGTTGAACTGGTGTCATCGCCTTTGGGCCGGTCGTCGGTAAGCGTTGTGCCATGCACCAGGTAATACACGTTCTCGGCGATGTTGGTGGTGTGATCCCCAACCCGCTCGATGTTCTTGGCACCGAACAAGAGGTGCGTACAAAGGCCGATGTTGCGCGGGTCCTCCATCATATAGGTGAGAAGCTCGCGAAAGATCGAATTGTACATGGCATCGATGCGTTCGTCCTGCCGCCAGACCCCGAGCGCCTTGTCGGCGTCGAGTTCCGCATAGGCATCGAGCACGTCCTTGAGCTGACGCAGCGCCAGCTCCACCATATGCTTGAGGCCGGTCATCAGCGGCTTGGGGTGGCTCTCGCCGGACACCGCCAATGCCCGCTTGGCGATATTCTTGGCCAGGTCGCCGATCCGCTCCAGGTCGCCGGCGATCTTGAGCACGGTCATGATGTGGCGCAAGTCATTGGCCATCGGCTGGCGCCGGGCGATCATCAGGATCGTCTGCTCCTGCAGTTCCCGTTCCAGCTGATCGACGGCGCGATCGCTCGCCACCGTGTTTTCGGCCAGCTTCGGATCGCGCCGCTCGAGCGCATCGAAGGCGTGTCCCAACAGCCGCTCGGCGAGACCGCCCATCTGCGCGACCTTTTTGTCGAGCAGCTGCAGCTCCTGGTCGAATGACTTGACGGTGTGCTCGTTCATTGGCGGCCCTTGTTATCCTCGCCGGCTCAGCCGAAGCGGCCGGTGATATAGTCCTGCGTTCGCGTGTCGTTGGGCGTGGTGAAGATCTTCTGCGTGTCCCCGAACTCAATCAGCTCGCCCAGGTACATGAACGCCGTAAACTCCGAAACGCGGGCAGCCTGCTGCATGTTATGCGTAACAATGACGATGGTGTAGTCGGCTTTGAGCTCTTCGATCAATTCCTCGATCTTGGCCGTCGAAATCGGGTCGAGGGCCGAGCAGGGCTCATCGAGCAGGATCACCTCGGGGCGCACGGCAACGGTGCGGGCGATGCAAAGCCGCTGTTGCTGGCCGCCGGAAAGGCTGAGACCGTTGGCCTGCAACTTGTCCTTTACCTCGTTCCACAACCCGGCGCGCTTGAGCGATTCCTCGACGCGGCCGTCAACTTCCGACTTCGACAGCCGCTCGTAGAGGCGAATGCCGAACGCAATGTTTTCGTAGATGGTCATCGGGAAGGGTGTCGGCTTCTGGAACACCATGCCGATGCGCGCGCGCAGAAGATTGAGGTCTTGCTTTGGAGACAGGATGTTTTCGCCGTCGAACACAACCTCGCCTTCGGCCCGCTGATTGGGATAAAGGTCGTACATGCGGTTCAAAACCCGCAGCAGGGTGGACTTGCCGCAGCCCGATGGCCCAATGAAGGCCGTGACCTTGCTGTCAAACAGCGACAGGTTGATCGCTTTGAGCGCGTGGCTGGCGCCGTAATAGAAATTGAGCTTGCGGATCGAGATCCGGTCGCGGAGCTGGGACTGAGTGGCGCTCGCGCGTCCGACGTGGGGTGTATTTACCATGGCAACATTCATGATGGCTTTCTCGATGCTGTTACCGCGCGGGCAACGATGCTCAGTAGCAGGACCGCAAGGGTTATGAGCAGGGCGCCGGTCCAGGCGAGCTTTTGCCAGTCGGCATAGGGGCTCAGCGCAAACTGGAAAATGACGGCTGGTAGGCTGGACATTGGAGCATTGAGATCAGTGCTCCAGAACTGGTTGTTGAGGGCCGTGAACAGCAACGGCGCCGTTTCGCCGCTGATGCGGGCAATGGCCAACAGGATGCCGGTGACGATACCCGCCTTGGCCGCACGATAGGCGACGAAGCGGATGATATAGGCGCGCGGCATGCCGAGCGCCGCCGCCGCCTCGCGCAGCGCGTTGGGCACCAGCAGCAGCATATCCTCGGTGGTGCGGATCACCACCGGGACCACGATCACGGCCAGCGCCAGTGCCCCTGCCAGCGCCGAGAAGTGACCCATCCTCGCCACCACCATCTCATAGATGAAGAGCCCGACGATAATCGACGGCGCGCTGAGCAGAATGTCGTTGATGAAGCGCACCACCGCGGTGATCCGCGCATGACGGCCGTATTCTGCCATGTAGGTGCCGGCCAGAATGCCAACCGGCGTGCCAACCGCCACCGCCAGCCCGGTCATGATCAGGCTGCCAACGATCGGATTGAGCAGGCCGCCATCCGAGCCCGGCGGTGGCGTCATTTCCGTGAACACCTTGAGCGACACGCCACTGAAGCCCTGCCACAGCAGCGCGCCAAGGATCAGCACCAGCCAGCCGAGCCCGAACAAGGTGGCCCCGAGCGAGAGGCCCATCGCGAGCGCGTTGCGGCGCTGCCGGCGGCGATAGAGTTTGGCGCGCATCTTCAGGCTCCGAGCCGACGCTCGACCCGGAGCAGCATATAGCGGGCGAGCGCAAGCACGATGAGGGTGATGACAAACAGGATGAGACCGAGGGCGATCAGCGATGCGGTATAAAGATCGCTCACCGCTTCCGTGAATTCGTTGGCGATGGTGGCCGAAATGGTCGTGCCGGGGGCCAAAATCGACGGGGCGATCTTGTGGGCGTTGCCGATCACAAAGGTCACCGCCATGGTCTCACCCAAGGCACGCCCCAAGCCCAGCATCACGCCGCCGATGACGCCGACGCGGGTGTAGGGCAGGACGACGTTGCGGAACACCTCCCAGGTGGTACAGCCGAGCCCGTAGGCCGATTCCTTCAGCACCGCCGGTACCGTCTCGAACACGTCGCGCGAGATTGAGGTAATGAACGGCAGCACCATGATCGCCAGAATCAATCCGGCCGTCAGCGTGCCGATGCCGTAGGGCGGGCCGGCGAACAGCGCCGAGAGCACCGGCACCGGGCCGAAGGCATCGATCAAGAGCGGCTGCACGTAGGTCTGCAGAAACGGGGCAAACACAAACAGACCCCAGATGCCATAGATGATGCTGGGAATGCCGGCCAACAGCTCAACGGCAATGCCAATCGGACGCCGCAGCCCCATCGGGCACAGTTCGGTGAGGAACATTGCCACCAGCAGCCCGACCGGCACGGCGATGGCCATGGCGATGGTGGAGGTGACGATTGTGCCGTAGATCGGTGCCAGCGCGCCGAACTGTTCGGTGACCGGGTTCCATTTTTGCGTGGTCAGGAAGCCGAGGCCAAAGGCGCGCAGCGCCGGCATGGCGCCGATCATGAGGGCGATGATGATGCCGCCGAGCAGCCCCAGCACGGCCAGCGCGGTGGCGTGGGTGAGGAATTGGAAGCCCTTGTCGGCGAGGCGCATCCGCGCCAGAACCTGGGACCGCGGCGGCCCTGCCACCTCAGCCGCTCCCTGCCGCAGAGCTATCTCGGCCACCGTCGCCTCCCAGCCCCTTGACGCCGATCTGGCGGCGTCCAAGTCTCCCCGCTCGCGTCCGATAGGAAAGAGGCGCCTGTCGGCGCCTCCTCATGCGCTCGGTTTCACTGTTTGCTAGCCATGAATAGCGATTTGCCGGCAGCGTCCTTGATCTCGGCCGACCACATCTTCTTGACGTCATCGACCACCTTATCAGGCATCGCCACAAAATCGAGCTCATCGGCCATCTTGTCCCCTTTGGCGTAGGACCAATCGAAGAACTTGAGGGCCTCGGCGGTGGCCGCGGCGTCCTGGGGTTTCTTGTAGACGAGGATCCAGGTGGCGGCCGTCATCGGCCACGAGGTGGCGCCCGGTTGATTGGCTAGAATGACACCGTAACCAGGCTTGGAGGTCCAGTCGGCGTTGGCGGCGGCCGCCTGGAAGCTGTCGGCGCTCGGGGCAACGACCTTGCCGTCCTTATTGACCATATTGGCGTGGGCCAGTTTGTTCTGTTTGGCGTAGGCGAACTCGACATAGCCAATCGAGCCCTTGGTCTGGGCGACATTGTTGGCGACCCCTTCGTTGCCCTTGGCACCGAGACCGCCGGGCCACTCGACCGCGTTGTTGGTGCCAACCTTGTCCTTCCACTCCGGACTAACGTCCGACAGATAGTAGGTAAAGTTGTAGGTGGTGCCCGATCCATCTGACCGATGCACGATGGCGATCGCCTGATTTGGCAGCTTGGCATTCGGGTTGAGCTTGGCGATGGCGGGATCGTTCCAGGTCTTGATCTCGCCCAGGAAGATTTTGGCAAGGGTCGGGCCATCGAGCACCAGCTCACCCGGCTTGAGCCCCTCGACGTTCAGCACCGGGACGATGCCGCCCATCACCATGGGGAACTGCGCAAGGCCGGTTTCATCAAGCTCCTTGCCGGACAGCGGTGCGTCGGTCGCCCCGAACGTCACGGTCTTGGCCTTGATCTGCTTGATGCCGCCACCCGACCCAATCGACTGGTAGTTGAGACCGGTGCCCGTCTCTTTCTTATAGGCATCGGCCCATTTTGTGTAGACAGGATAAGGGAAGCTCGCGCCGGCGCCGGCGATATCGGCGGCGCGGCTCATCGTACTACCAAGCGCTAGCGCGGCCGTCAGCACGGCGGCACCGGCGAGACCTGAAATTGTCGTCCGCATCCGTTAACCTCACCTGGTTTTGCGGAAT
>DATFXD010000436.1:0-3152 GCA_035258605.1 Hyphomicrobiaceae bacterium | reverse complement strand
ATGCGCAGCCGGCAATAGGCCCAGTGTCAGGCCGGCGCCCAAAGCGAAACGCCACGCCATGCCCCCACCGACGTGTGTCAATATCGCACGTGCGCGCATGAACACTCTTCCCGGCACAGCGCAAATCGCAAGCGAGCTCCCGCGACGGCAGTTCGCGGGTGGCCGCTGCGCGCGGGCCACCCAGCAAGCAAGCAAGATCCTAAGGCTGCACCCGCAGCAGGCCCCAGCGTCCCCCGTCCATGTGGAATGAAGCCTGATCCCGGAACAAATAGTCGCCCGGAACCTTGCCCGCTCCGCCCGCTCCATTTTGCAGGACGATATCGAAATGATTGTTCATTCCCATACCCTCCTGCGCGCCACGAAATTCCGATTGAGCATTGTTGCCGATAAACTGCGAGGCAACGGCGCCGGCAACGTAGGGTTCACGTTGCCAAACGTGGCCATGCACCTGGAATACGCCCGCGCGATTGATGCTGCCGGGGCTGACCAAGCGGAAGCGCACCGGCGTGCCGGCTTTGGCGGTGAATACGGGCGTGGCTGGATCGCCGCCAACCTGACCGTTCGACACCGCATTGGTAAAATCGACATCGCGGGTGAACTCGAAGGGTGCACCCGGGTCGAAGCCCAGGCGGAACCACATCGGCTCGCTCCGGTAGTTGATTGCCATATTGCCGGAGTCCTCGGCGTCCTCCTGACCACGGCAAATGGCACCGGCCTTAAGCGTTGGCGGCGGTGGCGTTGCCGGCGGATTCGGTATGCCTACGCCCGTTGCTGCCGGCTCGATCGCCTTACCCTCGACCGGGCAGATGGCGGTGTCGTGAGCGTCCCGCAGATTGACGCCACTCTGGGCGAAGACCACGAACTCGCGGAAGCTGGCCCCGCCCGCCGTCACGGTCGCGGCCGTGCGGGTGTTGGCGTCGGTGGTCCAGGTCGCGCCCTGCGGCTCGACGATCAAGGCAGCGCCTAGCCCCTTTAGGGGCTGCTTGATCGGATCGGCAGGCAGCAAATTGACGGCGCCAAACTCCACCGGCGTTGCGATCAGATTGTTGTTGGTCGGGTCACGCGTCAGGTCGCCGGCATACCAGTTGTAGGTCAAAGACTTTCCGGACCGAGCGACCTGGGTGGGGTTCCGGCCAACGTTCATTCCATCATCACTCTTCATGGTGTAGGCCAGCAGCTGGGGATGCACCCCGACACTGCTCGATGGTTTGATCTGATTGCCATTGAAGTTGATCACAAGCGGCGGCAGGCCGCTGAAGCCATCCCGGTCCGGGACAGCATCAGGAAGTAGATTGGTCAGCTGCAGCTTGATGCAGTCGCCGGCATTGGCCCTAAGCACCAGCGGTTCAATCAGTGCATCCGATCTGACGAGCCCGCTTTTTTTGTCGACATCCGCCGAATTGACGAAAATCAACGCCGTTGGATCGGTGAGCGGTCCGGGATTGGCGGCAAAACTGCCGACCCGCGGATTGTAGACAAGCGTCCCGCCCGGTAGTGCCGCTGCAGCTACCGCGGTGATGTCGAATTGCCTGACCGGCGCTGCTTTTGGACAGATGCCGGAAAAGGCGTTGGGATTGCCAATGGTGCCGCCAGTGCTGGCGTTGTTGGGTAAGGCCAGCAGGTCCTTCTGCTTGTTCTTGTAGGTTCGCAACAGGCCCCAGGCACCGTGCCACTGACCATCGACGCTCGAACTGGCGCGGTAGAGATGGTCTTCAATGACGCCTTGGGCGCCGCCCTTGGTTTCCGTCATCGGCGATAGGAACTCGAAATGTTCGGAGATGCCCGACACTTGCGCCGCCCGCCAACCGGATTTGCCCTCCGAAGGCTCCAGCAGCCATTTTACACCATTGACCGAGTACACGTGCGTTTCCTCGTGTGCTCCAACGATGATGCGGGTCTGCACGTTGTCGCCCTGATAGGCGCGCAGCACCGGTGTGAACGGATCGCGACCGCTGACGTCCGCCGTCAACGGCGGATAAAAGCCAGGTTGGGTATTGAGGTCGGGAATGGTGCGGTTGACATCCGAACTGTAGGCATAGGCCAGATCGCCCGCATCGCCGGCGGCCTGGCGCGGTGTACCCGCGTTGGGATCGAGCACGCGCAGCGCCAGCGGTTCGTTGCGGTAATTGACCACAAAGGTGCCGTTGTCGGTGCTGGCGATTGCCTCCGGACACGGGAGCGGCTGACCGCCGGGGCATTGCTCCGGCTTAGCCCAGAGGAAGGGCAGGCCAACGGGTTCAATACCCGGGGGGATGATGGCGCGCGCCGGATCGGGACGTGGACGACCCTGGGCGTCGATGCCACCACCCGCCTCGTAGGCGAGCATATAGTCGGCGTAACCCAGCATGAACTCGCGGAAGCTGTCGGCGGGGTTCACGGTGAGGATATCGGCGTTCCAGGCTGTTGGTCCGCCGTCAAAACGGCCACCGTAGAAGGTACCAGTCTCGGGATCACGCCAAGTCGACCCCGCCGGCTCCACCACCAGGGCCGCGTAGAGCCCGACCTGCTGGTGGGTTGATGGGCCATAGTGATCGTGGGTGAAGACCGTACGCAGGGTGCGATCGACACCGGCGGTGTTGACGATCGGATCGGCATACCAGCGCTGCACCGTGGTCTTGGCGCCGAGCGTACCGAAGTATGGGTGTGCGACGGCCGCCAGGCGCTTGCGCGTGCCATCCGCAAGACGCAACCCGCCGCCGGCATTGATGGCAGCGATGCGCTCGAGCGTCTCGTCGGGACTGATGGTGCCATCCTCGTAGTTCCAGCCATTGCCGGAACCATCCGAGGCGGTCACATCGAACTTAACGAGGTGAATGTGCTGACCGATGATGTCGGTCGGGGTTCTCACCTGGAAATCGTCGAGCTCATAGACATTGGGGATCAGGTTGGTGTGGTGGTACGTGATGCAGCTCCGACTGTTAACGCGAAAGAACAGGGGTTGCGGTGCTCGCCGTCCCCCGATGGTGTCGGCAACATCGCCCCACAGCGCCAGGATGCGGGCCTGCGGCGTATGCCAGCCGACCTTGTTGATCTTCAAGTCCATCTGGAAACCGGCTGCCTTGTAGAGAACCGGCGTGCCGGTGGCGTTGCCACGATCATCGATGCAGGGATCCGCAAACGGCGCGCCCGGTTGTGGCGGCAGGCCGTTTGTG
>DATFXD010000435.1:0-12587 GCA_035258605.1 Hyphomicrobiaceae bacterium | reverse complement strand
CGCTCGTTCGCTCCACGAATTGGTGCCGTGAGCCGGATGGAGGAACGAGGCTAGCCAACGGCTCTGGACGCGAAGACGTTGGCAACTAGCCGAAGCCAACCACCTGAACTACCATCGCGAGTCGACGGGGACGATCGGTCTGGATGTGGCGCGGTGATCAATAGCATCGCAGCCGAGACTAGCTATGGCGGTGTTGTTACATTTGCCAGGCAAGATCGAGATCCGATGCTGAGGGATTTTGACAGTGCAGGCTGCCTTGAGATACTGCCCAGAAACAATGGCTTGGGGCAGATGAACAGGATTAAGTTGATAGCGGCACTGCTGTTGGCGGGGCTTGCACTGATGCTGCTGCCCAGCAGTCATGGTGCGGCACAACAAGCCAAACCGACCGTACCCGGGCCGGCCAACGCCGCCGGCGAAATCGCCGACTTTTTCCTGAAAGTCGGAGACCAAATCTACGAGGATTGTATTTTTGAATTGTCGCAGGAGCAGGTCGAGGTTCAGCAGGCCCTGATTGAGGCTTACATCAAACAAGGTGCCAGTCATTCACTGGCGCGACAGCTCGCCGTAAAGCAAATTCATCCGCCCAAATTGTCTGAGGAGTGCGAGCAGATCAAAAGTCTGTCCAAACCGCCGCGCCCGAGCCCGGCGACGGCGCCATCTGTAACCAAGAAGCCGACCATTGAGGCGGCCGTACCCAAATCATCGGCGGAAAAACTTGGCTCGTCGGTCGCCCTTAGGGACAAGAAGGTGCTGCCGCAATGGGATTGCGCGCCTGGGATCGACTACGTCACCATTCAACACAACGGGTTTGATAGAAAACTGACGGACGGCGAAATTTGCAGCCCGTTTGACGATGTCGTGCGCAATGTGCCCGACGCGGTGAAAAGCTTCCGCTTTGGATATACCATCAGAACCGGCCGCCTGTTCGTGATTGCCGATGACCCGCAGGTCAGCGGCAAAACGGTGGCATGGGCCATCTCCGGTCGGGAGGCGTGCCGAAACAATCCCGATCCGGATTGCCTGGCGGCGAGAGCCGTTGGTCCGCTGCCACCGGGGCAGTATGCTTTCGCTTCCGACAAGGAAGGCCGCGTGAGTTGGGGGCCAAAAACCAAGCGCATGGTGGCGGGTATCTTTCTGACCAAACTCTGGAACCGAGAGAAGTTCACGCCACAACAAACCGCAGCCATGCTGGCGCGAGGAAATATTGCCATTCACGTGCGCTTGAAAGGTGAAATGTCCGAGGCCTGCCTCGGACTGGGGCCAAACGGCTGGGCCTACGTCGCTTCGCTCATCAAGGACGGGCGGGCGCTCGGTGTCAATGTCTTTATCGATGAGCCTTATCCACAGTTGGCCGAGACGCCACCCACTGTGCGGGTTTCGTCATTTTCGCTCTCCTCATTGTTCAAATAGTCATTCGTCGGATTTTCTTCGCACGCGGGTTTAACGGACCGTGCCGCCACGAGGAGCGGGTCCTCGCCAGTCCAACGTCTATCTGTCATCGACCTTTTCAACGGCGCTGACGGCGCTTGCACCTGGAGTGGCTCCAGGTTTTACGCTGCAAGACTATGCCTGAAGCCCGAGCACAGATCTGGACCGCGCCTAGCAAACCGCTGGCCGCCGGCGTCACACCGCCGGAGCAAGGAGCTGTTACAACTCGAGTGCGGGCTGAGGTGGAGTGGCCGTGGTGAGCCCTATGCGAAAGGCATCCCGACCCCCCAATCGTCGCCGGACCATCAACAAAAAGCTGCCGCGCTACGTCTACCCGAACGGGAACGGCTTTCGGGCGCTGATCCGCAGCGACTATAAGATCCTTTATCTCGGTACGTTCGCGACAGCCGATGAGGCAAGCAAGGTGGCCGAGCGGATGGCCAAGAAGTTGCGCGGCGCCGCCTATACCCCGGTGTCGCAGCCGCGCGCGCCCATCACCAAGCGCAAGGTCAAAGTCAAGCGCCAGACCGCCAAGCGCCCCTGAAAACTAGAAACCAAACGAGCGCTGATCCGGCGGCGGTGGTTCGAGACCAACGCCTTCCAATTCCAGCATCCGGCGCTTGGTGGTTGCGCCACCCGGCGCCGAAAAGCCGCCAATCTTGCCGCCCGCGGCCAAGACCCGATGGCACGGGATGATCAGGGGCACGGGATTTTGCGCCATCGCCTGCCCCACGTCGCGCGCGGTCTCCGGCCCGGCACCGAGCTCCTTGGCCAGCGCCCCATAGGTGGTCGTGCGACCCCATCCGATCTGGCGGGCAGCAGCATAGATTTGCCGAAAGAACGCCGTCTGATCGCCGAGGTCAAGGTCGAGATCGGTGAAATCGGTCTCTTCACCCGCGAAATAGCGCTTTACCGCCGCGACGGCCTTGGCCACGGCCGGCGGCGGACTGCCCGGTTCGGCGTGCGGCAGTCGCCGCAGCAGATGGCGCAGCGCCGAGTCGGCGCTGCGGGCCGGCAGCTGAAACCGCGTGATGCCGACGCTATTCCAGGCCATGCCGCAGAATCCGCCGGTAGTTTCGAAGATGAGGTAATGATCGTCTCTTGCGGGCATCGGGGCCTACCTCCCTTTGGCGTGCAACTTGGGCACTGGGGGGGAAAATTCAACCCGATTCTTGCGCCTCCGCGGTCGTTCCCGATCGCCGGCGAAAGAGATGACCAGGGCTTCGCCCTCTAGCCACATAGAAGGGCGCCCGGCATTGGCGCGGCCAGGGGTGCGCTACCTCGGCGGCGGTCAACCGGCTTAACCATCATCGTCACTTTCGCGACCGGTGCACCCCGGCAGGTCTTTACGGCGGCACGAGAAACTCATCATAGAAAACAGGACAGAGGCCTCGCACCGAGACAGAGGCCGCAAACAGGACGGAGGTCGCGACCCCCGTTCGGCGCCACAGCAGACCAGCTGGACAAGTGGCGGCCGGTCCGTTGATTGAGGCCTGTTTGTCTCGCCAAGTTTTTAGAAACGAGGTCGCGGCGAAAAGAAGGGGCGTGTCATGGGTCGCTGGTTGCTGATCTACCCGTCGTTGCTGCTTATCGCTTTTACGGGCGCAAACTCCCAATCTGCGGAACAGCCAAGCAAGGGCACCGCGCCGGCCACAGCCGAGGCTCGAACGAGCGCGACGGAGGCCGACTGCCAAGGCAGCCCTGATCAAATCCGCGCCTGCGGCAACAGGTGGTACAACGATTGCTTGGCAGATTGGGACACACAAACCCACATGAGCAAGCGTGAGTATGGTCGTGTGTGCCGGCGCGTGGCGGACGAACGCGTCAAATTTTTGCTCGAACAGCGCAGCAACGAAGATCACCCGCCACAGAAATCGCGTCAGGGATCTTGAGCGCCGGCCGCAATGGCAGCCACGGCCTCGCGAAACGGCGGCGTATCGCATCTCGCATCAAAGCCAGTCGGGCGCCCAGCCCACACGCCGCCACCCGATCGCGCATCGCGCCGACCGGTCGCTTGTTGCCGCGGCGCGCTCACCTCGACCGCCGCTCGCGGCCTACCAAGAGCGTTCGCCTTCACCGCCCGCAAGCGGTAACCCAAGTGCCGTTACTTGCGAACACCGGGTGCAGCGAAGGCGCCGCTGTTGAAGATGTCTGATGCCTTGGCATAGTGCGAGGCATCAAGCTGCCGGTAAAAGTCTCCGGCCGAGAACCGTTCATCGCCTGATGTACAACTATCGTACACGCGCAGCGTCGTGCGGTTCAAATCGACCATTTGTTCAGGTGACAAACGCGCGAACGCGTCGCGGTCGATGCTGTTCCAGAACTGCTTGTAGTCCTTGGCACAGTCGGCCGCCAGTGCGGGCGTGCAAAGCGCAGCAGCACTAATGACGGCAAGCATGAAACGTTTCATTGCAACGGCTCCAGCGAGGATGTTTGTGACGAACACCCAATCTCGCTGCATTCGGCCGCGCAACACATCCGTGTAAACCACGAACATTCGCTACAGGGACACCGCGACCCGCAGCTTAGCCAAGGCGCGCGTGTACGAATTCGATGATCCGTTGCATCGCCAGTGGTGCGGCCTTCGAGGCGGGATTGCGAATGAAGCCCTCGGCCTCGCCTTGGTAAAGCGCCAGTTCAACCTCACCACCGCGCTTTCGGTAGCGTTCCACAAAGCGTTCGAGGTCGGCTTTGGGATGCACGACGTCGTTGGCGCCTTGCACGTAAAGCACCGGCGGCATCGCCACAGCTTCACCGCGGTCCAGAATGCCGACCGGATTGCCTTCCTCCATCGCTTCCTCGGTCTGCCAGAACTTGAGGTGCGCTGGGATCACGCGGTCGATTTGCTCAGGATAACTACCGCCAGCGGCCTTGAGGCGCTTGGCGTGGTGGAAGCGCCGCAGCGGATCGATCACCGGCCACACCATCACCACTGCGGCAATGGTCGCATCTAGGCCGTTGCCATTGGCGAGCGGGATTTCGGCGTAGCGCTTGTCGTGCGGGCGCATGGCGGCGAGCATCGCCTGGTGGCCGCCGCTCGAGACCCCGAGCATACCGACGCGATCGGGTCGAACGTTGAACTCGCCGGCGCGCGCCTTCAGCCAGCGCGTGGCATAGTTGATATCGGCGAGCGAAGCCGGATAGGTGGCAACCGGTGGCATGCGAAAGTCGAGGGCTGCCACGGCGATACCACTCCTTGCCAGCGCCTCATTGAACAGTGCGTCTCCGGTGCGGTCCTGCGCGCACCAGGCGCCGCCGTGCAGATCGATCACCAATGGAAATGGCCCGGCAGCCTTAGGCGTGAACAGCCGCAACAGTAGCGGGTTGCCGCCATGGTTCAGGTATTCGACATCGGCGACGGTGAACTCATGTGCGGTGAGGGACGGTTCGGACTGTTTGGCGGCGCTGGTGGCGGGCATGAGCGTCTCCCCTTCAAAAGGCTGGCCTGGCTGGCCCAATCGGAGTGGGCCGCCGCATCGCTAGCTTGGCACGTCGAGGCGGGCACGAGAAGGGCATTCGACGCAAGGCGGGTGAGCGATCGCCCGACCGGCAACTGGCAATCAGGCGGCCTCCCCGGCGAACAAAGGCAGCCGGGCGAGCGCCGCGCCGATCGGGCGAGGCCCAACACCTAAATGACGGCGATCGCTTCCACCTCGATCAGCCAGCCGGGTAGGGCCAATGCGCTGACGCCGACCAGGGTCGATGCTGGGGCTTTCTTGCCAAAAAATTCCTCACGGATCGCCGCCAGTTCATTGCGGTGGCGAATGTCGACGAGGTAGGTCGTCAACTTGACAACGTTTGATAGCGTGCCGCCACCGGCTTCGACTTGCGCCTTGACGGCGCTGTAGACGGCGCGCGCCTGGGCCGCAAAGTCGCCGGGATGCGCCGGTTGGCCTTTGGCATCGTAGGCGACCTGACCCGAGATGAATAAAATGCTTTCCGCACCCGTTACCTTCATGGTTTGCGTGTAGGTGGGCGGGTCAAAAACGCTCTTCGCAGCCAGCTGCTCGATCTTGCTTGCCATTGCGGCTCTCCTTGTTTGTGCTGATGAGGTGCCAACGGGGGAGCGGGAAGCCTGGCGAGGCACCATGCGGTCGCCGGCTAGTGCTGTTGCCGCTTGGCGGCGTTGCCAGCGACCAATCGGCGTCCCACTCCACGTCACGGTCCACGCTCAAGTTAACCCGTCAAATACGGCGACGGCGCGGATCGGCGAGCCGGTGCCCCCCTTCCATTTGAGCGGCAAGCCGATGAAGCGGAATTGACCCTGACCGAGCAGCGTCTCGAGATTGCACAGGCTTTCGATGTGGGTGATGCCGAGCTCCAAGCAGGCCTTGTGCACCAGGGCGTTGACGTCGCCCTCCGGGCCCGGACGCATGGAATCGATGCCGAAATGGACGATGCCTTGCGCGGCCAACCATTCGGTTGCCGCCACGTTGACGCCAGGGTTGTCGGTGGCATAGCTGGGCTTGGGATAGGTGCGCGCATGGTGTCCGGTGCAGAGCAGCACTGTGCCACCTTTGGGAATTGGCGCGCCCGCCTTGTTGACGGCCGCCTCCAGCTCGGCCGGCGTGATCTCGGCGCGTGGCGTGACGTGTCTAAGGTCGATGCAAATGCCGGGAACAATGCAGTTCTCGAGTGGATAGGCGTCGATCGGCATGCCGCTCTTTCCAAAGTGCCGCGGCGCATCGATATGTGTGCCGCCATGATCCGGCATCGAGAAAAACATGACGCTGTTGCCGTGCACGTTGCCGGAGTCGACGAATGCCTCCTCATGCGTCTTCCAAACGCCGTGCATGATCGGCGGCTGACCAGGATAGCTGGGCGCGCGGTGGTAGAGTTCACGGCTGAGGTCGATGATGCGCATTGATCCTCCCTCGATCTCGCACCGGCTAGCTCGGCCAAGGGTGCTCGGTTTTCGCCGCCGGTGGCTGCGCGGCCAGGCCGCGTAAGCAACACCATGCGCCAGGGTTTGGAAGGTGGCAATCGCCGCAGATCCACGGGGCAGCGCCGAGCCCGGTCCTGGCGGCCGTATGGTCTCTGGCGCCAGCCAGCGAACGCCCGGGCCAAACGGCCAGGAGGACGGGAAAGCCCCGCCAAAAACCGGCCCCCAAGCCGCGGGCCAGCCCAGTGTGAGCTGGCTCATACTTTCAAAGGCTGGCCCTGTGCCACAATTTTTTTTTGGGCATGTCGGGCCGCGCCGGGAGCTCGCCTACCTTCGCCCAGCATGAGGCTAGCCAGCAGGCTGCGGCTCACGCGTGGGCCTTTCGGCCGGGGACTGACGAAGGCCAGGGTATTTGCCGGTTTCCAGCCGCGGTCGCCGCGTGTACACGCTGCGGGGATCACGGCCTTGCGAGTATGAGCAGAAACCAACGACAACGCGCTTCGTCAGCCGGACGAAGGCTTCCCGTGGTTTGCGCCGCGGTCAAGTGAGCGAGCCGACGGTGCCAAGCAAAGTAGCGTCAGGGCGACCATGCAGTCTGTGTCGACCACAATAGATCACCTCCAGATCCTTCGTAACCATCCCATCCTTGGAGAGTTGCCGAACCCAACTATCCAGCGGTTGCTCGGGTACGCGACGACGCGCAAGGTACGGCGCGGCACAACCATCTTCGCCAAGGGCGACGCCGGCACACAACTGATCGCCGTACTATCCGGGCGTGTCAAGATCATCGTGTCCTCGCTGGAGGGCAGGGAAGCGGTCCTCAACGTGGTCCAAGAGGGCGAAGTGTTCGGGGAAATCGCTTTGTTCGATGGCCGCCCGCGGACGGCGGGTGCCATTGCCATTAGTGATTGCGAATTGTTGAGCATCGATCGACGGCATCTGCTGCCGCTGGTGCGCGAACAACCCGACATTGCCATCAAACTGATTGCAACGCTGTGTGCACGCCTGCGCCGCTCGAGCGAGCAGTATGAAGACATCATGTTTCTCAATCGACCGGCACGGGTGGCCAAGCTGTTGTTGCGATTGGCCGAGGAAGCCAAGGGGCCACCGCCACGCAAGGTGTTGGTAACCCAGCAAGAGATGAGCCAGATGGCTGGCATGTCGCGGGAGAGCGTCAACAAGCAGCTGCGTTTCTGGGCGCAGGCCAAATGGGTGCGACTGGAGCGGGGCGAAGTGGCGGTGCTGCGGCCAGATGCGCTGGCGGACCTGGTTGCAGAGCCGTCCGGTGCCAGGCCTTTGCCGCTCGCGGCCCGCCCGCGTCGGTGATGCGGGAACACGCGGGGCGCCGCCCAGGCCTAACAGCCGCCGACTTAGCGCCGGCCTCGCAGCACTCGGCTCGCCCAAGGCAGCACTCGGCCGCCCCAAAGGGTCGCCTCGCAACCGGCCCGACGAGCGCGCGCAACCCGATGGCTCGTTCGTTCGCAAGCTCCAGACACGCCGGTGCACAGATCAGGGTTTAGCCGGAGTGCGCCGCGCCGTCGCCAAGGTTCATCAAGTCGGTCACTCCAGCTCCCGACTGCCGCGCCGTCGATCGGCGCTTTTGAAAACAATAGGCTTGGCCGTTTCATAGGGTGACGCTTATGGTCGTGAACCGTCGCCATGTCGTGCAGGCTCTGCTGGCCTCTGGTGTGCTGATTGGCGGGCAAGAGCGAGTAAATGCCGCGGTAAGTGCCGAAGCTGCGTCGGCCATAGCGGCCAAATCATTGACGCTCAATAATGGTTTTCGCGCACACCTGATCGCGAACAATTCGCAGTACATCACCGCGACATTGATCTTGCGCAGTAGCGAAATTCGGGCCTCCGATGGGCTCGGGCACCTGCTTGAGCACACCTCGTTCGTCGGCGCCGCAGGCAACTACGAGGCGAGGCAAATCTCGCAAATGCATCAGGACTACATTCAGGAGAGCAATGCCTTTACCGCCCCGGGCTTAATCCAGTGGGAGGTATCATTCCTACCCAAATATTTGCCGCAGGTCCTTGACCTGTTGGCGCTTACCAGCCTCGATCAAAAATGCGACGTCGACACCGTGCGGCAGGAAGCGCGGGTGGTCCTCCAGGAGCTCTACCTCGACCGTTATGACGCCAAGTTTGGCCACCGAAAGTTGTTCGACGCTGCCTTGTTCGGCAGTCGGCATCCCTACGGCGTCGATACCACCGAATCGGAAATCGCCACGGCCAAGAAGCCGCCCGAACGGCTGGCCGCCGAGCTGCGGCAATACGCACAAACGATCAGGTTGCCCGCGAATATGCAGTTGTTCCTCGCCGGCGGCTTTGACCCCGATTTGACCGGCAGCATGCTGCTAAAAAGCTTTGGCGGCTTCCCCTATGCACGAGGACCAATGCTGGCCGTACCGCAGGCTCCAGTCACCGTCGTGCACCGGGCCTTCTCCGCGCTGTCAGCGGAACTGCGCCGGCCGTTGTCGCAGGTCAAGATCGCCTGGAACACCGGGGTTAGCGTTACCCACGCTGAGGCCAAGGTCGTGCTGGCGCTCAGCGAATACTTGAATGCCATGCTGTTTCGCAGCTTGAGAGAGCGGCACGGCGATGCCTACGCTCCGGTAGCCTCCTATCAGCCTGATGAATGCTCCGGCATCTTCGAGATCAACATACCGAGCACCGAGGCGTCGCGGCGCCTCGAGCGCAAGGTGTTCGATGGCATTACCGCATTGAAGGCCAACATCGATGCCAGCGAGCTCTTGCGCTTTCGCGACCGCGTGGAGCTCAAACGCCGAAAAAACGCGGAAAGCAACGAGGCGGTCGTCGAGCGATTGGTGCAGCGGGCCGTTGACGGAGGTTCAATCTATGACCTCAATCTCGAGACGGTAACCCCTGACAATGTCCTGGCGGCGGCGCGCAAATACCTCCCCGCCTACGAGGGCGCCTATGTGCGGCTGTCCTTGATTGGCCGCTAGCTCCGCGCGGGCGGTCGGACGCTGCTAGGGCTTTCCCGTGAACACGATGGTGACGGGACTGCCGGTCTTGATCACCTGACCAGTGGGCGTCAACTTGCCGGTGGCGGCATCGACCGCAAAAGTGACAATCGTGTCGCCATTTTCGTTGGCCGCGTGCAGGAAGCGCCCGCTCGGATCGAGACCCACAAAGCGCGGACTGGCGCCCTGCGTTGCCTGCCAACCAATCGGCGTCAACAGCCCGCTCGTGGCATCGGCGCTAAAGATGGCGACGCTATCGTGCCCGCGATTGGAGCAATAGACGGTACGACCATCGGCCGAAACAGCAATCTCAGCGGCGGTGCTGTAGCCCGTGAATTCCGTTGGCAGCGTGGTGATGACCTGGAGCGGCGTCAGGACGCCGCGTTGGCCATCCCATCGGTAGGTCGTGGTGGTACTGTCGAGCTCGTTCAGTACCCAGACGATGGCAAGCTTGGGATGAAAAGCCAGGTGGCGGGGTCCTGCGCCCGGGCGAGATTTGACCGAGTCCGGTTCGGCTGGCGTCAACTGGCCGGTGCCGGCATCGAAGCGGAAGACGAAGATGCGGTCGAGGCCCTTGTCCGGCACCAAGACAAATTTGCCGCTGGGATCGAACACGATATCATGCGGTTCGGAGCTTGGCTGCTGCGTGCGGTGTGGACCCGGTTCACCGGGCAGCGGCACCAGCTGATGTTGGTCCTTGAGCGAGCCGTCGGGCATAATTGCCAGCACCGCGACGGTGCCGCTGCCGTAATTGGCCACGATCAAATACTTGCCGCTGGGATCGACAGCCTGTCGCACGCCGTTGCTGCCACCGGTCGCGGCGCGATTGAGTAGCTTCGCCTGCCCGGTTTTCGCCTCGAGCGCGAATGCGGTGGCATAGTCGCCGTCGCCATGGACGGCATAGAGGAAGCGCTGGTCGGGACTGAGCGCCAGGAACGAGGGATTGGTCAGGTCGGCAATATGCTGCAGGTGGGTCAAGGCACCGGTCGCAGCATCGGCGCGATAGACATGAATACCATCGCCGCGTGCTTTGCGCTTGGCGGTGGTAAATGATCCGACGTAGGCATACATGCCGGTCGCGTGCTCCATGCTTGCAGGTTGCGCCGCTGCAGGCGCCAATGGCCGCGTAAACACGCTGGCAAAGACGCCGACAATGAGGAGAGCTGTGCGATAGGTGAAAAAGTAGGTTGGCATGGCTGGCCTCCAATCCTCTGGCGATCGGCAAGCAACGATCACGTGCTGTCTCGGCTCGATGCCGTGGGCGGCAGGTGCCTTTGCGGCCCAAATGGCTGCGTGCGTTATCGGAGCATTATGTAGCGCGTTGCTCCCCACCTATCTAGCATTAAGATTGCAAAAAGCGTTGGTTGAGCGCAATTGCTGCATGGCCTACAGAAATGCCGCGATCCGAGGTCGCGATTGCGGATCGTGCTCCGTGGCGCTCGTGGGCGACCCTGCTCGGCGACCCGACACGCCGGCATTCGGCTGCTTGTTGCGCGCGGACGTCGATCGAAACATGACCGAGGTATCAGCAAGGAGTGCAATGAAATCTCGCTGTGTCATTCGATCACGTCATTGGCGCACCCAATTGGCATCGGAGGGACTTCAAGGCCGGGCGCCCTCGGGGTCTTTAGATTGATGACTAATTCGCATCGCGATGACTGCACAATGGGCAGGTCCGCCGGCGTCTCCCCCTTGAGTATGCGCCCAGCATAGGCTCTCGCTGCTCGCCTAACTTCATTGCGATCCGTGCAGTAACTCATCAAGCCACCGGCAGTAACAAATTCGCGCCATTCGTAGAGTGCTGGAATTCGGTAGTGTGCGACGAGCGTGACCAGTACTGATCATCTGGAATAATAGCGTCGCCCCAAAAATAACCGCGGCGACGTTGTGTTCTGCCATCATAGCCAACGCTTTATCTACCTCCGGTTCGGTGTCGACGTTCCCTCTTCAGGGCGACACCGGCTCGAACTCGCAGTCGTGGACATTGAACCTAGCGCACAATCGCCCGATCGGGCGTGCAACTCTCCCAGGGTTGATCACTGAAAGAACCGCTTTGAAAGCGGCCCCGTTCCGGAATGAACCGATCGTTGACAAACGACCAGCGCGCATGCGCTATGGCCGCGTTGAAAGACGCCCAGGGCGCATGCGATATGCCAGCTCGCGGAATGAGGTTAAGCCCAAAATTCGTGGTTCTTCCAGGGCAGTAGTTGCTGAACCGGCGTCGCCAAATCCTGTCCTTCGCCGCCCGAAAGTCCCAGCCAACGATGTCCGACACTAACTCGAGACGGGCATGCTCGCCGTCGCACTCTACGACGTACAGGCAAGCCATTTGATCACCGCCGGCTCTGTCCCGAATGTAGACTTTGGCCTGGTCAATCAAGCGCTCTTTGGAGAGCTCCGAGAAATGCAGATATTTCAGCGCATAATCCACGGGTTCGAAGAACACGAACGCAATCGCCAACGCAGCGACGAAGGCAATCGCCCTCGCAGCGACGCGCGCCAATCGAAGCGGCCATCTCCACCAAGCCATCATCCTTCTCCCCGCCGCAGCGCCTGTGGGAGCTTAATGCGAGATATTGCAGAGGATTGGGGCTGATTGTGCAGGACTGAAGTGGACCCTAATTGGGATTGCGGAACCGATTTCTTAATTGGAAACGCGGCCGTTCCGATATGCCGATATCATGCAGCGAGAGCTGCCTTCTGCTGTTGCTTTGCGGCTGTGGGCGTGTGGGCAACGCCTTGCGTTGTCCATCATGTCTACAGATTGGGCGGCGAGGGCGTCGACCACGCCGTTGCACCCCACCGCCATTGGAGGCAAATGCCACACCAGCAATTACCAAGCCCGGGTCGTTCCCCCATCAGCAACGCTCAATCCCACCAGAAGTACCAGTAGGGCGAATTCAGCAGCGTGGCCGCAAGGTTGGAAACCGATTCACAGCCCTGCTCCACAATGTCAACGCAATACCAATACTGCTGCCATGCCAGAACGGTTGCCGTATTGCGATCGGTCGGCGGCTTCGTGACGACGCATTCAACAATGTCGCCGGACATTCCCGTGATCTGTGCACCGTATCTTTGCTGCCATTCCCGGTGGAGTGCACAATGAACCTCGGGCGCCGGGCACTCATTCCAACCGCCGTATCTGAGAATCGCGGGTAGGTGCCAAGGCTCTTCGATTTTCGCCAGGCCGAGATAGACTTCCGGCTTGATCTTTCCGCTCAGCACGTCTTTGTGGAGGCCGATCGACCCCTTGTTGGCGATTTCGCCCGGCCAATCACCCAGCA
>DATFXD010000434.1:0-10447 GCA_035258605.1 Hyphomicrobiaceae bacterium | reverse complement strand
GCGCCGGCAACGATCACCAGAACCGTGAGGCCGATGTTGGCCGCAAGCGGCATGCCTGTCCAATCCCCTTTGCGTTTGCGACGCGGAAGCCTAGTTGACGGCCGGCCCCGGGGTCCAGGCCTTTTAACCGGAAATTGGCGTGGCCCTAACGCCGGGGACCTTGCCTCGGCGCGGCGCTCGGGCGGGGATTTCGGGGCCTGGCGTCAAATATTTTTCGCTGGGCGGCGGCATCGGCCGGGTGCTGGTATCCCACCAAGGCGCAAACTGGAGCCTCGCGCATCGCGCGCCGGCGCTGCGCCGAGAGGCGTTGGGCTAGAGATCGAGATGACAGGCAAAGTGATGCTGCGGCCCCGCCGCCCGGGGCGCGGGATACTCCTCGCGGCAGCGGGCGACCGCGAACGGACAGCGGGTGTGGAAATGGCAACCGGTGGGCGGCGTCATTGGCGATGGCACGTCGCCTTCGAGCACGATGCGCTCGCGTTTGGCGCTGGGGTCGGGCAGCGGCGCTGCCGAGATCAGCGCCCGGGTGTAGGGGTGACGCGGGCTGGTGAACAGGTCCTCTTTGGCCGCGATCTCGACGATGCGGCCGAGGTACATGACGGCGACGCGGTCGGCCATGTGCTCCACCACGCCGAGGTCGTGGCTGATGAAGAGATAGGCGAGACCGAGTTCATCCTTGAGATCCATCATCAGGTTCAGCACCTGCGCTTGCACCGAAACGTCGAGTGCGGACACCGGCTCGTCGGCGACGATCAACGCCGGCGACAGGGCGAGCGCGCGGGCAATGCCGAGGCGCTGGCGCTGCCCGCCCGAGAATTCGAAGGGATACTTGTGGAAGGCGTCGGCGCCGAGACCGACCCGCGCCAGCAGGCCCTTGACGCGTGCCTCGCGTTGGGCCCGTCCCAGGGCATCGAAGTTCTCGACCGGTTCGCCGACGATGGTGCCGGCGGTGAGGCGCGGGTTGAGCGAGGCATAGGGGTCCTGAAACACGATCTGCAAGGCCTGCCGCTTGTGGCGCATCGCCTCTCGCGACAGCGCCGTGATATTCTCGCCCTTGAAGCGGATGGTGCCGGAGGTGGCATCGATCAGGCGCAGGATCAGCCGCCCGACGGTGGATTTGCCACATCCCGATTCGCCAACCAGGCACAAGGTTTCGCCGGCTGCCAAGGCGAAGGAGACGCCGTCGACGGCCTTGACCTCGGCGACGGCGCGCCGCCAGAAGCCGCGGCGCACCTGGAAGTGTTTTTTGAGGTCGCTCACCTCCAGGATCGGTGCGCCGCTCATAGCTTGAGCACCTCGCTGAGCCGGTGGCACGCCGCCTGGTGCGCGGGCTCGCCGGCGACCGCCTCGAACTGTGGTCGCTCGTTGCGGCAGCTATCGATGGCGAACTGGCAGCGTGGCGCAAACGCGCAGCCGGGGATCGGCTCGCGCAGCGAGGGCACCATGCCCGGTATTTCGTTCAGCCGTTTGGCGCGGGCGCCGGCCTTGCCGCGCGCGACCGAGGCCATCAGCCCGCGGGTGTAGGGATGCGCCGGGCGGGCAAACAGTTGCCGCACCGGCGCCTCTTCCACTTTGCGCCCGGCGTACATCACCACCACGCGTTGGCAGGTTTCGGCGACCACGCCCAGATCGTGGGTGATGAGCACGATGGCGGCTCCGGTCTTGGCTTTGAGCTCCAGCATCAGTTTCAGGACCTGGGCCTGGATGGTCACGTCCAGCGCCGTGGTTGGCTCGTCGGCGATCAGCATCTTGGGATCGCAGGCGAGCGCCATTGCAATCATCACCCGCTGCCGCATGCCGCCCGAGAACTGGTGGGGATAGTCGTCGAGGCGCTGGCCCGCATCCGGGATCTTGACCAAATCCAGCATCTGCCGGGCGCGGGCGCGCGCCAGGTCGGCCGACACGCCCTTGTGGATGCGCACCGCTTCCGCGATCTGGTGGCCGATGCTCAGCACCGGATTGAGGCTCGTCATCGGCTCCTGGAAGATCATGCCGATCCGATTGCCGCGGATGGCGCGCATCTGGGGTTCGCTCAAGCCGGCAAGGTCGAGGCCCTCGAACAGAATGCGGCCGCCGATGATGCGCCCGAGGCGGGGCGGCAACAGCTTCAGGATCGACAGCGCGGTCACCGTCTTGCCGCAGCCGGATTCCCCGACAATGCCGACCGTCTCCTGGGCCTCGAGATGAAACGACAGACCGTCGACGGCGCGGGTGATGCCGTCCTGGTTGAAGAAATGCGTACTGAGATCGCGAACCTCGAGCAACGGCGCGGTCATCAGCGAGCCTCACATCCGCCGCGCAAGGCGCGGGTCGAGCCGATCCCTGAGGCCGTCGCCGACCAGGTTCACGGCCAGCACCACCAGCGCCAGAGCCAGGCCCGGACCGAAAATGGTCCACGGCGCCAACCCCAGGTAGACGCGGCTCGAGGCGATCATGTTGCCCCAGGTCGGAATTTCCGGCGGCGTGCCGGCGCCGAGGAACGACAGGGCGGCCTCGATCAGGATCGCCGAGGCACAGACATAGGTCGCCTGCACGATCAGCGGCGGCAAGGTCGCCGGCAGAATGTGGCGGCGCAGAATCTTTGGCACGCGCGTGCCGCTGGCCACGGCCGCTTCCACAAACGGCTGCTCGCGCACCGACAGCACCACGGCGCGCACCAGGCGCACCACGCGCGGGATCTCCGGTAGTACGATCGCGGCAATGACCACGCCGACGCTGGCCTTGGACAGCGAAACGAAGGCGATGGCGAGCAGGATGGCGGGGATCGCCATCAGGCCATCCAACAGGCGCATCACCACCGTCTCGACCATGCGGCTGAAGCCGGCGCACAGGCCGATCACAAGCCCAATGGCCATGGCGATGGCGGCGACCGACAGGCCGACCATGAGCGACACGCGCGCCCCGTAGATGGTGCGCGCCCACACGTCACGGCCGAGCTGGTCGGTGCCGAGCCAGTTGGCCGCCGACGGCGGCTTCAGCCGGTTCACCGGTCTGGCGGCGATCGGATCGCCGGCGATCAGCGGTGCCGCCAGTGCCGCCAGTACCACCAGCAACAGCACCACCGCGCCGCCGACTAAGGTCGGATTGCGGCGCACGAAATGCCACAGGCCGCTGCGTACTGGCTGGCTGGCGATGCGGGCGGTGATGGCGGTCATGTCAATAGCGGATGCGCGGGTCGAGCAAGGTATAGGACAAATCGACCATCAGGTTGATGATCACGTAGACCCCGGAGAACAACAGGATCACGCCCTGGATGATCGGGTAATCGCGCTTGGAAATGGCATCGACCACCAGCCGGCCGATGCCCGGCAGGTTGAACACCGTCTCGGTGATCACCACGCCGCCGATCAGCAGCGCGACGCCGATGCCGATCACGGTGACAATCGGCACGCCGGCATTCTTGAGCGCATGCTTGAGCAACATCGGCCCGGTGGCGACGCCCTTGGCGCGGGCGGTGCGCATGTAGTCCTCCGCCAGCACGTCGAGCATGGCGGTGCGGGTGATGCGGGCAATGAGCGCGACGTAGGCGAGCCCGAGCGCCAGCGACGGCAGGATCAGGTGACTGGCCCAGGCCCAGAAACCATCCGACATCGGACTATAGCCCTGGACCGGCAGCCAGCGCAGGCTAATGGCGAACACGTAGATCAACAGATAGCCGACCACGAACACCGGCAGCGAAAAACCGACCACCGACAGGATCATCACCAGGCGATCGATCAGGCTTCCCGCCTTCCAGGCGGCGAGCACGCCGGCCGCTAGCGCCAGCGTTACCGCCAACACGATGGTGGTGAAGGCCAGCGACACCGTCGGCCACAGCCGCTGCCCGATCAGGGTGGCGACCGGCACATTGGAAAAGATCGAGATGCCAAGATCGCCGTTGAGCACGCGTACCGCCCAGCGTGCAAACTGCAGGTGCAGCGGATCGTCGAGCCCGAGGCTGTTGCGGATCGCCGCGATCTGAGCCGGGGTGGCGTTGTCGCCGGCGATGATGGCGGCCGGATCACCGGGCGACAGATGCAACAGCAGGAAGATGAAGACCCCGACCAGCCCCATCACGAGCACGGTCGAAATCAGGCGACGGATGATGAAGGCCAGCATGTCGTTGGCTTACGCCTTGCTTGCTGCCGCCGGCCGCCGCCGGCCGGCGGTGCCCGATCGGTTGCGCCTGGTGACCGGCGCGGCTTCAGGTCTTCTCGGCGTTCCAGAACGGCACCACGCCGGGGACCGGCAGCATGCCCACCAGGTTCTTGCGCCGCGCCGTCGGCTGCACCCACTGTCCGAGCCACACGTGCGGCACGAAGTTCCAAGCATTCTCCTGCAGCTCGCGGGCGATTGCCTGCTTGTCCGCGACGCTGCCCGCGGTCGCCCATTTGTCGCGCAATTCCTCGTTCTTGGCGTCCGACGGCCAGCCGAACCAGGCCTTGTCGCCGGTCGCCGCATGGCCGGCGAGCGCGATCGGATTGCTGACGGCGGCGCCGTCGGCCCAGGTGATGAACAGGTTCCAGCCGCCCTGGTCGGGCGCCGCCTTGACGGCGCGCCGATTGACGACGCCGCCCCAGTCGGACGAGGCGACCTCGACCGTGGCGCCGATCGATCGCAGCGCGCCGGCGACCAGGTCGGCGGCATTGCGCATGAAGTCGATGTTGGTGGCCTGCAACAACAGGATCGGCTCGCCCTTGTAGCCGGACTTCTCGAGGTAGGCTTTGGCCTTGGCCGGATTGGGTGCTTCCTTGAACCATTGCGTGTTGGCATCGTTCTCCATCGGCACGCCGCAGCCGAAGTTCGACCCACACTTGTGGTAGTACTTCGGGTTGCCGAAGGTTGCCTTCATGAAGTCCTCCTGGTTGAGGAGGTAGAGCATGGCGCGCCGCGCGTCGACGTTGTTGAACGGGGGATGCAGGAAGTTCATGCGCAGCCAGCCGATGTTGCCGGTCTTGTTCAGCACTTCCAAGGTGAGGTTCTTGTCGCTTTCGAGCTGCTCGATGAGGTCGATGGGTGGGGTCTCATAAAAATCGATCTCGCCCGCCTGCAGCGCCGCCAGCGCCGTCTGGCTGTCGGCCATGTTTTCGAAGATGACGCGGTCGACCTTGGCCACCTTGCCGCCGGCAAGGCCCGAGGCCGGCTCCGAGCGCGGCACGTAGTTGGGGTTGCGATCATAGACATAGCGCGCGCCCTGCCGCGTCTCGGCTTCGTTGAAGAGGAAGGGACCCGAGCCGACGTAGGCCGTGATCTTCTCCATCGGATTGGTTTCGGCTTCCTTCTTGCGCATGATGTAGCAGAGCGGGGTCGAGGTCTTGCCCAAGGCGTCGACCAGGTAGCCGTAGGGCTCCTTGAGAATGAACTGGAAGGTCTTGTCGTCCTTTTTGGCGATGTCGCTGACGCGCTGCATCATGTGCTGGCCGGCGCCGTCGCGCGCCGCCCAGCGCTTGAGCGAGGCGATGACGTCATCGCTGGTCAAGGCAGTGCCGTCGCTGAACTTGAGGCCGTCGCGCAGCTCGAAGGTCCAGGTCTTGCTGTCGTCCGAGGCGCCCCATTTTGACACCATCTGCGGCTTGGTCTCGAGATTGGCATCGATGCCAAACAGCGTGTCGTACAGCATGGCGCCGTGGTAGGCGGTCATGTTGGCCGTGGTCCAGATCGGATCGAGCACGGTGAGATCGCCGTGCATCACCGCGCGGATGGTTTTGGCCGCCGACGGTGCCGGCTGGGCCGTGAGCCGAGCGGGCGCCGCGATGGCGGCGCCGGCGGCAAGGCCGGCCTTGAGGAACGTGCGGCGGGACGTGGTAGCGCGGCGTGTCATTAAGTTTCTCCTGGCCACGGGGCCGTGGCCTTAGCTCGTCCTTGAGCGGCGGCCGGCGGCGCCAGCCTGCGGCGATTAACGCATGCGTGCGCGCCATCGGCAAGGGGAGCGGGCAGCATCTCAGACGCTTGCGCGCGGCGGCGCGGGAGGCCGAAAGCCGCCGCCCGACCAGCGTTTGCCCGTCGCCGCTGTTAACATTACTGTCCCGAGCCTTGCAGGAGCGCAAAGTCCAAACTGGGGAGGAGCCAAATGCCAGCTGACACAGCTTCGCGCATCCAGCGCGTCGTGAGCCCCGAGGTGCCCGAGCCGCCGGCCGGCACCTGGTCGAATTGCCTCCTCGTCAACGGCGTTGCCTACGTCGCCGGCATGATCGCGCGCGGCAGCGACGGGCGCATCATCGATGGCGACGAGTACGCGCAGGCGCAACTGATCTTTGCCAAGATCCGCCACCTCATCGAAGCCGCCGGCGGCAGCATGGCCGATGTCGTCAAGGTGGTGATCTACGTCACCGACATCGGCCAGCGCCAACAGGTCTGGCGCGCCCGCCGCGAAGTCTTCAGCGGCGATTTTCCCGTCAGCACCCTGGTCGAGGTGGCGGCTCTGGCGGAACCGGCGGTCAAGGTCGAGATCGAGGCCGTCGCCCACCTTGGCGCCGGCCGCCGTCAGCCCTAGGTCAGCGGCAGCATGACGTGCGCCCTGAACCCCGGACGTTCGCCGAGCCGGGCGTAGTAGGCCTCGACGTTGGCAAGCTGCGGCCGCTTCACCTCGAGCGCATACCAGCGATGGACGTTTACGCCGACGACGATGTCGCCCATCGTGAACTCGGATCCGGCCACGTAGCGGCGTCCCTCGAGGCAGGCCTCGAGCACCCGAAACTGCTCCGCGGTCTTGTCCGCGCCGGCGGCGATGGCGCTGAGGTCGCGCTCGGCGGCGGGCGTGCGCACCAGCCCCCAGAACACCGGGCCGATGACGGGACCGACGTGGAATGTCGCCCAGTCCATCCAGCGGTCGGAATCGGCACGTGTCGCCAGATCGGTTGGCCACAGCGTGCCGGCGCCATGCTTGGCGGTGAGGTAGCGTACGATGGCGTTCGATTCCCAGAGCACGACGCCGTCATCGTCGATGGTGGGCACGCGGCCGTTGGGGTTCATCTTTTTGTAGAACGGCTCATTGACGATGCCGAACGCCATGCCGGCATCGACGCGCTCGTAGGGGACCTTGAGTTCGGCAAGCGCCCACAGCACCTTTTGCACATTGATCGAATTGACCCGTCCCCACACTTTCAGCATCGATGCCTCCTCAACTGACGCTCCACGTGCCGGCCAGGTTAGTACGAGACGGCGGCCGCCGCGAGCGCCAGCGCGGGCTCGGGCCCCAGCGAGCGAGGGCGACAAACATGCGCGTGGCCCCGGTCGCGCTTCGACCGGGGCCACGAACACGGGGGTTTTTCTGCGCTTGCGCGTTAGAGCAGCGGCGTCATCGACTTGCTTGCCGCCTGGGCCTTTTCGAGCAGATGTTGGCCAGCCCGCGTCGACAGGTCGACCATCTCCTTGGTTTGCTCGGTCGCCTGCCGGGTCAGCTTTTGCACGAATTCGGTCTGGATCTTGCCGATCTCGGGCAGCGACTTGGCCGAGGCGAGCTCCTGTGCCGCCTGGAACGCCACCTCGACGTTGGCGGCGACGTTCTGGGCCCACTTCTCGTTGATGAGCTTGGTGTTGCCCCAGGCCGCGTCGGCGATCTCGGTCAGCGCCTTGGCGCCGTCCTGCGCCGCCCGCGCCGCCTTGTCATAGAATTCCTTGGATGTGGTCACTGTCTTCTCCGCCAAGGCCAGGACATTGCCGGCCGTCAAAGTGTCTCTTAAGAACTTCTCGGCCCCAAGCAGGGCCTCTTTTCCAACGGGCTGGTTCATCGCGACATCCGTTTGCAGCTATTGAGACGAGGATTGGGTTTAGAAAGCCTCGCCCCCAATGTAGGCGCTTCTATGGTGCAATGCAACATAATTTGTGCATTGCGTCATCACGCGCCCGTGAGGGCTGCTGAGCCCCGGACGCTTCGGCCCATTTGGGCGCGCTCAAGGCTCAGCCGGCGGCGGCCAGATCGATGGCCCGGCGGTACATGGTCATGGCCGCCTCCGGCGTGTTGTAGCCGGCGTGCGCGCTGAGCGTCACCCGATCGAGGCCGCGCAGGGGATCATCCGGCCGCGGCGGCTCCGCGGTATAGACGTCGGTGGCGTAATGTCCAATGTGGCCGGCGCGCAAGAGCGCGATCAGCGCCGCCTCCTCGATCAGCCCGGCGCGCGCGGTATTGACCAGGATGGCGCCCGGTTTCATGCGCTCGAGCCGGGCGCGATCAAAGAGGCCGCGGGTGGCGTCGTTGAGCGCCAGGTGCAGGCTCACCACATCCGATCGCGCCAACACCTCCTCGAGCGGCAGCATCGGCACCGGCGCGTCGGCGACGGCCGAGCGGTTGAAGGCGATGACATTGAGCCCGACGCCGGCGCCGATGCGCGCCATTTCGCGGCCGATGCCGCCCAGGCCGACGAGGCCCAAGGTCTTGCCCTTGAGCTCGATCCCCTGCATCACCTGCCAGCCGCCGGCGCGCATGATCGTGTGCATGCTGGCGAGGTTGCGCGCCGCCGCGAACACGAGCGTCATGGCGTGCTCGGCCACGGCGGTGTCGCCGTAGCCCTTGATGGTGGACACCTTGATGCCGACGTCGGCGGCGGCGGCAAGGTCGATGAAGCTGCCGGCGCCGGTACCGAGAAAGACGATGTGCTTGAGCTCAGGGCAGCGCTCAAGCGTGGCCCGGTCGAAATAGGTGGCATCGACGATGGCGGTGTCGTAGGCGGCGACCAGGCCGGGAATATCAGCCTTCGCCACCGGCCCCAGGTTGATGGCGATCGCCGGGTCGCCCGGCCGCACCACGCGCTGCCAGAGCCGGTCGATATCGGGCGTGGAATCGATAAACAGCGTCGTGGGCATCGTGCCAACCTCGTCTCAGACCGCGGCCGGGGCTGGCGCTGCGCGCGGCAGCGCCGGTGCCCATCATAGCCCGAGACGGCGGCGCCGGAAGTGGGGCTCATCCCCAATCAGCGAACCGGCTGGATGCCCGCCGGGGAAGGCGCTAACATCGCCTCTCATAAAAAAAGGGTGCGTTCGGCAAAGGTCGGGCGCCAAGCGGAGGAACCCCAGCACATGCAAGGTCACCTGTTGCCGCGCGGCGGCATCTGGAAGCGAGCCGTCAGCATCGCCTTTGCCGTCGGCGCCCTGTTCGCCGCCAGCGGTGCCGGTATCGCCCAGGAGCGCGAAATCAAGGTCGGGTACATGAAGAACCCGATCCAGGACGCCTCCCTCGACATGATGGACAAATGGGCCAAGGCCAACAACGTCAAGCTGACGCGCGTGCCGATGGCCTATAGCGTGTTCATGGAGAAGGTCACCGCCACGCTGACCTCGGGTGCGGATCAGTTCGATATGATCTGGCACAACGACGACTGGGGTCAGCTGTGGAAGAAATGGGTCGAGCCCACCGACGACATCAAGGGCTTGGATACCGTCGATCAATGGCCGCTGCTCGCGTTCTGGAACGACGACAAGAAACTGACGGTGGTTCCAATGGCGCACACCGTCGGCACCTTCTTCTATCGCAGCGATCTATTGCAGCCCGACCAGGTGCCCAAAACCTTCGACGAGCTGGTCACGGTCAGCCAGCGCTTGCAGAAGGAGGGCAAGGTCAAGTGGGGCTACGTCGGCGGCATGACCATGAACAACACCTGGTTCAGCTTCTGGTGGACCATGTGGGCCAATCAGTGTGACATCCTGAAGCCGCTGCTGGAGCGCGACAACGACAAGATCAAGGCGGCAAAATTCGAGCCGGCGATCACCGAGCCCTGCCATCGCGAGATCGTCGAGTACTGGTGGGACGCAATCAATACCCACAAGATCAGTCCGCCGGGCATGACCGCCTATGGCCGCAACGAGGCCAATGCCATTTTCATGGCGGGCGAAGCCGCTTTCACGCTCGTCGACTCGACTCATTTCGGCGAGTTCAACGACCCCAAACGGTCGAAGATCGTCGGCAAGATCGGCATGGCACCCTTCCCGGTCGGCCCGCGGGCGCAGAAGCCGACGTCCTGGAACGAGGTCTGGGGCTGGGCGATCCCGAAGGGCGCCCCGGCGGATCGCAAGCAGCTGGCCAAGGACATGCTGTCCGGGATGATGAGCGACGAGGCCGGACAGATCGAGATGTGGAAGAAGACCGGCGGCCCGCCGCCCAACATCAAGCTGTGGCCGAAGCTCGCCGCCGACGACAAGGACTTCGCCGCCCTCCAGCACGCCGTGTTCGAGCAGACGCCGATCACGCACTCGGCCTACTACTTCGCCGAATGGCCGGCAGTGCACAAGGCGTACTCCGACATGGCGATCGCGGCGCTCTCCGGCAAGCGCGAGGACATCCCGAAAGTGCTGGCCGAGCACGTGGACAAGATCCGGCGCGCCGCCACCGGCCAGTAGCGCCGTGCCACTCACCCAACCCCGGCGCACCAAGGGGCGCGCCGACCCTCCCCGTCAAGGGAAGGGTGACTTGCGGCTCTGCCTCGCACAATATCCACGCTGCAATTGGTTCGCCCAGCAGTACGCAAGCTGGCCT